>DASWNZ010000121.1:0-40130 GCA_036398975.1 Longimicrobium sp.
TGCACGAACCCGGAGTGCGGCTTCAACATCCGCATCGACAACGGCGAGATCAGCTTCGGCCGTACCATCGGCCAGAGCTACAAGTAGCCGGCCCGCCTCACCACACATGTCCACACCCTTCTTCGCCGGCGCGCGCGTCCCCGTGCTCGCCGCGGACGAGATGCGCGCGTGGGATGCGCACTCCATCCACCAGGTCGGGATCGCCGAAGCGGTGCTGATGGAAAGCGCGGGCCGCTCCGCCGCCGCCATCGTGCAGCGCCTCTACCCCGCGGGTCGGGTGGTCGCGGTCGTCGGCGCCGGCAACAACGGCGGCGATGCGCTGGTCGTCGCGCGAACGCTGCGCGCGTGGGGGCGCGAGGTGGTGGCCGTCGTCGTGGGCAAGCGCTCGCCCGATCTCTCGCTCCTGCACGGCTGGGAGATGGAGATCCCCCCTGCGGACGAGTTGTCCGCCGCGCTGCCGGGGGCTGCGGTGGTGGTGGATGGACTGCTCGGCACCGGCGCGCGCGGCGCTCCCCGCGAGCCCGAAGCCGCCGCCATCGATGCCATCGGGCGCAGCGGTGTCCCTGTCGTGGCGCTGGACGGTCCTTCAGGCGTCGACCTGACCACTGGCGCCGCCCCGGGTCCCGCGATCCGCGCCGCCGTCACCGTCACCTTTGGCGCTCCCAAGCGCGGACTCCTCCTCTTCCCCGGCCGCGAGCACGCGGGGAGGATCGTGGCGGTGGAGGTCGGCTTCGCGCCACTGGCTGACGCCGGCGCGGAGCTGATCACCCCCGCCTGGGCCGCGCATCACCTCCCTGCCGTTCCGGCCAACGCGCACAAGGGGCGGATGGGACGCGTCCTGATCGTTGCGGGGCGGCGGGGGATGGCGGGCGCGGCGGTGCTAGCGGGGATGGGTGCGCTGCGGGCGGGCGCCGGCTACGCGATCCTGGTCTCGCCCGACGACAACCGCGCGATCATCCAGGTCTCGCTCCCCGAAGCTCTCTTCCTCGACCGCGCCTCCCTGTCCGACGACTTCGCGGAAGTTGATGCCGTGGTTGCGGGCCCGGGGATGGGCACCGACGAGGACTCGCTCGCCCTCCTGCGCCGCCTCGCCCGTGGCGCCGCGCCCCTCCTCCTCGATGCCGACGCCCTAACCCTCCTCGCGAAGAACCCCGCGCTCCGCGTCGAGATCGAGCGACCGCTCCTCCTGACGCCGCACCCCGGCGAGATGGGGCGCCTCCTGGATCGCCCCGTCTCCGCGATCACCGCCGACCCCTTCGCCGCCGCCGCTGAAGCCGCCGAGCGCTTCCGCTGCACCGTGCTTCTCAAAGGTGCCCCCTCGCTCGTCGCGGAAGCGGGCACTCCGACGCTGGTCAACGTCGCGGGCCACTCCGGCATCGCCACCGGCGGCATGGGCGACGTGCTCAGCGGCATCGCGGGCGCCTTCCTCGCCGTCGGCACCGCGCCGCGGGAGGCGGCCGCGCTGGCCCTCTTCCACGCCGGCCGCGCCGCCGAGATCGCGGGGCGGGGCAGGGGGCTGATTCCGCGCGACGTGGCCGAGGCGTTGCCGTCGGGGTTGTGCGAAGGGCCTGCGGGAACCAGCGACCTCGGCCTGCCGGGGATCACGCTGGATCTGGCGCCGGCGCGGTAGGCGGGCGACGGTGCCGGGGCGGGCACGGGCAGCCACGTGGGGCGGCCCCGACGGGTTTGGGTGCGAAATCACAGGGGTTCGCGGTGGGGGCGAGGGTGGGCAGACACGCAGGTCTGCCCCTACCGGGGGATCGGCGTGCGGGGCGGGCGTCGGGGGTGGAGGCGGGCACGGGCGCGATGAATCGCGCCCCTACGGGATCTGCGCACCTCCCCGCAGTTCTCCCCCTCACCCGCCCTGCGCCCCCGCAGGCGGGGGAGGGGGTCGGGGGGAGGGGGCCCGCCCGCCCTCCGTTGACAGCTTGCACCGCCGTCCCTACGTTCCGCCGCGCTTCCCGAAGACCATTCCAGCAGAACCACTTCCGGCATCCATGGCGACCATCCAGAAGATCCGCGCGCGGGAGATCCTCGACTCGCGCGGCAATCCGACCGTCGAAGCCGACGTCGTGCTTTCCTCCGGCGCTTTCGGGCGGGCGGCGGTGCCCAGCGGCGCATCCACCGGCGAGCACGAGGCCGTGGAGCTGCGAGACGGCGACAAGGGGCGGTACCTGGGGAAGGGCGTGCGCGGCGCCGTCGCCAACGTGAACGGCGAGATCGCCCAGGCGCTTCACGGGATGGACGCCTTCGACCAGACCGGGATCGACCGCGCGATGATCGCGCTGGACGACACGCCGAACAAGGGCCGCCTGGGCGCCAACGCGCTGCTGGCCGTCTCGCTGGCCGCCGCCCGCGCCGCCGCGGCCGACTGCCGGCTCCCGCTGTACCGCTACCTCGGTGGCCCGCTGGCCAACATCCTCCCCGTGCCGATGATGAACATCCTCAACGGCGGGGCGCACGCGGCCAACAACGTGGACTTCCAGGAGTTCATGGTGATGCCGGTGGGCGCCAACTCCTTCTCCGAAGGGCTGCGCATGGGGACGGAGATCTTCCACGCGCTCAAAAAGGTGCTCACGAGCCAGAAGAAGTCCACCGGCGTGGGCGACGAGGGCGGCTTCGCGCCGGACCTGGCGAGCAACGAGGAAGCGCTCGACGTGATCCTCACCGCCATAGAGCAGGCCGGCTACACGGCGGGCGACGACGTGGTGCTCGCGCTCGACGTGGCCGCATCCGAGCTACACCGCGACGGCGCGTACGTCTTCCACAAGTCGACCAACGAGCGCCGCACCTCGCAGGAGATGGTCAGCTTCTACGCGGAGTGGGCCGAGCGCTACCCCATCCTCTCCATCGAGGACGCTCTTGACGAGAACGACTGGGACGGGTGGAAGCTGCTGACCGACGCCATCGGCAAAAAGGCGCAGCTGGTGGGCGACGACCTCTTCGTGACCAACACCGAGCGGCTGGCGCGGGGGATCGAGCAGGGAATCGCCAACTGCATCCTCATCAAGGTCAACCAGATCGGCACCCTCACTGAGACGCTGGAGGCGATCGAGATGGCGCGCGGAGCCGGCTACCGCGCCGTCATGAGCCACCGCTCGGGCGAGACGGAGGACACCTTCATCGCCGACCTGGCGGTGGCGACGGGGGTGGGGCAGATCAAGACCGGGAGCGCGTCGCGCACGGACCGCGTGGCCAAGTACAACCAGCTCCTCCGCATCGAGGAAGAGCTGGGCTCGGCCGCCCGCTACCCCGGCAGGACGCTGTGGCGCTGAGCCCGCGCGCGGCGCGCCGCCTGCTGGCCGGAGGCGCGCTCGCGGTGGCCGGATACTACGCCCTCTGGGGGGGCGAGTACTCCGCGTGGGACCTGGTGCGCCTGCGCCGCGAGCGCGCCGCCGCCGAGGAGCAGCTCGCCGCCACCCGCGCCGGGGTGGACTCGCTCCGCCAGCTTTCCGTACGGCTGGAGCGGCAGGATTCGGCGGTGGAGCGCATCGCCCGGGAGCGCTTCGGGATGATCCGCGACGGCGAGCTGCTGTACCGCTTCGTCCCCGTGGACTCGGCCGCGAAGGCGCCCGCGGGGCCTTGACGCTAGCAGCGTTCGACAATACATTGGGTGCACTGATCGCGGGGTGGAGCAGCCTGGTAGCTCGTCGGGCTCATAACCCGAAGGTCGCGGGTTCAAATCCCGCCCCCGCTATGCCCGACCGGAGGGCCGGTCCTCACGGACCGGCCCTTCGCAGTGGCAGGGTAGCTCAGCTGGTTAGAGCGTACGACTCATAATCGTAAGGTCGGGGGTTCGAGCCCCCCCCCTGCTACTTATACAGAAGGCCAGCACTCACGCGGACTTCCGCTGGTGCTGGCCTTTCTTTGAATAGCGACTACGAGCAGGGCCCGCTCGGATCTCCATGCCTTCATTGCCCAACTCTACGAAACCGCTGCTGAGCTGGTTGGAACGTCCGGCCGTGGATCGCGGAATCCGTTTCGCCCAGGCGGACGGGGAGTGGTGTTTCTACCCGTACGAGCAGGTAGCGAAGATGACGCGTGAGGCCGCCCGCGGCCTGACGCAGCACGGGGTACGGCCGGGGGACGTGGTCACACTGATCGCCGAGACGGGCCCCGAGCTCATCGCGGCCTTCTTTGGTGCGCTCGCCATCGGCGCCACTCCGTCGCCGGCCGCGCCGCCGATGATCTTCAAGGAGCTGGACCGCTACCGTGAGCACCTGGCACGGGTCCTGGACGCGACGCGCCCCGCCCTCGTCGTGGCCGGCGAAGGGCTCGCCGGCGCGATCGAGAGCATCGGCGGGGGTTCTCTGGCGGTGGTGGAGCTGGCGGCACTGTTCGGCGGGGGTGGCGAGCTCACCCCCTGGAGCGCAGGCGCGGGCGAGATCGCGCTCCTCCAGCTCACCTCGGGCAGCACCGGCGCCGCGCGCGCCGTCTCCATCTCCCACTCCGCACTGACTGCGAACGTGGGGGCGCTCAGCCGATGGCTCGGCATCGCCCCGGGCAGCGCCTGGGGGTCGTGGCTCCCGCTGCACCACGACATGGGCCTCGTTGGAGGGATGATCGCTCCGGTCGTATACGAGACCGATCTCTGGCTCATGCGGCCGGAGCAGTTCGTCCGCGACCCGCTCGGCTACCTGCGTTGCTTCGGAACGTTCGGAGCGCGGCTGAGCGCCACGCCACCCTTTGCGCTGGACCTTATCGCGCGCAGGGTGAAGGCCGATGCGCTCGAAGGGATGGACTTCTCAAGGGTAGAAGGGATCGTCGTGGGCGCCGAGCGCATCTCGCCGGGCACTCTCGAGCGGTTCCATGCGCTGCTCGGCCCCTTTGGACTGCGCCGGGAGGCGCTCCTTCCCGCGTACGGACTCGCGGAAGCGACGCTGGCCGTCTCCGGCGTGCCACGGGGACGAGGCTGGGAGTCGACGGTCGTCGACTCTGCTTCGCTGGCGCTGGGGCGCCGCATCCGCCGCCCTGAAGCAGGGGGGGAAGGAACCGCGGTCGTCGGATGCGGATTGCCGCTCGACGGCGTGTCCGTGTCCGTCGTGGACGAGGACCTCGTCCCGGTAGGCGAGGGATGGGTGGGCGAGATCGTGGTGCGAGGCGCGTCGCTCGCCAGCGGATTGGCGGGCGACGCTCCGGCCTCGCTCACCCGGCTGGCCGACGGGGAGCTGCGCACGGGAGACGCCGGCTGGGTCGCCGACGGTCAGCTCTTCGTCATCGGCAGGCTGGGCGACAGCATCAAAGTGCGCGGGCAGGTGGTGTTCAGCGAGGACCTGGAAGCAGCCCTCGCGGAGATGGGCGCCGGCCGCCAGCACGTCGCTGTGCTGCTGGGAGTGCTCGAAGGGCTGCCCAACGTGGTCGTGTTGAGCGAGGAGGCGGATCACGACTGGCGAGATTCCGCGGCCACCCTTCTCAGGCGCCAGGCCGGAGGCGCCCGCGTCACGTGTCTGAACGTGCCACGAGGCACCATCACCCGCACTTCGAGCGGCAAGCCGAGGCGGCGCGCGCTGTGGCAATCGTTCGTGGAAGGTACCCTCACCGCCGCACCTCACCGGCACCTGGATGACGCGATTGCCTGACGCAGGGGACTTGGCCGCGATGGAAGTGGAACGGGAGAAGGTGCGGACCGGTGTACGTTCGATCGTGGCTCGCCTGGCTCCGGAGCCGGACCGCGGCTTCGAAGGAGGCACCCGGCTGGTGGAGGATCTGGCATACGACTCGCTCGCGCTGCTGGAGCTGGCCTTCGCGGTGGAGGAGGCGTTCGCCCTCAAGCCCATAGACATGCTGAGCGCGTCCATGATCCGCACCGTCGAAGACCTGGAATCGTACGTCCTGGGAGAGCTGCGGCTCGCCTGAGCCACCCGGAAGGGGGCCCGGGCCTAGCCCGCGGGCCGGGCAGCGCGGATTTCCTCCAGCGTCTGCGTTCTCGCCTTCACGATTCGCTGCAGCCGGCCGGCGGACTGGGCGCTGGAGTAGCGCATCAGCTCCTCGTACGTGATGCCGGACGGCTGTTCCCCCTGCAAGAGCGTGGCGTAGTGGCGCGTCCAATCCACCACCAGCGGCTTGAGCTCTCCCAGGCGGTCCAGGAAAGCGCGGTATGCACGGTTTCCATGCTCCACAATCAGCCTGCTGATGAGATGCACGCCGAACGCCACGTGACGCGACTCGTCGCGCCGCAGGAGTGCGATGGCTTGACGCATCCCCGGCATGATGCGGTCGTGCCCGAGGATGCGTTCGAACAGGAAGTATCCCGTTTCGGCCATCATCCCTTCCACCACGATGTTGTACGTGGCGGCCGCGCGGACCTGCGCCTCCGGCGACGGATCGTGATCCAGCCGGTGAAGGGCCTCAGGGAGCTCCTCGGTGAGGATGCGCCGGTAGCTGGGGTGCAGGTAGCCCGACAGGTCGCCCTGATCTCCGGTGACCTCCGCGAAGAAACGGTCGAAGACGTCCACGTGCTTCGCCTCCTCCCAGAGAAAGGAGGTGAGGTAGATCTCCTCTTCGATCCTGCCTTCCGCCGCGATCACGCGCAGGAGGGGGAGGAGGTCCAGCGTGACCGCTTCCTCTCCCGCGTGAAAGAGGGCGCAGAGTTGAAGGATCCTCTCCTGCCGCGGCCGGTCGAGAACGAGCCAGTCGCGCCGGTCCTGGCTGAAGTCCAGCTCCTCGGGATTCCACACGCCGTACACCTTGGCCTTCTGCCACAGCCTCATCGGGAACGAGGCGCGGTCGAGTCGTTTCGCGGTCGGCATCTGCCAGTTACACCGTGCGTGCAGGCGAGCCCGGTCACCCGGGCGGCGCCTGTCGTGTTGGAAGGTGGAGGGGTGGATACCCCGCTCCAGTCTTCGTGGAACTCACCCGGGAACGGCGAATGATCCTGCGAGCGAGTGTCGGAGCCGTCGGAGGGCTGTTCTGTTTCACGATGCGGGCCGTCCCGTCGCGGTACAGGTTTTCCGTGGCGCGCGGAGTCGCGGGGGCGTTCACTCCCCTGCTGTTCAATCGCGCGCTGACGAGGTGGGTGCAGAAGGCCACGGTGCTGGAAACGGATCAGGACTACGTTCTGTCCCAGCTGGTCGCCCTGCTGAAGAACTCCGGGACGAAGCTGGACGTGCCCCTCGCCATCGACGGGCTGGAACATCTGGACGCGGCGATCTCAGCCGGGCGCGGGGTCCTGCTGACGGGCCCGCACACCTTTCTGAGCATCGTCGCCATCCGCCACCTTCACAACCGCGGGTACGACGTGGCCACGGTGAGCCGATACCCGTATCGGGTGCCGGCGGGGGAAGTTTCGGCGGTGCCACGCATCCCGCTCACCCCGATGTTCCTGCGCGCCGTGCGCGATGCATGGGGCCAGGGCAAGGTCGTCTTCACGATGACCGACCGCCGGGACGCGGCCGACGGGAAGACCATATCCTTTGAGGTGGCCGGAGGCACGGTCCACTTCACCGATGGGCTGTTGCGTTTCGCCGCCCGGCGCAGCGCGGTTACCCTCTTCCTGGCGTCGCGAACCGTGGACGGCAAGGTCCTGACGACGATCATGAACCCCGCGGATGGGCGTCCCGGCGACGCGGGCCTGCAAGAGTTCGTCGAGTGCGTCCAGGAATACGCGAAATCGCTCCGGGCTCGTCCGGGCCTCACGGACCGCGCGTGAGCCGTCAAACCAGCCGTCGTCTGGCCGAGGCTTTGTTCAGGCACGCCATGAGCGCACTCCCCCGCCGGTACCGGTTCCGCGCTGCCCGTGCGATGGCGTTTGCCGTGCCGCGACGTGTGGTGCCGGCCGGCGTCTGGAAGTGCGCCGTCGAGCCGGCGCGCGACCTGATCCTGTGGCACAGCCTCGAGCTCCTGGACCGTTGCGGACTCGCGTACGACCTCCGCGTCCAATTTCCGGGCCTCGCGGAGCTGGACGAGGCGGTCGCCGCCGGGAGTGGGGTCCTCCTCGCCGGGCCGCACACGAGACTCAGCCAGATCGCCGTGCGCCACCTCCGAAAGGCGGGCTACGACATCGTGGCGGTAAGCTCGTCGCACGGCTCCGTTCCGATGTCGCCGCGGGGGGTGCCCCACATTCCCGTATCGCCGCATTTCCTCGTCGCCGTTCGCGAGGCCCTGGTCCAGGGACGGGTGGTGTTCGCGCAGATCGACCATGACGCCGCGATTCCGGGGAGAACCGTGGAAGTCCACACGGCCATGGGGAAGCTGAACGTGTCCGATGCGCTCCTTCGGCTGGCGTCCCGCTGCCGGGCCCGTACCCTCTTCATCGCGTCGCGCGGCACCTCCGACGGCTTCGAGTGCACCATCGTCTCGCCCGCGGCGGAGTCCGGTAGCCGGCCGGATCCGGTGGGGATGGACGATTTCTCCCGGTTCCTGCAGGGACACGTCCAAGGTGTTCAGGCATTCCGTACCGCTGCGCGTCGGGAGCACGCGCGGGTCCTTTGACCCCGCAGGTCACCAGGAAGAGATCGTCCTGGCGATCGAGAAGTCAATCGTGGCGCAAGTCGTGCGCGCTGACACTCGACCGGAGCGGCCGCCCCGTCCACCCTCCATCCCGAACCCGGGTAAAAGCGTATGAAATCAGCGGTATTCATCAGTGTCGCCCTGCTCGTCACCGCATCGGCATCACACGCGCAGACCGGCGGTACTCCCCACGTGTCGGGCGTGGCGCTCACGAGCGACTCGGTGGTAAGCTCACCTTCGCCAGTGCCCGCGACGACCGGGCTGGGGCTGAGCGTGAGGCCTCAGCGGCTCGCGACCGGCGGCTTCCGGTGGGCGGATTACCCGCTGGTGCACGAGGTGTATCCCGGCACGCCCGCGGCGCGCCTCGGCATCCGCCCCGGCGACCAGGTCCTGTCAGCCAACGGCGTGGACGCGCGCGAGCCGGGAGCCACACGCATCACGCGCGTCGGCCAGCGCTTCGTCCTGCGCATCCGGCGGGGAAACCGGGTGCGCAACTACACCATCGTCACCGTCCCCAATCCGCCCGCCCGCTGACCGGGTTGGACGCACGAGGCCCCCGCGATATCGATCGCGGGGGCCTTGCTGCCTATAGTGGCGGCGAAAAGCGTCACACGGAGGACACGGAGAGAACTACGAGGCACTTAGGAGCCCCTTATCCGTTCTTTCCGTTCCCTCCGCGGCTCTGTGTGAGGCTGTTCGTTCAGACCGCTGGGATCTCCGCGACCTCCGCCGGGGCCATCTTCCCCAGGACGCGCTCCATTGCCATGGTGTGGCTGCACACGCGGTGGTGCGAGAAGTAGTCGCAGTCGCAGCGCCAGTGCCCGTCCGTGAACTCCACCTGGTGGTTCCCGTTGTTGCCGTCGATCGCCGCGCGGAGGCTCTCGAAGTGGATCCTCTCGGGCTCCGATGCGTACTGCTTGGCCTTCTGGATCTTGTTGATCATTCCGGAATCGAGCATCCCGACCTCCCTGGGTGGATGATACAGAAAACGCCTCGCAGCATGCAGGCTACGGGGCGTTCCGGATGGAGCGTCGTTGGGGCGCGGCTTCGTTGTGCGGATCGCAAATCTTCATGGACCCACCTCCTCCGGACCGCGACACGTGCGAAAGGGCGCAGCGATCCAGCCGCTCCCCTCCTGTCCAGCGCTCTGAAGCGAACGTAAGGCCGCCGCGCGGTACGCGCAACACCCCCGTTCCGGCCTCCCGGCGCGCCGTCCAGTTCTTGCCATTTCCGCTCCTGTCGGGCCCCTGGCGGGATCACGGCGGGGTTACGGTATCCTGTTGCGGGAACACCTCTTGCGTTCCCGGCGCATCTCATTCGCCAGCGCGGGAACCTCGCGATCAGGAGGAACGATGTCGGGATTGAAGGAAGGGCACCAGCAGGGCGGCGGCGTCACCACGGGCAACACGCCCAAGGGGACCCACGACGACAAGCCGAACACCCCCTCCACCTCGGGGACGAACCGCGACGCGGACACGTCCGGCGAGTCCAAGAACCAGGGCCACAGCCATCCCCGCCCCTCCGGCGCGGACTGATCGCGGGCGGTCGCGGCGGTTCGTGCGGAAGGCCGGCGGCAGGTTGCGCCGGCCTTTTGCGTACTGTGGAGATCTTGTCAAAAACCGGCACTTTACCGAAACCCGCACCTCCTCGCGGGGTATAAGGTGACGTAAAGAAGTCGCACACCTGAGCCCTGGAGGGAGGATGACGCGTTCGCTGATCGACATTCCGCGCGCGGGCGGGGTGGACCTGTCGCGCCTGGAGCGCGGGGTGGGGCTGGAGGTGATGGGCGTGGGGCCGGGGCGCTACGCGGTGCGCGGCGGAAGCGAGCCGCACTGGGTGGACCTGCGGACGCCCAACCACCCGCGCTGCGACTGCGGCGACCACCTGTGGCGGGAGCAGATCTGCAAGCACATCCTCGCCGCGCTGCTGCGCGAGGGCGACGAGCGCGTGATCCGGGCGGTCGGGCAGCTCGTGACGGCGCTGCGGAGCGCCGCCGCCACCGCCAGGCGCGCCGCGTAGAGCCGCCCACCGGTTGCTGCGGGCGCACGGCACGCGGTAGATTCCGCCCCATGTCGAACTTCAACGCACTCCCCGGTTTCCGGGACTTCTTCCCCGACGACCTCGCCGTCCGCACCCACGTGATGCGCGCGTGGCGCGACGTGGCGCGCCGCTACGGCTTCCAGGAATACGACGGACCTCCGCTGGAGCCGCTCGAGCTGTACACCGAGAAGAGCGGCCCCGAGATCGTCCAGCAGCTCTACAACTTTACGGACAAGGGCGGCCGCGAGATCACGCTGCGCCCCGAGATGACGCCCACGCTGGCGCGGATGGCGGGCGCGCGCGCGGGCGGCTTCCGCAAGCCGATGAAGTGGTTCTCCGTGCCGCAGCTCTTCCGCTACGAGCGGCAGCAGCGCGGGCGGCTCCGCGAGCACTTCCAGCTCAACTTCGACATCATCGGCGAGGAGGACGTCGCCGCCGACGCCGAGCTCCTGGCCGCCGCCATCGACATCCTGCGCACGCTGGGTCTGACGGCGCAGGACTTCGTCGCGCGCGTCTCGGACCGGCGCCTGCTGCGCGCCCTGCTGCTGGACGCGGGCGTCCCGGAGGACCAGCTCACGCTCGCGTACAACATCGTCGACAAGCTGGAGCGCGACACCCCCGAGGCCATCGCCGCGCGCCTCACGGGCGAGGCCGGCGTATCGGGCGAGGTGGCGGCGGCGGTGCTCGCCATCTTCCAGCACACGGACTTCGCGGCGGTCACGCGGGAGTACGGCGGCCGCCCCGGGATCGCGCCGGAGCTGGAGCGGATGGAGCGCTACTTCGGCTTCCTGCGCGACATGGGGCTGGGCGACTTCGTGCGCTTCGACCTGACGGTGGTGCGCGGGCTGGCGTACTACACGGGGATCGTCTTCGAGCTGTTCGACACGCGCGGCGAGCTGCGCGCCATCTGCGGCGGCGGGCGCTACGACGACCTCCTGAAGCGCATCGCGGGGGTGGACCTTCCCGCGCTCGGCTTCGGCATGGGCGACGTGGTGCTGACGGAGCTTCTCCGCGACCGCAAGCTCCTTCCCGATCCCAAGCCGGTGCTGGACTTCTACCTGGCCGCGGCCGGGCCGGAGCAGCGCGGCGCCGTGCTCGCCCTGGCGCACCAGCTGCGCGACGCGGGGCACTCGGTGGAGTACTCGTTCGTGGAGGCGGGGCGCAACCGCCAGTTCAAGAACGCCTCCGCCCTCAATGCCCGCCGCGTCGCCTGGCTCGGCCCTGACGAGGTCGCCGCCGGCGCGGCCCTCGTGCGCGACACCGGCAGCGGCGAGGAGCGTCGCATCCCCCTGGCCGAGCTCGCCCGACCGTGATGCCCGCGCCGGTCCGCTGGCATCGGACGGGCTGCCGATGTGGGCACGCCTGCAGCGACGAGGGGTAATGCTGGCAGAACGTCAGCAGTGTCTTGCCGTTTAAGAGGTGACGAATGGCCACACAACTTCACGCGATTACCGCCGACGAGTTCCTGGCGCTCCCCGAGGACGGGACACGCCGTGAGCTGGTGGAAGGGGAAATCCGAGACATGGCACCCGCCGGAATCGAGCACAGCGTCGTGGCGGCGAACTTCGCGACGGAGCTGAACCACTACGTGCGCAAGAACAAGTTGGGCGTAGTGGGTACGGCCGACCCGACGTTCAGGCTCGCGAGCGACCCCGACACCATACGTGTTCCGGATCTCGCATTCATCCGACGCGAACGGATCGAACAGGCGGGCGGAGTCGGGAAGGGTTTCTGGAAAGGCGCGCCCGACCTGGCGGTTGAAGTCGTCTCACCGAACGACCGGTACACCGAGGTCCGAAAGAAGGTGGAGGAGTACCTGATCGCGGGCACCTCCATGGTGGTCGTCGTAGACCCGGCCAACCGGTTCGTTACGGTCCATCGCCCCGGACGCATTCCGCTGGAGCTGGGCGAAGATGGAGTTATTGACGGTGAAGACGTGGTTCCGGGTTGGAAGTTGCCGGTGCGCGACATCTTCATCTGAACCCGATTCAAACGGGCCGCAGCCGCTAGTCCCTTGCGACTATCTACCTACCCCATGGCAGACGACAAGAAGCTGACGACCCAGGCGGAGGACTTCAGCGCCTGGTACAACGAGGTGGTGCTCAAGGCCGAGCTGGCGGACTACTCGCCCGTGCGCGGGTGCATGGTGATCCGCCCCTACGGCTACCGGCTGTGGGAGCTGATGCGCGACCGGCTCGACCAGCGCTTCAAGGAGACGGGGCACCAGAACGCCTACTTCCCCCTCTTCATCCCGCAGAGCTTCCTGGCGCGCGAGGCGGAGCACGTGGAGGGGTTCGCCAAGGAGGCGGCGATCGTCACGCACACGCGCCTCAAGGCCGTGGAGGGCGGCGGGCTGATCCCCGACCCGGACAGCAAGCTGGAGGAGCCGCTGATCGTGCGCCCCACCTCCGAGACCATCATCTACGAGATGTTCTCCAAGTGGGTGCAGAGCTACCGCGACCTGCCGCTCCTCTACAACCAGTGGGCGAACGTGGTGCGGTGGGAGATGAGGACGCGCCTCTTCCTGCGCACCACCGAGTTCCTGTGGCAGGAGGGGCACACCGCGCACGCCACGCACGACGAGGCGGAGGCCGAGGCGCTCCAGATGCTAGGCGTGTACCGCGAGTTCATGGAGGAGTACCTCGCCATGCCCGTGGTCGTGGGCCAGAAGAGCGAGTCGGAGCGGTTCGCGGGCGCCCTGCGCACCTACACGTGCGAGGCGATGATGCGCGACAACAAGGCGCTGCAGAACGGCACCTCGCACAACCTGGCGCAGAACTTCGCCAAGCAGTTCGATCTCAAGTTCGCCACGGAGACGGGGGGCGAGGAGTTCGCGTGGAACACGTCGTGGGGCGTGAGCACGCGCATGGTAGGCGGCCTGGTGATGACGCACGGCGACGACGCGGGGCTGGTGATGCCGCCGCGCGTGGCGCCCATCCAGGTGGTCATCGTTCCCATCTACCGCAAGGACGAGGAGCGCGAGGTGGTGATGGCGAAGGCGCGCGAGCTGGCCGCCGCGCTGGCGCCCGCGCGCACGCACATCGACGACCGCGAGAAGATGACGCCCGGCGCCAAGTTCTTCGAGTGGGAGCTCAAGGGCGTCCCCTTCCGCATCGAGGTTGGCCCCAAGGACATCGCCAAGGGTCAGGTGGTGCTCGCGCGCCGCGTGCTGGGCGAGGGAGAGGAGCGCAAGCAGTTCCTTCCCGAGGCGGAGGTGACGGGCTCCATGCAGCAGCGGCTGGAGGAGTACCACACCTTCCTCTTTGAGCGCGCACGCGCCCGCCGCGAGGCCAACTCGCACCGCGGCGTGACCGACTACGAGCAGTTCCGCGGCATCGTGGAGGGCGAGGGCGGCTTCGTGTACGCCGGCTGGTGCGGCTCGGCAGATTGCGAGGCGCGGGTCAAGGACGAGACCAAGGCGACCATCCGCTGCCTGCCGTTCGAGGAGTTCCGCTCGCCCACCCCGCCCGCCGCCTGCCTCGCCTGCGGCGGCGAGGTGAAGCATGAAGCGGTGTGGGCGCGGGCGTACTAGCCCCCACCCCCAGCGTCGCTCCGCGCCGCATCCCCCTCCCCCCAAACCGCCTGGGGGAGGGGGAAAGAGGGTGAGGGCTCCCGGCTTTTCGCACCGAGGACCGCCGCGTTATCTTCCTCGCTCCGCTACCGATCCCCGGACCGCACCGACATGGCTACCGCTGAGCCCGCCACGCGCGTCGAGATGTTTCCCCGCCGCGACGGGGTGCTGCACTGCGAGGACGTACCCGTGAGCGAGCTGGTCGCGCGCTGGGGGACGCCGCTGTACGTGTACAGCCAGAACGGCATACGCGACCGCTTCCAGGAGCTGGACGAGGCGCTCGCGCCCGTGCCGCACCTGATCGCGTACTCGGTCAAGGCGAACGGCAACCTGGCGGTGCTCCGCACGCTGGCGGAGATGGGCGCGGGCGCGGACGTGGTCTCGGGCGGCGAGCTGCACCGGGCGCTCCTGGCGGGCATCCCTGGCGAGCGCATCGTCTACAGCGGGGTGGGGAAGACCGTCAACGAGCTCGCCGCGGCGCTCAAGGCAGGGATCTACGCCTTCAACGTGGAGAGTGAGGGCGAGCTGTGCGCCCTCAGCGACCTGGCGTGCGCCATGGGGACGCGCGCGCCCATCGCGTTGCGCGTGAATCCGGACATCGACACGCCCACGCCCCACGCGTACACGCGCACCGGGCACGCGGCCACCAAGTTCGGCATTGCGTACGAGCGCTCGCGCGACCTGTACTCCATCGCCGCCAAGATGCCAGGCATCCGCGTCCGCGGGGTGGACGTGCACATCGGCTCGCAGATCATGGAGGTGGGCCCCTTTGAGCGCGCCCTCACCCGCGTGCTGGACCTGGTGCACGCCCTCAAGCAGGACGACATCCCGCTCGAGTTCCTGGACCTGGGTGGCGGCCTGGGGATCGCGTACCAGGGCGAGGAGCGGATCACCGGTGCCGGCTTTGCCGAGTCGCTCCTCCCCGAGATCGCGGAGACGGGGCTGAAGCTGGTCGTGGAGCCGGGGCGCTTCATCGTGGGCGAGGCGGGTGTGCTGCTGACCCGTGTCATCTACGTGAAGGAGGGTGGTGGCAAGCGCTTCGTGATCACCGATGCGGGGATGAACGACCTCCTACGCCCCAGCCACTACAGCGGCTGGCACGCGGTGGAGCCCGCCGTGTCGCAGGGCCGCTCGACCGCGCGCGTGGACGTGGTGGGCCCCATCTGCGAGACGGGCGACTTCCTGGCGCTCGACCGCGACATGGAACTCCCCAAGCCCGGCGAGCTCCTGGCGATCCACACCGTCGGCGCGTACGGCTTCTCCATGAGCAGCCAGTACAACCAGCGCCCCCGCCCCGCCGAGGTCATGGTCGACGCCTCTGACGCGACCCTCGTGCGCCGCCGCGAGAACTACGAGGAGATGGTGGCGGCGGAGATGGATCTACTGGGCTAACCCGGGCGAGTGAACTCGCTGCAACAAAAGCACAAAGTCCGCCTTCGCGGACTCCGGGTCTGATGCCGCGCTTCTAGAGCCGGCTTTAGCCGCCTTCGCGTGGTTCCAGCCGGGGGCTTCAGCCCCCGGTGCGCATGCGCCGGTGCCGCGTCCCCCGGCGATCCCGCACCAATCCCGCCCCCGCAAGCCTGCGAAGGCAGGCTTCCCGCGGTTGTTGCAGCGGTTTCAACCGCCGGACCGGACCTCCCTCAGCAGCCCACCAGCTCCGCGCTGAGCATCGCCTCGGCGATCACGGCGGGCATGGGGTCGGCGAAGAGGTAGCCCTGCACGTAGTCGCAGCGGAGCGACCGGAGTTCGGCGAACTGCTCGTCCGTCTCCACGCCCTCGGCGATCACCTGCATGCGGAGGTTGTGCGCCAGGTTGATGATGGTGCGCACGATCTCCTTCCCCTCCTCGTCGCGCGTCATCCGGTCGATGAAGCTGCGGTGGATCTTCATCGTGCTGATGGGGAAGCGGTGCAGGTAGCTCAGCGACGAGTAGCCCGTGCCGAAGTCGTCCATCTGCAGCTCCACGCCGCGCGCCTGGAGCTGGAGGAGGACCGCGTCCAGCATCTCCGTGTGCTCCACCAGGACGTTCTCCGTCAGCTCCAGCTTAAGCGAGGAGGCGTCGAGGCCCGCCTCGTTGAGGATCTCGTCGACCGTGCGAGCCAGGCCCGGGACGAGCAGCTGCTTGCCGGAGACGTTCACGTTGATGGTGAGCGGCGGCAGGGTGGGGAAGCGGTCCTGCCACTCGCGCGTCTGCCGGCAGGCGTCGCGCAGCACCCACTCGCCCAGCCCCACGATCAGCCCCGTGTCCTCCGCGCAGGGGACGAAGGAGGTCGGCTCCAGCAGCCCCAGCGTAGGGTGCTGCCAGCGGACCAGCGCCTCGAAGCCCACCACGCGTCCGTCCAGCGCCGCCAGGATCGGCTGGTAGTAGGTGCGGAACTCGCAGCGCTCCAGCCCCTTGCGCAGGTCGTGCTCCAGGCGGATGCGGACCATGGCGGCCGCGTGCATGTCCACGTCGAAGATCTCGTAGCGCGCCTTGCCGCGCGCCTTGGCGCGGTACATGGCGAGGTCCGCGTCGCGCAGGAGCTCCTCCGGCTCGTCGTAGCCGTTGTCGCTCAGCACGATGCCGATGCTGGCGCTGGTGAACACCTCGTGGCCGGCGAGCGGGAAGGCCTTGCCTACCGCCTCTTGGATGCGGTCCGCCACGCCCGTGGCGTCGCTCAGGCCGCCGATGCCGTCCAGCAGCACCACGAACTCGTCGCCGCCAAGGCGCGCGCTGGTGTCCTCGGGGCGCACGCACGCCTGCAGGCGCCGCGCGATGGCGACCAGGAACTCGTCGCCCACCACGTGGCCCAGGCTGTCGTTGATCAGCTTGAAGCGGTCGAAGTCCAGGAATAGGACGGCGAAGTGGTACTCCGGGTGCCGCTTGGCGCGGGCGATGGAGCGCCGGATCAGGTCCAGCACGAACGGACGGTTGGGGAGCCCCGTGAGCGTGTCGTGCCCGGCCGCGTGCAGGATCTGCTTCTCCGCCATCTTGCGCGCGTGGATGTCGGTCTGCGAGCCGGCGATGCGGTACACCGTGTCCGACTCGCTGCGCACGGCGAGGCCGCGCGTCAGCATCCAGCGGTACTCGCCGTTGCGGTGGCGGACGCGGTGCTCGCTCTCCAGGTGCGAGCTGCGCCCCTCCATGTGCCCGGCGATCTCCGTGCGCAGGTCCTCGACGTCGTCGGGGTGCACGCGGTCCAGCCACTCGCGCCAGTCGGTGCCGATCTCGTCGGGCGCGTACCCCAGCATCTGCTTCCAGCGCGGGGAGAAGTGGATGGTGTCGCGCAGCAGGTCCCAGTCCCAGAGGCCGTCGTTGGCGCCGTCGGCGGCCAGGGCGTAGCGCTCCTCGCTCTTGCGCAGCGCCTCGCGGGAGTCGCGCAGGTTCTCGGAGAGGAGCGCCATCTCGCCCGCCCACTTCTCGGCGCGGCGGCGCTGCAGCCAGAAGTACAGGGAAAGGCACAGCAGCGCCAGCACCACCGTCCCCGCCGCGATCCGCCCGTACGGCGGCGCCGTCGCAAGCACGAAGTCCTCCGGCTGGCGCGCGGCCAGCTCGTAGCCCGCCTCCGAACGCCCCGCGACCCCCACCAGCTCCACCGCGCGCGACGCCTCCAGCCCGCGCACGAAGGCGCGGTCCTCGAAGAAGCGCGCGGGGGTGCGCACCGGCACGGTGCCGGAGTGGTCCTTCACCACCAGCCCCGCGTGCGACTTCATGATGTCCGCCGGGATCACCAGCTCGCCCACGATGCGCACGAGCTGCCCCTGGTAGCTGCCCGCCGCCAGCTCGCGCGCGAGCACCGGTACGGGCTCGGGGACGACGCCGTTGCCCAGCCGGCGCAGCTTCGTCACGGCCAGGCGCCCACCGCCGTGGCGCATGCGCAGACGGCCGCGCACCTCCACCCGCTCGCCCACGGCGAGGTCGCCGGGGAGGAGGACGGAGTCGCGCGCGGCCAGGAGCATCCCGCCCGTGCTGTCCTGCAGGACGGCCGTTCGCTCGCCCCGCTCGACCGCGCCGGGCGCCGCCGTGATGGTGCCGGAGATGGTGACGGTGCGGCCGGCGCGGCTGCCGTCCGCGTCGCGCAGCAGCGAGGCCACGGGGACCGGCTCCTGCGCGCGGAGCGACGTCGCCGGGAAGACGCACGCGGCGAGGGCTACGAGGCGGACGAGGACGCGCCGGGAGGGGGTGGGCGGATACATGGGCGGGCTTCCATTCACGGTTCCGAAAGGTGCATCGGACCGTGGCTAAAGGAAGAGCCGTGCCACGAATGTTTGGCGAAAAAGCTAGGTTTTTCGGGGGTTTTTCGGCAACTTTCGTTGCACTATCCACGGGGTTCGTGCTTTCTGCATCAAAACTTCACAGCCGCCGTATCGCGCCACGACTCCCCCAAAAGCGGCCGCCCCTTCCCCCTGTAACAAAAAGGAGAAGGGGCGGCGGTGAGCGCGCGCGGCGCGGCTACTGGCCCAGTGCGGCGCTCGCAGTTTCAGGCACGCGCTGGCGCATGGCGGCGGCACCCTCGCGGTCGAAGCGGTCCACCGTGCGCACCAGCGAGGCCGGCGGGGTGAAGCGGCGCGCCTGGGGAACGGCCTCGCGGGCGAAGGCCCCGGCCATGGCGTCGTACTTCGACGTGGGGTGCCAGAAGATCCAGTCCTCCAGCCCCAGGTCGTGCACTGCGCGGATCTGCGCGGCGGCCTGCTGCGGGCCGTACTTGAACGACCGGTCGTTCCAGGTGGCGGTGAACGCCTGCAGCCACGGGACGATCCGCGCCGGCTCCTGTCCCGCCGCGGCCAGGCGCTGGTTGCGGATGACGCCCATCCCCACCGAGCGGAAGACCGTCTCGTACGGCATCCGGTTGGGGCGCGACACCCCCTCCAGGTGCGTGGGGAAGTAGTGCGACGGGTAGACCATCGGCAGGAGCCCGTCGATCCGCGACGAAAGCTGCTCCCACTGCTGCCCGATCCCCACGTCGCGCGACTCGTTCATCGACAGCCCGAAGACGTCCGCCGTCACCGTGACTCCCAGCGGGCGCAGGCGGCGCGTCGCCTCGCTGAGGAAGGCGGCGATGGCGTCGCCCCGCTGGCCGGCGGCCTGCGGATGCACCTGCGTGGGAAGCGACCGGTACGCCTCGGGGAAGCGCACGTAGTCGAACTGGATCTCGCGGAAGCCGGCGCGCGCGGCCTCCTCGGCCACCGCGATGTTGTAGTCCCACACCCGGCGGTCCCACGGGCTCACCCAGGTGATCTTCTGGTGGTCGCGCCAGAGATCCGTGCCCGGCGTCTTGATCGACCAGTCGGGCCGGGCGCGGGAGAGCCGCGGGTCCTTGAACACCACCACGCGCGCGATCGGGAAGATGCCGTGCGCCTTCATCGTGTCCACCAGGCCGCGCAGGTCGCGCACCGGGATGCTGCCCCAGTGCGACGCCTCGCGCGCCAGCGGCACGGTGCTGTGGAAGCGCACCCCGTCCTCGTCCTTTACGTCCACCACCCAGGCGTTCAGCTCGGTGCTGTCCGTGAGCGCCAGCAGCTTGTTGCGCGTGATGGGGTTCCCCGCCGCGTACGAGCTGACGTAGATCCCCCGCACCATGCGCGGCACCGACTTTCGCGGCGCGGGCGGCTCCGGGCGCGGCTTGGGAGCCGGGTGCGCCTCGGCCTCCGAGCTGACGAATCCGGCCGCGAGCGCCGCGACGGCGCTGGACGACGGGCGTGGGGACAGGTCGGTGCACGCGGAGGCGAGCACCAGTGCGGCGACAAACGCCGCGCGGACGGGGACGATGCGGCTCATCGGGGACTGCACTTGCAAGGCGCGGGCTGGGATGGGGGCGGGCGGATCGGATGCTTCGGCCGGGAGGCGGAGCACGCAAACACCCGTATTCTCGCCCATGCGAAAATGGTGCCGCCGGGGACATTCCGAAAGGGGGTCGTGAGCCCCTTTGCCGCGCCCGTGCCCGCGGCGTATTTTGCCGCGCTCCCGGACGCGCTCCGGGCCCTCGATCAAACCAGGCGGAAGACCCGTGGATCCCAACCGCATCCTGATCATAGACTACGGCTCGCAGTTCACGCAGCTGATCGCGCGGCGCATCCGCGAAGAGCGCGTCTACTGCGAGATCCATCCGCCCACCCGCTCGCTGGAGTGGATCCGCGAGTGGGCGCCGCGCGGGATCGTCCTCTCCGGCGGCCCCTCTTCAGTGTATGGCGAGGACGTCCCGACCGCCGACCCGCAGCTGCTGCACATGGGCGTGCCGGTCCTGGGGGTGTGCTACGGGATGCAGCTGATCACCTTTCTGGAGAACGGCGTGGTGGAGCGCGGCCGCCGCGAGTACGGCCGCGCGCACGTGGAGATCCGCGAGGCGGAGGGGATCTTCGCCGGCTTCACCCCCGGCGAGCAGACGATGGTGTGGATGAGCCACGGCGACCACGTGGTGGAGCCGCCGCCGGGGTACCGCGTCATGGCCAGCACGCAGGACGTGCCGTGGGCCGCCTTCCGCGCGCCGGACCGCGAAGTCTACGGCGTGCAGTTCCACGTGGAGGTGGCGCACACCGTCCGCGGCGCGGACATCATCGGCAACTTCCTCTTCCGCATCTGCCACTGCCAGCCGACGTGGACGGCGGGGTCGTACATCGAGAACGAGGTCGAAAAGATCCGCGAGCGCGTCGGTGATGCGCAGGTCATCTGCGGGTTGAGCGGCGGCGTGGACTCGTCGGTCGCGGCGTCGCTGGTGCACCGCGCCATCGGCGACCAGCTCACCTGCATCTTCGTGGACACGGGGCTGCTGCGGGCGGGCGAGCGCGAGTCGGTGGAGCGCACCTTTCGCGCGCACATGGGGATCCGCCTGGAGGTGGTGGACGCCTCCGCCCTCTTCCTGGAGCGCCTGCGCGGCGTCGAAGACCCAGAGAGGAAGCGCGTCGTCATCGGCCACACCTTCATCGACGTCTTCGAGGACGCCTCCGCGCGCCTTGGCGGCGACGCCCAGTTCCTGGTGCAGGGGACGCTCTACCCGGACGTGATCGAGTCCGCGTCGGTGAAGGGCCCCTCCGCCACCATCAAGACGCACCACAACGTCGGTGGCCTCAAGGCGGACATGAAGTTCGCCCTGATCGAGCCGCTGCGCGAGCTGTTCAAGGACGAGGTTCGGCAGGTGGGGCGCGAGCTGGGCCTCCCGGAGGAGATGGTGGGGCGCCACCCCTTCCCCGGCCCCGGCCTCGCCATCCGCGTGCTGGGCCCGGTGGACGAGCGCGAGCTGGCCATCCTGCGCCAGGCGGACACCATCTACCTGGAGGAGATCCGCGCGGCGGGGCTGTACGACGAGATCTGGCAGGCCTTCGCCGTGCTGCTGCCGGTGCGCAGCGTGGGCGTGATGGGCGACGAGCGCACGTACGAGAACGTGTGCGCCCTCCGTGCCGTCACCAGCCGCGACGGGATGACGGCCGACTGGTACCCCTTCCCGCACGACGTCCTGGCCCGCATCTCCACGCGCATCATCAACGAGGTCACGGGAATCAACCGCGTCTGCTACGACATCTCCTCGAAGCCGCCCGCGACGATCGAGTGGGAGTGAGTTGACGGCGGCTCCGCGCGGAGCCACGCCGGGACACGGACGCGCGGAGGGGACCGCTGGACAGCTCGCGGTCCCCTCCGTGTTCTCCAGCCGGGTGCGGGGTCAGGGCACCACGTTCACGAACACGGTGTCCTCCGCCGGCCCGGACACCGCCGAGGCCGTGACGCGCGCCCAGCCATAACCCGGCGTGTTGAACACGCCGCTCCGGCTGTCGGAGCTCGACAGGATGTGGATGTCGCGAGATAGCCAGTAGAGCCGGGAGGTGAGCTCCGGCCCCGCCGGGTACCGGTTGCCGAAGACGTCGTACGCGCTGGCCGTCATTGTGAACGGGGTACGGTGCTTGACGGTGAGGTTTCGCTGGTCGATCGCGATGCGCGCGATGGGGCCGATCTTCGCCGTCGCCTCGAAGGTGAAGGTCGGGAGGCCGGGAACCTCGGCGTGCACCCGCTGCGTCCCTACCGTCGCGCCCAGCGTCCAGCGCGCGGCCGAGACACCGTTGCCGCTCCAAGAGGCGTCCAGGGGGGTCGCCGTTCCGCTCCCCTCCGCCGCGGTCCAGCGGACGTTCACCCCCGACGCCGGGTTCTCGTAGCGGTCCCACAGACGGACGACTAGCGCCTCGAACAGCGTCCGGCCGACCGTATCCGTCCGCGCGTGCGGGTTCACGATCTCCCCGCGTGCCGGCGGACCGGAGAGAGCGGTCGCGTGAAAGGCGGTGGTCAACCAGCCCTCCAGCCGCGCGGTAGCCACCCGGGTGCCGGCAACGGTCGGGAGCACCCACCGGGCGCGCGCCAGCCCGTGCGCATCGGTCCGCTCAGCGACGGGCGTGAGCGTTCCGCCCTCCGAATTCCAGTCGACCTTCACCCCCTGGAGTGGGCGGCCGTCCCGCGTCCGGACCATGACTACCAGCGGCTCGGCCACCTCGGTGCCGACCACGCCGGTCTGGCCGCCACCGGAGATCGGCCCCGCCTGTACGCCGCCGGGGACGAAGCTCTCCGCTGTGAACTGGGCGCGGATTCCTGAGCCCGCGGTCGCCGCCACGATCTGCGCCGTGTCCACGCGCGTTCCCAGCGTCCACTTCGTCGCCGCGCGGCCGTCGACGCCGGTCACCACGCTCGCGGCGTCCACGGTGCCCCCGCCCGCCGTGACGGCGAAGGTGACGGTCTGCCCCGCCATCGGTCGGCCGGTCTCGTCGGCCACCAGCACCGTCAGCGGCGTTTCGAGCGGGTAACCCGCGGGGCCGCGCTGGTGGGCGCCCGCGACCGGCGAGAGCGCGCTGACGACCGGGTCGGCACCGGAGGGCGAGTCGCACGCTGCCGGCGCAAAGGCGGCGAACGCCAGCAGGGCCAGGCGGGGGGCGGCGCGGAAGCGCATCTTTCTCCGGGGAATGGATGGGGGGCGAGCGTCGCCCATCCGGGTCGTCGTGAAGGGGTGCAAGTGTGTGCAATATAAGGAGATAGCGCCGACAGGTCAATCCGCCGCCGCGCCTCGCGCACGATCCTGCCCGCAAGAAACACAAAGAGCCCGCCTTCGCGGACTCCGGGTCTGATGCCATCTTTCTCGAGCCGGCTTTAGCCGCCTTCGCGTCGTTCCAGCCGGGGGCTTTAGCCCCCGGGATTCCGACGCCCGCGTTCATCCCCCGCCCACCCTCACGTCCCCAGCCGCAGAATCCGCCCACCGCCCCACAGCAGCGCCAGGTACAGCGCCGATAGCACCGGGAAGAAGAGGAGCAGCCCGGCGGCCGTCAGGGCCGTGGCGAAGATTATCTTGAATGTCGCGGCCAGGATCGCGGGGATGTTGACCCGGCGCGTGACGGTCGGCTCCGCCGCGACAGACAGCGCGCGAGCCGGCTCCGTGCGCGCGTGGACGGCGGTCTGCGCGGTGGGGGCTCCGCGCGCGCGGAGACCGCGAAGCATGCCCGCGAACTCCGTGTTGGAGGGGTCCAGCCAGACGGCCGCGCGGTAGGCGGCCTCCGCCTCCGTCCAGCGCTGCTGCTGCGCGAGGGCGGTGCCCAGGGCGGCGTGCAGCGACGGGTCGGCGGGGGTAAAGGTGAGCGCCTGGCGGAACTCCCCCTCCGCTTCCGCTGCGAGACCCTGCTGGAGCAGGAGGAGCCCCGCCGCGAAGCCATTCGCCGCCACCTCGCCTGCGTTCGGCGGCATCGCGGCGGAGTCGCGGCGCAGGGAGTCGGTCGTGGCGAGGTGCGCCGCGGCGGCGCAGTCGACGCGCCCGCCGTTCGCGGCGGTCCACGCGCCGTGCGGGCAGGCGGCGGCGAGCGCCTCGTAACCCCAACGCGCCTCGCCGCGGTTGTAGCAGGCGGGGGTCGTAAGGCGCAGGCTGTCGCCGCGCGCGTCGGAGGCGCGGATCAGGGTGGCGGCGGATTCCTGCACGGCCGCGTACTCCAGGAGGCACTCGCGCGTGGTGCCGGTGAAGCGCCCCGCCTCGGCGGCGGCGCGGGCGGCGGCGGCCATGAACGCGGTGCTGCACGCCCGCTGCCCCGGAGCCCCGCCGTCGCCGCAGCGGTACTGGCTCAGCTCGGCGGACGATGCCGGCGCCGCGGCGGTCGCCGTGGGAGTGGCGGGAGTCGGAGCGGCGGCGGCCTTGATCGCCTCGCCCGTGGACGCGACGCGTGCCATGCGGAGGTTGCGCACCCGCACGGCCGCGGGCGTGCCGCCCTCGTAGCGGATCACCGTGTTCGCGTCCGCGTCCACGGCGTACTCACCGGCGCGGATGCGCGCGCACCTCCCCTCCGCGGACACCGGCGCCCCGCTTCCCGTCACCACCACGTCGTAGCTCAGCTCCACGTCGTACGTGTTGCCGTTGCGGATCACGAGCCGCCCGCCCGGCGCGGCCTGGTCCGTCTCCACGCGCGCGTGGAAGGCGACGCCGTTCTGCCTGAAAAGCACGGTGAAGGCGTCCAGCAGCGGCGGCTCGGCGCGGGAGTTGGTGAAGCCCGCCGCGGGGCAGACGCTCTGCGCGGCGGCGGGAAGGGCGCCGGTGGAAGCGGCCAGAACGAGCGCGCACAGGGCACCCCAACGCCGGGTGGGGAGCGCGCCGAACAGGCTCGCTCCCACCTCAAGAATCCCGGCTCGTGCCCCGCGATCGCTCATCAGAGTCAGTCCACACCAGAGGGTTCAGGCCCAGCGGAGCGTGTCGCCCGCGCTGGTGCCGGTGTCGCGGAGCGTGCCGGCGGGGAGCTCCAGCGCGTACCGGGCGGCGTGCCACCCGGTGCGGGCGCGGGGCGCGAGGCCGTGGTAAGTCGCCACCACGGTGCGGCGGTCGTCCACGAACGCGACGTCCAGCGGGTAACTCATCCCGAGCATGTGCACGGCGCGGCAGGGGTCCAGCAGGAGTCCTTCTCCCGGCGCCAGCGGCGGGCGTCCCAGCAGGCCGCGCAGCCGCAGCCACCAGCGGTCCGCCACCGCCACACTAGCCCCCAGCACGCTCCCCCGCGTGTCGTTGGCGATGCTCACCCGCCTCACCCCTGGCTACCCAGCACCCGGCTGATCTGGATGATCGCGGGGCCCAGGAGCACCACGAACATCGCCGGGAAGATGAAGAGGACGAGCGGGAAGACCAGCTTCACGGTGGTCTTTGCGGCGGCCTCCTCGGCGCGCTGGCGGCGCTTGGTGCGCAGCGTGTCCGCGTGCACCCGCATGGCCTGGGCGATGGAGGTGCCGAAGCGGTCGGTCTGGATCAGCATGGCGGCCAGCGAGCGCAGCTCGGCGACGCCGGTGCGCGAGCCCAGGTTGCGCAGGGCGTCCGGGCGCGGCACGCCGGCGCGGATCTCCAGGTTCACCAGCCCCAGCTCGTCGCCGATCAGCGCGCTCACGTGGCGGATCTCCTGCGACACCCGCATCAGCGCCTGGTTCAGCCCAAGACCCGCCTCCACGCACACCACCAGCAGGTCGAGCGCGTCGGGCAGTGCGCGCTGGATCTCGCGCTGGCGAGACTTCGCGCGGCGGCCCACGAAGAAGCCGGGCGCGATCCACCCCGCCGCCGCCATCCACACGGCCGCGAAGAGCGACCCCCCGGTGCCCAGGCCGAAGAAGGGGAGGAAGAGGACCGCCGCTCCCCCCGCCGCGATGGGGAGCGCCACGCGCACGCCGCGGAAGACGGTGGCGGCGCCGGGGCCGCGGAAGCCCGCCTCCACCAGCACCTTCTGGACGGTTACCGCGTCGGTGTTCCCGCCGCGGCTCCACTCGCCCACGCGGTGCAGCCAGTCGCCGAAGCGCTGCACCGGGCCGGGGCCCGCCTGCCCGTCGCCGGCCATGACGGCGGCGGCCGCGGCGCCCCGGTCGAGCTGCGCGAGCTGGCGCACCGCCATGCGGCGCGAGTGGCCCGCCGCGACCTCCGCGGCCACCATCACCAGGAGGACCACGGAGAGCCCGATCATCGCTGCGATTGCGTAAATCATTGAAGCGATCTCCGGGGTGTGGATCTGAGCGGAAGTCTGAACGACAGTCCTAGTCCTAAGTCCTAAATCCTGAACCGCCGTCCCAGCACTTGGCACTCAGCACTTGGCACTTGGCACTTGGCACTAGCTGTCAAATCTCGATGTCCACGATGCGCCGGATCCACAGGAAACCCAGGAACTGCAGCGCGGCGGCGGACCACATCATCGCCCTGCCGATGGGCTCTTTGAACAGCGTCATGATGTATTCCGGGTTCAGCGCAAAGATCATGAACCCCACCGCGATCGGGAGGATGCCGAGCACGTAGCCGCTCATCCGCCCCTGTGCCGTGTAGGTGCGCAGCTGGCGGCGGATGGTGAAGCGCGAGCGGATCAGGTGCGACAGGTTGTCCAGGATCTCCGCCAGGTTGCCGCCCACGTCGCGCTGGATCATGACGGCCGTCACCAGGATGCGCACGTCCACCAGCGGCACGCGCGCCGCGAGCCCCGTGAGCGAGTCCTCGAAGGGGAGCCCGAACTTCTGCTCCTCGAAGACGCGCCGGAACTCGCCGCCCACCGGCTGCCCGCTCTCCTCCGCCACCATGCGCAGCCCCGCGGAGAGCGGGTGACCGGAGCGGATCGCGCGTCCCAGCAGGTCGATCGCCTCGGGGAGCTGCTCCTCGAAGCTGCGCAGCCGCCGCGTCCTCACCCGCCGCACGTAGCCGTACGGGATGAACGCGCCGATCGCCACGCCCGCCATCAGCGCCACTCCCGCGCCGCCGATCGCCCAGCCGATCAGCCCGCCGAAGAGCGCGCCCACACCCATCGAGACCAGGAAGCGCTGCTCGTTCCACGCGAGGCCGGCCTGCTGCAGCAGCGGCCCGAAGCCGCGCAGCTGGGGGATGCGCGCGGAAAGCATCTTGAGCCACGAAGACTCGAGCGCGTCGCGCAGGAGGGGCTCGGCCGAGGAGCTGGACACCACGGCGCCGCGCTCGTCCGCGAGCTGCCGGAGCTGGCGGAGAACGGTGTTCCTGTGCCGGCGCGCGCGTGCCCACTCGGCGCCCAGCACCAGGCCGGCGGTCCCGAGCGCGGCCGCCGTCCCGGCCAGCAGCGCGGGGATGGCGGGGGATGCGCCGCTCACCACGCCTCCCGCCGCATCGACGGCGCCTGCGCGAACATGTCGGAGGGAAGCTGGATCCCGTTCTCCTCCAGCCGGTCGGCGAAGCGCGGCCGGATTCCCGTCGCGCGGTAGTCGCCGAGCACGGCGCCGTTGGGGGCGATCCCCTGCTTGTCGAAGACGAAGATGTCCTGCATGGTGATGATGTCGCTCTCCATCCCGACGACTTCAGAGATCGTCATCACCTTGCGCGTCCCGTCGGAAAGGCGGTTCACCTGGATGACGACGTCTATGGCGCTGACGATCTGCTGGCGCACCACCTTCTCGGGCAGGTTCAGGTTCGCCATCGAGACCATCGTCTCCAGGCGGCCCAGGGCGTCGCGCGGGGTGTTGGCGTGCAGCGTGGCCAGCGAACCCTCGTGGCCCGTGTTCATCGCCTGCAGCATGTCGATGGCCTCGGAGCCGCGCACCTCGCCCACCACGATGCGGTCGGGGCGCATGCGCAGCGCGTTCACCATCAGGTGCCGCTGCGTGACCTCGCCGGAGCCCTCGATGTTCTGCGGGCGCGTCTCCAGGCGCACCACGTGCGGCTGGCGCAGCTGGAGCTCGGCCGAGTCTTCGATGGTGACGATGCGCTCCGTGGACGGGATGAACGACGAAAGGATGTTGAGCATCGTCGTCTTGCCCGCGCCGGTGCCGCCGGAGATCAGGATGTTGAGGCGCGATCCCACCACCGCCGCCAGCAGGTCCAGCATCGGGCGGGTGAGGCTCTTGGTGCGCAGCAGGTCCTGCCCGGCCAGCGCGTCGCGCTTGAACTTGCGGATGGAGAGGTGCGGCCCGTCGATGGAGAGCGGCGGGATGATGGCGTTCACGCGCGACCCGTCCGCCAGGCGCGCGTCCACCATCGGCGACGAGTCGTCGATGCGGCGGCCCACCGCGGAGACGATGCGGTCGATCACCTGCAGGAGGTGGCGGTCGTCCTGGAAGGTGATGTCCGTCTCCTCCAGCCGCCCGTGCCGCTCCACGTAGACGCTGCGGTGCGTGTTGACCAGGATGTCCGAGATCTCGGGGTCCTGCATCAGCGGCTCCAGCGGCCCCAGCCCGAAGATCTCGTCCAGCACCTGGCGCACCAGCTCTTCCCGCTCGTCGTAATTGAGCGGAACGGACTCCAGCGCCAGCAGCTCGTGCACCACGCCGCGGATGGCCGCCACCGCGCGGTCGCGCTCCAGCGCGTCCAGCGACGACAGGTTCAGCCGCTCCAGCAGCTTGCGGTGGATGCGCGCCTTGGTCTCCTGCAGGAGCGACGGGCCCGTCTGCACGACCTCGACGGCCGGGAGGTCCCACGGCGCGGGGGTGCGCGGCGGCGCGGGCGCGGCAGGCGCGGCGCCGCTGAACCAGCTCTGCATCATACCGCCACCTCAGGCTGTTGCGGGGTGGAGCGCCGCAGCACGCGCATGATCGGGTCGGTGAGGGCGCGGATGAAGCGGCCTCCCGCCGGCTCGCTGCCCCCCGCCAGCCCGGCGATGGAGGCGGACATGGAGCGCACGTCCTGCGCGTAGCGCGAGTCGCCGTTGAGCACGATCGGCGTCCCGGAGTTCACCGACCTCACCACGGCCTCGTAGTCGTTGGAGATCGTCCACTGCACCTTCATCCCCAGCGTCTTCTCGATGTCTTCGGGCTTGATGGCGTCGCTGGTGCGGTAGCGGTTCAGCACCAGCTTCACCCGGTCGCCGCCGCCGATGGTGCGCTCCAGCAGCGGCGCGCAACGCTTGATGTTGCGCAGCGACTGCAGGTCCGCCTGCGTCACCAGAAAGATCTTGTCGGCGTGCTCGAACGTGGCCAGCGTCGCCGGCGAGAAGGAGTTGGAGGTGTCGACCACCACGTACTGGTAGTGCTGCTTCAGGAAGAGGAGGATCTTGGAGATCCGGTCGCCGGACACCACCTCCGCCTTCTCCGGGTGGTAGGGCGCGGAGAGGAGGTGCACCCCGGAGTTGTGGCGCTCGATGAAGGAGGCCAGCAGCTCCGCGTCCATGCGGTGGAAGTTCCTCACCATGTCCGCGAAGTTGAAGCGCGGGTCCACGCCCATCTGCAGCGCCACCTCGCCCAGCTCCAGGTCCAGGTCGGCCAGCAGCGTGCGCTTGCCGGTGAGCCGGTGGAGGTGGATCGCCAGGTTGGTGGCGAGCGTGGTGGAGCCCGAGCCGCCCTTGGGCCCAAAGAAGGCGAAGATCTGCCCCGGCTGCTGCTGCGCCTCGGCCTCGGTGCCGCGCGTGCGCCGCAGCGTCGCCTCCACCGCGTGCGCCACCTCCTCGCCGGAGACGGGCTTCAGCAGGTACTCGGAGATGCCGGCGCGCATGGCCGCCATCAGCACCTCGGCCGAGAGCGCGGGGCCCGCCGCCACCAGCCGGGCGTGCGGGTTCTGCTCGGCCAGGAACTGGGCGAGGTTGATCCCGGTGGCGGGGTGCTGCCCCACGTCCAGGAAGATCACCTCGGGCGAGGCGTCGCGGAGCGCCTTCAGGTGCCCGTCGCCGAGCTCGTTGAAGGGAACCGGGATCTCCAGCGGGGGCGTGACGCCGCGCTCGGGCAGAGCGACCTCGCGGACGCGGGCGCGGAACGCCTCGTCGGTGGAGATCACCGCGCAGCGCAGGAGCGAGGCGGCGGCGGAGGATGGGGGGGCTGCGAAGGGCATCATTCCACCAGCTGAAGGACGCGGACGATCTCGACGAAACGTGCGACGACGGGGTCGGAGGGGCCGCTCGGCGGCTCCAGGAAGACCCAGGCGAATCGGGTGAACTCCACCCCGTCCAACTTGCTCTGCAGCTTGGCGGGGTCGTGCAGCGGAATGCGGATCAGCCGCGGGCTGTTGAACCAGGGGTTGAAGCTCGAACCGGCTACCGTTCCCTGAGCCTCGTCCCATCGGGCGCCGGGGTCGCGCTCCACCAGGTCCGTGACCCCCTGGACGATGGGACCAGCCTTGATCCCGCTCTCCAGCTTGTACGTGTTCCCCAGCTCCACGGGGGCGGGGTTGCAGCCGCGGATGTTCTCGCGCAGCGCGGCCCCGCCGATGTCCAGCCCCCAGTCCATGTCCGGCATCGCCCACAGGTTCGCGAAGCCGGGGAGCGGGCTCTCGTTGAGCATGATCTTGCGGCCGCGGTCGCGGCGCGAGCCGCGGAAGCCGCTGCCGTACCCGGTCGCCGGCTTGCCCGAGCTGGACGAGCGGCCGCCGGCGCTGTAGTAGTCGCCCTGGTCGGGCTCGAACTCCCAGTTCTCCCCGTCGTCCCACTCGCCGTTCCCGTTGAGGTCGTCGTCCTGCTCGGCCCACATGTCGGGCGGAACGAACGGCTTCACGCAGCGGGCGCTGGGGGCCTCCGTGGCGCGGGCGGCGGCGCGGGCGCTCACGGGGGCGCTCGTGACTCCGAAGATCCGCGCGAACCAGGTGGAGACGGCCGGCCTGCGGAGCGTGACGCGGACCGTCGCGCTCTCCGGGAACACCTCCACGGTGGTCTCGCCCGACGTGAAAGCGCTGCCGTGCAGCGAGTTCTGCTCCGCGAAGCTGACCGCCCGGTCGCGCGCCACGAGCTCGGCGCTCCCCGGCCCGGGGTCCATGAAGGCCGAGGCGCCCGCCAGCGCCGCCGCGTCCGCCGCGCGCTGCGCCTCGCCGTGGGCGGCGCGCAGCATCCCCATGTCGATGGCCAGCGCCATCATGGAGAGGATTCCCAGCATGGCGACGACCACGAGCACCAGCGCGGAGCCGTTGCGGTCGTCGAGGCGGGTGCAGAAGCGGATCACGGGTCTACCCCTCCTTTACGGACGGCCCGGCGCCGCGGGCTGGCCGGACGGGTTCGCCGGCTGCGTTCCGCGCAGCGAGCGGTCCCACTCCCAGTTGTTGGGCTCGCCGCTGGGCACCGGCTGCGGCCCGCTGGTGGGCTGCACGATGCGCGGCGACACCAGCACCAGCAGCTCCGTGCGCCCCTGCCGCGCGTTGCGCGAGCGGAAGAGCGAGCCCAGCACCGGCAGGTCGCCCAGCAGCGGGATGCGCGAGTTGTTGTTCTCCAGCACGTTGTTCAGCAGCCCGGCGATCGCCAGGTACTCCCCGTCGCGCAGCACCACCTCGGTCTCGGTGCGGCGCGTGAGCAGGGAGGGGATCTGGAAGCCCTCGATGCGCAGCGAGTTGGAGTAGTCCAGCGACGACACCTCGGGCGCGATCTTGAGCCGGATGGTGCCGTCCGTCCCCACCGTGGGCTTGAAGCGCAGGCGGACGCCGAACTCCTTCCAGACGATGGTGACGGTGCTGTTGTTGCCGCCGCCCTGCACCACGGGGAAGGGGAACTCGCCGCCGGCCAGGAAGGAGGCTTCCTGCCCGTCCAGCGCCAGGAGGTTGGGCTCGGCGAGGCTGCGGAAGAGGCCGCGCGACTGCATGGCGCTGATGGAGGCTTCGATGCGGGTGTTGCCGCCCAGCAGGAAGAGCTTCACCAGCCCGTCGGAAAGCGTCTGCACGGCGCCCTCGTCCACCCCGCCCATGGTGCCGCGGGTGGTGACGCCCAGCTGGGTGCGCAGCTCGCTGACCGCCGAGCGCGTGACCTCGGCGAAGCGCACCTGCAGCAGCACCTGCGACGCGGCCGGCGCGGAGAGGTTGTTGACGATGGCGGCGCCCGAGCCACCGGCGATCTCCAGGATGCGGCGCGCGACCGCGGCGCTGCTCACCGTGCCGGAAAGGACGACGCTGTTGCCGCTGGCCAGCACCGTGAAGCGCTCGGTGGGGAAGAGGGTGCGCAGCGTCTGCTCCAGCCCCCGCACGTCCGGCGTGACCTCGACCGTGTACAGGCGGTGGGCGCCGCTGGCGTCCCACAGCATCAGCGAGGTGGTCCCCAGCTTCTTGCCGTTCACCAGGATCTCCTGCGGCGACACGGCAAAGATCTCCGCCACCTCCGGGTCCGCGATGGAGAGGCGCGCGAGGGCCACCGGCTGCACCAGGAGCGCCGTCTGCCCGCGGGCCACCACCACCACGCGGTCGCCCGCGGGGATCACCCTCTGGGCGGCGGGGGCGGCGGGCGCGGCGGTGCGCTGTGCCGCGGCGGGGAGCGCGAGCACCCCTGCCGCCAGCGCCAGCAGGCGCAGGGCGGCCCGTGCCGGCGAAGTGGCCGCCCGGCCGCGGATGGAATAGGGGTATCGCATGGTCCCTCGCCTTCTAGAAGGTGGTGACGGAGCGGTCGCTCCCCCGGAAGATCTCGACGCTCCGCCCCGGCCGGGCACGTGCCGGCGCGGTGGAGGGGGCGCGGGCGGGCCGCTCGGCACGGACGGCCGGCGGGGCGGGCTGTGGCGCGGCGTTCCCCAGCAGCCCGGTGGTGCGGATGCCGCCGGTGCTCACCTGGGTGCCGTCCATCGTGTTGCGGAGCGCCAGCTGGATGCGGCCTTCGGCGGAGGACAGCGCCAGGATCTCGGCCTGGTCGGGGAGCACCAGCAGGGTGATGACGGCCGCGGCCTGCGGCTTCCCGTCGTTGTCGCGCGCGATCGACTGGCCGGCGGCCAGCACCTGCACGTTCTGCAGGACCAGGCGCGTTCCCGCGATGCGGTCCTGCCCGGCCGGGAGGGTGGCCAGGACGTCGACGCGGGTGCCGGGGGTTACGAAGCCGGCCACGCCGATCACCTCGTCCACCCGCACGCTCACCGCGCGCATCCCCTCGGGGATCAGGATGGGGAGGCCGCCGCCCGCTTCCTTGCGGGCCAGCTTGCCGGCCATGAGCGGCTCGTTGGCGCGCAGCGGGGCCACCACGCCGCGCCCCACCACCTCGGCCACGGTGCGCGCGTAGCCGGCGGGGAGCGCGTCGGCCGGCCATGCGACCAGCCGCACGTCGGCGGAGGAGAGCACCGAGCCGGCGGGGAGGTCGCGCGCGGCCACGGCCACGCGGTCGCCCCGGGGCTCCGGGCGCGCCGCCGCGGCGGGGGCCGGCTCCAGGTATCCCGCCGCCAGGTACGCCGCTCCGCCTCCGGAGGCCAGCGCCATTCCGAGAACCACCCACAGCCTTTTCATCGCTCCCGCCTCACTCGTTGCGCATCACGAACGCCGTTCCCAGGGTGACGGCACCTCCGCCACTGGTCCTTCCCAACGACTTCAGGAGGGCGAGCTGGTAAGGGTATCTCACCGCCACCCGCGCCGGCTCTCCGGTGGGGGCGTCGACCCCCGTGAGCTCGATCTCCGCCAGGTCCGCGTTCAGCGCGACCGCGGAGAGCGCGTTGCGCACCACGTTCCTCACCGAGTCCTCGGTGATGGCGGGGTCCGCGATCACGGCGATCCGCGCCCCTTCGCGGGCGGCGTCCGTCACCGCCTGGTGTGCGCTCCACGCCCGGCCGAATTCGAAGATGCCGACGATCAGCAGCATCAGCACCGGCACGACCAGCGCGAACTCGACGACCGCCTGTCCCTCGTCGCTCCGGCGGAAGAGCCCGGCGCGGCTCACAGGAACCACGCGGCCAGGGACCCGACCGCGATCGCCACCCCGTACGGGATGGTGATGGCACCCGGCGAGTCCAGCGTCAGCCGCTCCCCGGTGCGCCCGCCCGTCGCCCAGTGCCCCGCCAGCTCGCGCGAGCGGAAGAGGACGGGGAGGACGGCTCCGCGGCGCCCGGCCTCGGCCAGCGCCAGCACGCCGCCCGCCACGGCGGTGATCAGGAGCGCCGGCACCACCCGCCCGGTGCCCAGGAACGCGCCCGCCACGGTCAGCAGCTTCACGTCGCCCCCGCCCATGGCGCGTACGGCGAAGAGCGGAAAGGTGAGGGCGAATGCCAGCGCCGCTCCGGCCACGCCGCCCAGAAGCGCCGCGGGCCCGCTAGGGGCGAGCAGGACGAGGGCGGCCGCCAGGCCGGCACCCGTGAGCTTGTTGGGAATGCGGCCCGTGCGCAGATCCGTGCCGGCGGCGAGCACCAGCAGGGCGACGAAGATGGTGGTGTTGATCAGGGGAAGCATGAGTCCTCCGTTTCGAAGCGCAGGGCGGTACGTGCCAGCATCACAGAGTGAAGCCGGAGGTCGCGTCCCATCCCATCGCTCTCGTACCGCCTACCGGCCGGGAACCCGCGCCCCGGCCGACTTCAACCGCTGTCGCTCAGCCCACCGTATCCAGCGTGTTGCCCATGCGCGTGAAGACGGCGGCGATCTTGTCCTTGAAGATCACGAGCGCGCCGATCACGGCCAGCGCCACCAGGGCGATCACCAGACCGTACTCCACCAGGCTCTGCCCGGACTCGTCGCGACGGAACTGGTTCCAGAGTGCCTTCATCTCGTCCTCCCGGCCCAGCGGGCCCAATGGTGTGGGGTTCTTCGTCCTTGAGTCCCTCCTGGACGGCGGCGGAAAGGGCAATCGATGTGCCGCAATTTCGTTGCAATATTTCGTTGCAGATGGAAAAGATCGTTGCATCCAGAACCCGAATTTTTCGGCGCCACTGCTTGCTTTGGCCGACTCCAAACGCGCGTTTGGAGGGCGAAGTGTAAAACTGTTTGTTGGTGCATCGAAATCAGCGCGCAACTTCATCCTGATCTGCTTCCGAGGGCGTCAAAAGGCCGTTTGGGACATCTGGGACATCCGCGTCCCACACTGTTGCGCGCGTGCCACGGTCGTTGCAAGATGCAGTGCCGTGCTGCTCCCTCCCGTCGCCTCTTCACGGGCGGCTCCTTTCCGCTGCTCACCGCGAAACGCACATGAAGCTCCCCGGCACCGCCCTGCGCGCGTACTTCCGCGATGCGCGCGACGCTTTCGCCCACGCGCCGGTGGAGGTGCTGATGGGGGTGGCGCTCGCCGTCGCCTTCTCCATCTCGATCCGGCAGCAGGACGCGCAGTGGTGGGTGCGCATCTTCGCGGCCGCGGTCATCGCGCTGCCGCTGGTGTTCGGCGCGAGCGTGCTGCGCGCGCGAGGCCTGCTCTCCGCGGGCGGGCGCTGGGGCGCCACCGCGCTCGCGCTGGCGTGCGTGGGGGCGTACGCGGCGTGGATCTACAGCCCCCGGCTGGAATCGGAGGGGTGGAGGGCGGCGGCGCTGGCGGGTGCGTCGTGGCTGGCGCTGCTGCTGGCGGCTTTCCCTGGCGAGGAGAGCGGCCGGCGGCGGCGCTTCTGGCGCTTCAACGCACTGCTGCTGGGGCGTATCCTGGCGGTGGGGCTGTACGGGGCGGCGCTCTTCGCGGCGCTCGCCGGGGCGGTGGCGGCAGTCACCTCGCTCTTCGAGCTGCGAAGGCCGCAGCACCTGTACGAGGACCTGGCCGGCGCCGTCTTCTTTGCGCTCGTCCCCTGGGTGGTGGCCGGCGGGGTGCCCGTGCTGGCCGCGGAGGGCGACGGCAGCTCTCCGCTGACCGCCGTGCGCCGCGCGGGCCGCTACCTGTACGCGGTGGTGCTGGTGGTGTACCTGGCGATCCTCTTCGCGTACACCATCAAGGTGGCGGCCACGGGCGACCTTCCCAGGAACACCCTGTCGCCCATCGTCCTCTTCGCGGGGCTGGCGGGGCTGCTGGGCGGCATCTTCCTGGAGCCGCTGCAGGACGATCCCGAGACGCGCGGGGTGGCGCGCCTCGTCCGCCTCTTTCCGGCGCTCCTCCTTCCCCTCCTTCCGCTCCCCATCTGGGCCGTGGGGGTGCGCCAGGACCAGTACGGGTGGACGGAGTTCCGCTACCTGCGGCTGCTGGTGCTCGTGGCGCTGGCGGTCCTGGCCGTGTGGGGGACGGTGCGCCTGGTGCGGCGCCGTGCTCCGCTGCTGTCGCCGGTGCCGGCGGTGCTCGCCGCCGCGCTCCTGCTGGGATCGGTGGGGCCGTGGAGCGCGCAGGCCGTGTCGCGCCGCGACCAGAGCGCCCGCCTGCGCGCCGCGCTCGTCGATGCGGGTCTGCTGCGCGGCGGGCGCCTGGTGCGGCCCCTTCTTCCCCCTCACCAGACCGCGAAGACGTTCACCACCCTAACGGCCGAGCAGCACGCCCGCGTCACGGGGACGCTTGCCTACCTCTACGACTCGCACGGCGCCGCGGCCACGGGGCGCGTGCTGGGCACCCGCCTCCGCGGATACAAGACCGGGTGGGGGGTCGTGAACGCGCTCTCGGTGCGTGCGGGATGCGACCGCACGGCAGCCCGCAGCTTCCACGGCTTCCTCCCCAGGGGCATTCCGATCCCGACCGGCGGTGGAACGGTGTACCTCGTGAACTCCGACCACCTGGCTGGCTCCGCCCCGACTGCGCCGGCCCTGACGCTGGAAGGGAACGCCGTCGTCGTGACGGTGCCGGGAGCGTCTCCCTGGACGGCGCGCGCGGAGCTCGGCCCTCTCGCGCCGGTTCTCCGCGAACGGGGTGCCGGCAACTGCGAAGTCCTCGCGGGCTCCGCCGACCTGGAGCTCCCGGAAGCGCGGATTCCGCTGACCGACGCTACCGGCCGCGCCCGCGGCGAGCTCGTGGTCCTGACGGTGAACTTCAACGACGGTGGGCGCGAGGGCACCCCCCGGGAACCCAACGCGCCGCTGAGGCTCTCGCGCGTCGAGGCGATGCTCATCGCGCGGCCGTAGGAGGGTCGGCGAGTAACCTGCCGCGACGACGGCTCCAGCGGGGCTTTGTGGGTTGCTGGGATGCCGATGCACGCTGCAGGGGGCGGTGCGGGGCGGGGCACGGGCAGCCACGCGGGGCTGCCCCTACAGGGTTTGGGGTGCGGATGGCGCGGGTCGGTGTGGGGCGGGCGGTGGGCAGACACACAGGTCTGCCCCTACCGGTGGATGTGGTACACGACGGGTGCCGGAACGCGCGGGCGGATCTTCTCCGCGAGTCCGCGAAGGCGGACTTTATGCTGTTGTTGCAGCGAGTTCACTCGCCTAGGCAAACAGAAAAGGAGGCACGGAGAGAACCCTCTCCGTGCCTCCTTTCTTCACCAGCCGTGCGCCGTTGCTACCGGCGGATGGCCCTCAGCGCCGCGCCTGCGGGCGGCGGTACGCGCTGCGGAGTGAAGTAGGCCCCGATCAGCGGCGTACCGCCGACCTGGCCCTGGTTGCGCGAGCCCCAGCACAACACCTCGTTGGACGGCGTGGCGATGCCGCAGGTGTGATCCACGCCGGCCGAGATGGTGGAGTACGTGAACCCGCCCGCCACCGCGATTGGCACCGAGGACTGGGTCACGTCCGGCCCCACGCCCAGCTTGCCGTTGGTGTTGTTCCCCCAGCAGTACGCGGCCCCGCCGGTCGTCAGGGCGCAGGTGTGCGCCGCGCCCGCGGTCACCGAGCGGAAGGTCAGGTTGCCCGCTACCTGCACCGGCGTGGTGCTGCTGGAGGTGCCGCCGTTGCCGAGCTGGCCGGAGCCGCCCGAGCCCCAGCACACGATGCGCCCGTCCGCCCTGACCGCGCAGCTGTGGGAGGTGCCGCTGCTGATCTGCGTGAGCTGCGTCCCGCCGGTCACCGCGACCGGTGTGGGGCTGGTAGTGGATGGCGTGGGGGTGCCGAGCTGTCCGTTCGAGTTGCTCCCCCAGCAGAAGGCCTGGTTCGACGTCGAAAGCCCGCAGGTGAACGACGCGCCTGCCGAGATCTCCCTGAACTGGATGCCGCCGGCCACGAGCAGCGGCGTGCCGCTGCACGGAGCCTGCGCTCCGGACGGACCCTCCACCGTGCACTGGGTGGTCACGGGCGTCGCCGTGCCCAGCTCGCCGAATCGATTGCTCCCCCAGCAGTACGCGTCGCCCGCCGTGTTGACGGAGCAGCTGTGGAGCGCGCCCGAGGTGAGCGACACGACCGTGCCCTGCCCGCCGGTCAGGCCCGGCGTAGCGCGGCAAGGATAGGAGTAGCTCGGGCTGAGACGGCAGTTCTCCGTGCCCGGGTTGCCGCTGAGCTGGCGCATGTTGTCGTTGCCCCAGCAGTACACGATGCCGCTAGGCGTGATGGCGCAGGTCTGACCGACCGGGAAGGGCGAATCGATCCCCGGCCCGCCCCCGGCGAGCTGCGCGAAGCCGATGCCGGTGGCCACCGGCTGCGGCGTCCCCGTGGTGGGCCCGGTCGAGCCGAGCTGCCGAGTCACGTTCGAGCCCCAGCAGTACGTGGTGCCGCCGCTGATGGCGCAGGTGTGGAAGGCGCCGGCATCCAGCGCGGTGGCCGCAAAGGTCGCGCGCACGGTGACGGTCGCGCTCGCCTCCACGCCGCCGGATGCCGCGAACACGGTGGTGGTGCCCACGCCGGTGCCCCTCACCAGCCCCGCCGCGTCGACCGTGGCCACGGCGGGCGAGGCCGTGCGCCAGGTGAACTGCGCGTTGCCGACTGGGGAGCCGGACGAGTCCACCGCCGACGCGCGGTAGCGCACCGTGTCGCCCAACAGGATGGAGGCGGATGCGGGCGTGATGCCGACCGACGCGACCACCTGCTGCACCACGATGGGGATGCTGTCCGAGACGCCCTGCACCGTCGCCACCAGGAAGGTGCTCCCGTTGCCGCGTGCCCGCACCACCGGCGAACCCTCCAGCGTGGCCACCGCGGCGTTGCGCGTGATCAGCGTGGCCGGGGCGAAGATCTGGTTGCCGTAGACGTCCACCGCGGTCACCGTCAACTGCGCCTGCCGCCCCAGCGTGGTGAAGCGGAGCGAGCGCGGGTTGATGATGACCTGTGCGGTCGTCCCCGCGCCCACGTTGGCGGTGAAGGTGACCGAGCCCAGGCCGGCCACCGTGGCCGTGGCGGTCTGCGTGCCGGCGGAGCCGCCCAGCGTCCAGCGCGCCTTCGCTACGCCCGAGGCGTCCGTGCGCGAGGAGGCGGGCGACACGGTGCCGCCGCTCGAGGCGGTCCACGTCACGTCCACGTTCGGAATGGGATTGCCGAAGCGGTCCGTCACGCGCACGGCGAGCGAGTCCAGGATCACCGAGCCCGCCGTGCCGCTGCGGGTGTTGGAGCCCACCGCCGTGAATCCGGAGACGACGTCGGGGCGCGCGAGGGCGCTGAACGTCGCGGAGGCCAGCGTGGCGCCCGACGCGTCCACCGCGCGCGCTTCCACCCGCTGGCTGTCGGCCGCCGCGGTGGAGGTGCCGAGCGTCCAACGAGCCTGGATCTGCCCCTGCTCGTCGGTCTGCGCGGTGCCCGCGGAGACGCTGCCGCCGCCCGACACGACGCGGAAGTTGACGGTCTGGCCACGCACCGGACGGCCGCGGTCGTCGGTCACCTTTACCACGAGCGCGTTGGCGAGCTCTGCGCCCGCGCGGCCCTCCTGGTCGTCGCCCGATACGATGTCCAGCCGCGCCGCGACTCGGGGGCGCGGCTCGGTGGTGTCGCACGCCGCCAGCGAGAGCGCCGCGGCGATGCCGACGGCAAGCCGTGCCGCCGTGCGTGCGAGGGTGGAGGAAAGACGGTTGTTCAAGGGGTGCCTCCAGGAGCAGAGGTAGGCGTTCCGGACTACGTCAGCAAGATCATCTGCGACAGGTCCACGCGAAAGGCTGAAACCGCCTCCGCTCCAAAACGGCAGTACCATGCAGAACGCGTCAGCGCGCGGACTCACACGCCGACCGATTGACGCAGCGAAAAAGTAAAACGGAGGCACGGAGAGATCCTCATCTCCATGCCTCCGTCTTCGCGGCGCGCGGCCCCGGTGCGGCTACGCCACCACCGGTGCGCTGCTCGTCACGGCGAAACGGTAAAGGTGTAGCTGTCGGTGCGCACGACCCCGTTCAACCCGCTGTAGCGCGCCGTGATCGTGACCGTGCCCGGGCTGACCCCCACCAGCGTCGCGCTGGTGGTGACGCCGGCACCCTGCGTGTAAGTGATGTTCTCGACCCGCGCGATGCTGGGGTTCGAGCTCTCGATGGTGGTCACGCGGGCGGTGCCCGGCACGATGTTGTTGTTGTCGGCGAAGCGCAGCGTCGCCGAAGTCGTGCAACTGCGCCCAACGGTGGTTCCCTGGCAGGCCAGCGAGCCAAAGGATGCACGCACGTCGCGCACGGTGCCCACCTGCGTGCCGGATACCCCTTCGCTCGTCGCGGTGAACGTCACGGTGCCCGGTGCCGTTCCGGTGGCGAGTCCCGAGGTGGTCACGGTCGCCACGGCGTTGTTGGAGCTCGTGTAGGT
>DASWNZ010000122.1:0-1918 GCA_036398975.1 Longimicrobium sp.
GCGGCGCAGGGGAGGATGCGCTTCTTGTCCTTCACGATCGCCTCGGCCATCTGCACGGCGCCCGCGCTGGGGGCGTAGTAGGCCGAGCCGGTCTTGAGGAAGCCGACGATCTCGGCGCCGCCGGTGCGGGTGCGCTGCACGATCGCGTCCAGCCGGTCCTGCGCGATCAGCTGGGTCACCGGGATGCCGGAGACGCTGGTGTAGCTGATCAGCGGCACCATGGTGTCGCCGTGGCCCCCCAGCACCATCGCCTGGATGTCCTCCACGCTGACGCCGATCTCCGTCGCCAGGAAGGCGCGGTAGCGGGCGGTGTCGAGCACGCCGGCCATGCCGATCACCCGCTCGCGCGGGAAGCCGCTGGCCTTCATCGCCACGTAGCACATCACGTCCAGCGGGTTGCTGACCATGATGATGATGGCGTCCGGCGAGACGCGCGCGATGTTCTCGCTGACCTGGCGGACGATGCCGGCGTTGGTGTTGAGCAGGTCGTCGCGGCTCATCCCCGGCTTCCGGGCGATGCCGGCGGTGACGATGTAGATCCCCGAGCCCGCGCTCTCCTCGTAGCCGTTCGTGCCGACGATGCGGCTGTCGAAGCCCTCGATCGGCGCCGACTGCCACTGGTCGAGCCCCTTCCCCTGCGGGATCCCCTCCACCACGTCGATCAGCACCACCTGGCGCGCCAGCTCCTTCTCGGCGACGCGCTGGGCGGCGGTGGCGCCCACGTTCCCCGCACCTACCACCGTGATCTTATCCATGACCCGTTCTTCAGGTTCGATTTCGCCCCGGCCCGGGACGCGAAAAGCGCCCTCGGGGGCGGGGAACATAGACGGCCGATTCTGGCGTGTCAACGATAGATCAGGCGCATTCCGAAGTCTGGTTTTTCATCTCGAGCAGGGACGCAGAGGACCGGAAAAGCGCTTGCCTGCGCCCTCTCGTTTCCTCTGCGTCTCTGCGTGAAACGGCAGCTCTCAGGTCAGGTCGCCGCACCGGCGCGGGGGACCTCCACGAACACGTCCCAGCGGCAGCTCGCGCAGGTGACCTTGTGCGGGCTCCCCATCCGCCCCACCTCCGTGAACTCCTGCTCGGCGCCGCACTTGGGGCACGGGCCGCGGAGCGAGAGCAGGGTGCGGTGCTCGCGCGCGTGGTTGAACGCGCGCATCCCGGCCGCGAAGAGCACCACCAGCACCCAGGGGAAGTGCGGGGGGATGAAGGCGACCACGGGCGCCAGCAGGAGCAGCGCGAGGTCCTTCGTCACCTGCGATCGGCGCCAAGCCCTGCTCCGCTCCACCACGCGGGCGCGCCCCTCGGCGGCCCTGCCGCCCATGAACACCAGGCGCGCGGGGACCTCGGGGACGGCGGAGGCCGCGACGTCCGTCATCGCCCTACTTCACCTGCGCGACGATGGCGGTGGCGAAGGCCACGCCGCCCGCGTCCCACACCAGGTCGAGCACCGACGCCGTCTCGGCGGGGTTGCGGGCGTCGTGCAGCTCCTTCGCCAAGCCGATCGTCATCCCCGTGCCGGCGCCGACCAGCAGGCTGGTGTCGTGGCTGGCGCCGGCGAGCCGCGCCCCGCTGGCGGCCAGGCTGGTGGTGAGGACCGAGGTGAAGAAGTGCTGGAACTTGTCCTCGCCGAAGAAGCGGTCGGCCGGCTTCGGGTCGGGGCCGCGGCCGCCGCCCAGCGACAGGCAGAGGCAGATCAGGAGCTTGTCCATCGTCATCCCCCTTTGGCCCAGGCGCTCGCGGCGTCCACCGCGCGCCGCCACCCGGCGAGCGCATCCGCGCGCGCCGCGTCGTCCACCCCGGGCGTGAACACCGCTTCGTCGGGCCGTGCCGCCGCGAAGTCCTCGGGCGTGGCCCAGAACCCCGTCGCCAGCCCGGCCAGCCCCGCCGCGCCGCGCGCCGTCATCTCCACCAGCGC
>DASWNZ010000123.1:0-76727 GCA_036398975.1 Longimicrobium sp.
CCGTCCGGTAGCGGTAGGCCTGCGACACGGTCGCGCCCAGGTGGGACGCATCGTGCTCGGCGGTGATGGCGCGGAACCGCGACTCCTGCCCCACCTCCAGGTCGATCCCCGGGAAGCGGACGGCGAGGTCGTTGCGCAGCACGTGCTCGCGCTGCCGCGAGGCCATGGCGGTGCTCTTGTAGCGGAAGCCCGCACCCACGTCGTCGTAGTCGCCGCGGAAGTCCTCATCCACCAGGCTGGTGCGCGCCTCCGAAGCGAAGCGGAAGCGCCCCCGGTCCACGCTCGCGGCGGCGCTCACCTCGGCCGACGGGATCACGTGCTCCACCAGGCTGCCGGTCGCGCTCGTCCCCGTGTCGCCCGCCGAGTTCGTGTAAACGAACGCGGTGCTGCTTCGTGACGAGCCTTCCATCCAGGAATACGCGCCGCGCAGCGCCATCGACGCACCCGGCGCCGGCGTCACGGCCGCGCCCGCCATCACGGAGTGCAGGCGGTGCTTCTCCCGCCCGCGGCTGTCCTCGTCCGTCTGTAGGGGGAGGTCGCCGGGCACGAGGCTCCAGCGCGCCGTCCTGGAGTCCGTGCGCGGCCGCATGCCGGAGAGGGAGTACGTCGCGTCCCAGCTCACCACGTCGCGCAGGTGGCCCGCGGCGGCGGCGGAGCCCGCGTAGTGATCGTCCGACGCCATGGAGCCCGCCAGCGAGCGCATCCCTGTGCGCCGCGCGCCGTCGTCGCGGAAGACGAGGTTCACCACACCCGCGGCGCCGTCCGCATCGTGCCGCGCGGACACGGCGGTGCCTGCCTCGATGCGTTCCAGCGCCGTCGCCGGCATCTGGCGCAGAAACGCGGCGAGCGCGTCGCCGGCCAGCGGGATGCGCCGCCCGTTCATCAGCACGAGCACGCCCGTGCCGCCGCGCATGACGATGCGCCCGTCCGCATCCAGCTCGACGCCGGGGACGGTGCGCAGGAGGTCCGCGATGCTCCCGCCCGCCGCGGCGGACGCGCGCGCCTCCACGACGGTGGCGCCGCTGCGCAGCTGGACCGCGTCGCGCTCCGCCCGCACCGTCAGCGTATCCAGCGCCAGCGGACCGCACCGGAGGCGCACGTGGCCCACGCGCACGGGGGCACTGGCCACGCTCACCTGCTGGCGGTGTGGCTCATGCCCCGGGTAGCCGATCTCGAGCGTGTACGTGCCGGCGCCGGCGTGGACGGCAAAGCGGCCGCCGGCATCGGCCGCCGACGCCGTCATGAGGTGACGCCCGGGGCCGCTGCCGTGGAAAAGTTGTACGATGGCGCCGGCCGACGGCGCGCCCCCCGCGCAGGAGGCCGTTCCCATCAGCACCACCTGCACGGGGGCGGGCGGAGCGCCGTGGTGTTCGTGCTGCGCCGCCGCCGAAGTGGGGATGGCCGCCAGGGCGCTGCACGCAACGGCGATCGCCGCCGCTCGTGCAGGCATGGGCAGCATGAGCCGATCTCCCTACCTGCCGCGCGGCGTCATTCGCAGCTCACGATGGGCCGGTAGGTCTGGTTGTGCAGGCTGCCGGAGCCGCCGCCGACCTGGGTGCCGCCGCCGGTCACCCAGATCAGGTCGTTCACGAAGGCCGACCCTACGACCCCGTGAACGGGCAGCGGCATGGGGACGAGGCTGGTCCACTGGTTCGTGCGAGGATCGTAGTACTCGTGCTGGGGGGTCATGCCGCTCGGCGCCTCGCCGCCCCAGACGTGGAAGCAGCCCCGGGCCACCACGCCGTTGATCCCGCTGCGGCCGCTCAGCAGGGGCGCGGCGGTCGTCCACGTGCGCGTCTGCGGGTCGAAGACCTCGTGCGCATCCGACTTCAGGGGCGACAATCCGTTGCCCAGGCGCCCGCCGACGATGTGGATGCGCCCGTTGATCGCCGCACCCGCGATGTGGTTGCGCTGTGACGGCAGGTTCGGCAGCACCTCCCACTGATTGGCCGCCGGATCGTAGACGGCGAAGTCGTTTCCGCGCGGCACCCGTCCCCCGGCGACGTAGATCTTGCCGCCGAGCGCGACTGCCACGCCCCCGCTGCGAGCGGTGGGCATCGGCGCCTTCTCGACCCATGCACCCGTCGCGGGATTCAGCTCGTACACCGTGCTGACGGCGGTGGCGCCCTGCTGGTCGTCCGTGAACTGGCCGCCGAGCAGGTAGATCTTCCCGTTGACGCTGGCCGCCATCCCGTGGTTGTTGGGCTGGGGGAGCTGCGGCCCGAGCTGCCAGCGGTCGGCCGCGATGTCGTAGACCTGCACCGTGCGCGAGGTCACCCGCGAGGGGGGATAACCGCCGAGCACGTAGATCTTGCCGTTCGCCTCGGCCAGGGCGAACTCGGACTGGTTCTCGAGCAGATTGGCCCGCGTCCCCCACTCGCCGTCGATGGGTACCCGCACCCGGACGCGCACGGAGTCGCGCACCTCCGCATTGCTGGCGAGCGTGGCGACCACGTACGTCGAGCCGACCGCGACGCCGCTGATGGCGCCGCTGGCATTCACGGTAGCCACACCCGGATCGCGCGAGACGAACTGTGCCGCCCCGCTGGTGTTGACCACCGTGGCGGATACGGAAGCCGAAGTGCCTACGTCGACGGTGACGCTGTCCAGGGAAAGGGCGAGCTTCGGATCACCGCCGCCCTGCTCGACCGGGTCTTTGCCGCAGGCCAGGAGGGCGGCGGCCAACAACGACACAGCCACCCGCGCGATTGCCCGTTTCATGTGCACTCTCCAGAACCCAGGGCTCCCATCGACATTGATCCCAATGTATACGTTTGTTCCAATGTATACGTTTTGCATCGGCACGCAAGTAGGTTGTTGTGGCGAGGGGAACCGCGGAAAAGGCTCAGACAGAGAACGCAGAACGAACTGAAATCCACACAGAAGGCCCTCGTTTTTCTCTCTGCGTCTCCGCGTCTCCGCGTGAGCCCCGCCGTTGATCAGACCGCCACCCAGCACCGGCCGCACGCGGACTCCAGCGCGGCGTCGATCACGCGCTGCGCCCGCCAGCCATCCTCGAAGTCGGGCGCAACGGCCCGCCCATCGATGATCGCGTCGATCCACGCCCGCGGCCCCGCGCTGCCGCTCGTGAACACCTTCAGCGGCTGGGCGACGGGCGCGGCGCCGAAGAGGCGCTCCGGCACCGGCAGCAGCCGCCACCCTTCGTCCGCCGTGATCAGCCGGATCTCGGAGCCGGAGCGCGACAGGCGTCCTTCCAGCGTGCCCTCGCTGCCGAAGATCGTGAACTCCTGGCCGGGCATCGCGTCGTCCACGTGCGCGATGCTGCTCAGGTGCACCGTGCCGTGCGCGCCCGACGCGAGCCGCAGCGAGACCGCCGCGGAGTCGTTCGCCACCGCGCGCCCCGCCGTGTGCACCGTCCCGAAGCTGTGCAGGTCCGCGCTCACCCCGGCGACCGGCCCCAGCCACCAGTGGACCAGGTCGAAGAGGTGCGAGCCCAGGTCCGCGAGCACCCCGTCCGACCGCGCGGGGTCGGAGCGCCAGCGCAGGTCCTCGCGCACTCCCAGCCCGTGCACGAAGCGAAAGGTGAAGCCGCGCGGCTCGCCGATGCGCCCGGCCGCCACCAGCTCGCCCAGGAAGCGGTGCGCGGGGAGCCAGCGAAAGGTGAACAGCGTCATGTGCACCACGCCGGCATCGCGGGCGCGCGTCCACATCTGGTGCGCATGCGCGGCGCTGCGGGCCAGCGGCTTCTCGCAGAGCACGTGCAGCCCCGCATCGATCGCCGCGAGCGCCATCTCGTGGTGCTCGTCGTCCGGCGCCGCGACGATGACGGCGTCGAGCCCTCCATCCGCGATCATCGCGCGGAAGTCGGTGTAGCACCGCGCCACGCCGAAGCGCTCGGCCACCTCCCGCGTCCGCTCCGGCCGCCGCCCGCACAGCGCGACCACCCGCGCGCGCGGCTCGCTGGCCAGCGACGACAGGTACATCCGCTCGGACCAGCCGCTGGTCCCGATCAGCCCCACCCGGATCGGCTCCGTCATCCTGTCGCTCTCCGTTCAGTCATGAATCCGGGCCCCGTACCCGGTGCACTCGTTGTGAATCACGTCTCAGCGCCGGGACGGTGGACTCTGGATCATCCCCGCGAGCAGGTCGAGTGCCTCGCGCGTGCGCTCGGACCATCGGTAGCCCGCGTTGATCCGCAGGCAGTCGCGGAAGTCGCCGCTCGCGGAGAACGCTGGGCCGGGCGCCACGCTCAGCCCCCGCGCCAGCGCACGCGCCTGGAGCTCCACGGTGTCGCTTCCCTCCGGAAGCTGCACCCAGAGGAGGAACCCGCCCGCGGGCTGTGATATGCGGGTGCCCGCGGGGAAGCGCTCGGCGACCTCGAAGGCGAACCGCTCCACCGTGCCGCGCAGCACGCGCCGCAGCCGGAGCAGGTGGCGGTCGTATCCGCCGGATGCGAGAAACTCGGCCAGCGCCAGCTGAGGCGGTGCGGAGGTGGCCGCCGTGGTCGCCAGCTTCAGGTGGAGGACGCGGTCCCGGTAGCGGCCCGGGATCACCCATCCCACGCGGTAGGATGGCGCCGCCGTCTTGGAGAAGCTCCCGCACGAGATCACCAGCCCCGACCGGTCGAACGCCTGGAGCGAGCGGGGCCGCGGATCGGCGAAATGGAGCTCGCCGTACGTGTCGTCCTCTATGGCGGGCACGCCTGCCTCCGCCAGCAGCCGCACCAGCTCCGCCTTGTGCTCGTCGGGCATGATGCAGCCCAGCGGGTTGTGCACGTTGGGCGTCACCACCACCGCCCGCACCCCGCCGCGGCGCAGCGCTTCGGAGAGCACGTCCAGGCGAATGCCGGCGCGGGGGTCCACCGGGATCTCGAGCGCGCGCAGCCCCAGCGCACCGATGGCCTGAAGCGTCCCGAAGTACGCCGGCGACTCGACCGCCACCGTGTCTCCCGGGCGGGTGAGCGCACGAAGCGAGAGGCTAATGGCCTCCGCGGCGCCGCAGGTGATCACCACGTCGTCCGCGGTCCGGGCGCAGCCGGACTCCAGCGACCGCCGCGCGATCTGGTGCCGGAGCGGCTCCACGCCCGAGGGTGCCATCTCCGCGGCTGCGTGCCCCGCGCGGCGCCGCGCAACCCGCCCCAGCCAGCGGGAGAGCTCGGCCGCCGGGAGCAGGGCGGGCTCCGGCAGCGCCGTGCCCAGCGGCACCAGCGCCGGGTTGGCGACCATCTCCAGCACCCGCATGATGAGGTCGCCCGTGGTGACCTCTCCCGGATCGGCGAGGGTCACGGCGCCGGGGGGCTCGATGAGGTTCGGCCGGTTGGGAGACAGAACGTAGAAGCCGGACTGCGGCCGGGCGCGGATTACGCGGCGCGTCTCCAGCAGCCGGTACGCCTGCAGCACGGTGGGGAGGCTGACCCCGCGCTGCGCACTCATGCGCCGCACGGACGGGAGGCGCTCGCCGGGGCGCAGCGTACCGGCACGCACCATCGACTCGACGTCGGCCGCGAGCCGCGCATACGCGAACTGCTCGTCGGTGGGCTGGGTCGGCGGCATCGGAGGGGTTTCGGGAGGGGCGAACTGTACAGGTCCAAAAGTACCGGGATCTGTAGCTGTTGTGCAATCGCGCGTTGGCATACAATCAACGGGCCGGGAAATCCCTGCAGCGCCCGATGCCCAACGACCTACCCGCAACCGTCGCCGAGTGACCATGCCGCGCCCGATCCGATCCGTACCGCCGCGCTCCGCTTCTCGCCTCGCGGCAGCCCTGCCGCCCCGGGGCTGCGCCTTCGCGCTTGCCGTCCTTGCCGCGGCGCAGGGATGCGCCCCGCCTCCCGCCTCGCCCATGCCGGCTCCCCGCGGCCCGGCCGCGTCTTCGGCTCCAGCGCAGCGGGCACGGATCATCCCACTCGTCGACCATCACCAGCACCTGGTGGGGCCGGCATCGGTCAGCCGGCGTCCCGCGCCGCTCCCGGCCGTCACCCTGCCGGCGGCGCTGGACACGCTCATCCGGGAGCGTACCCGCCTGGGCGGGACCGCCGAGGCGGGACGGCTGTACACGGAAGACGCGCAGGTGGTGGATCTCACCGAGGACAAGCTGCCCTGGGTGCGGGGACGCGAGGCGGCCGCCACCCAGGCGGATGCCATGCCCCAGGGGAGGCGGTTCGTTCCCAACGCGCTGTTCGTAGAGGGGGCGGTCGCACACGTGGCGGGCGACGTTCTCGACGGGCAGTCCGGCCGCGCGCGGGCAACCTTCTCCATGGCCGTGCGCAGGGATGCCGCGGGAAGATGGGGCATCGCCACGGAGATGCAGATGCCGATCCCCGAATGGCAGTTCGAGCGCGAGATCACCGCGGACGACCTGATCGACAACCTGGACGAGGCGGGGATCGAACGCGCGGTCGTCCTGTCCGTGGGGTACTGGTCCAGCGACGAGGCAAAGACGCGCGCGGAGAACGACTGGACGGCGGCGCAGGTGGCGCGGTACCCGAACCGGCTGGTGGCCTTCTGCGGAATCCGGCCGCTGCTCGACTACGCCCTGGCGGAGCTGCGGCGGTGCGCCCGCGAGCTCGGGATGAAGGGGGTCAAGATGCACTTCCGCGGCAGCAGGGTGGACGTCCTGGCCCCTGAGCACGTGGAGAAGCTGCGCCGGATCTTCCAGGCCGCCAACGAGGAGGGGATGGCCATCGTGGTGCACTCCGAGGCGCGCGGCACGTACGCACGCGCGCATGCGGAGGCGTTCCTGAACCACCTTTTGCCCGCCGCGCCGGACGTACCCGTGCAGATCGCGCACTTCTGGGGCGGCAACCAGTACCGCGCGGAGCCGCTGGCCGTCTACGCGGCCGCCGTCGCCGCGGGCGACCCGCGGACGCGGAACCTGTACTTCGACCTGGCGGAGATCGTGCCGGGGGCGCTGGGATCGAAGGATGCGCTGCGGGAGATCGCGGAGCGCATGCGCCAGATCGGGATGGACCGCGTGCTCTACGGCTCGGACGCCACGACGGCTTCCGGTGCGCGGGTCGCGCAGCGATGGGCGCAGCTCCGCCACCGGCTCCCCCTGACCGACGCCGAGCTGCGGGACATCGCCGACAACGTGGCGCCCTACCTCCGCTGACCGCCGGCGCCGAGCCGCCCGCGCCGCGCGGCGAGCCCCAGCAGCGCCAGCACGACGACGATGGCGACGAACGCCAGCCACCCGTCCGTGAGCTTGCGCGTGCCCCAGAACCACGCGTCCGCGCCGGGGGCGGATTTGGTGATCAGGCCGTAGTACTTCAGCCAGAAGATCCACCCCGCGTGGATGCCAATGGAGGCGGAGAGCTCCCCCGTCCACTGGAACGCCAGCGCCAGGATGACCCCCGCGAGCGCCAGGCTCAGGAACCCGGGCACGAGCGTCCGCAGCTCCGTCATCCCGGCCAGCATCGTCGGCAGCACGCGCAGGCCCGAGAGCCAGTCCACCGTGGGCGGGTTCTCGGGCCGGGCCATGAAGTGGACGATGCCGTACAGGACGCTGCTCGCCGCGAGCGCCGGCTTCCACCCGACGGCCCGCTTCAGCCCGCCAAAGAACGCGCCGCGGAAGAGCAGCTCCTCGATGACCGCCACCACCAGCGCCGTCGCCAGGGCGCCGAGGAACTGCGCCGCCAGGTCGCCTGGCGTGCGCGGTCGCGGCAGCCGCCCGCCCGCCACCAGCGCCACCGCGCACACGATGGCGAGCGACGCGAACCCCAGCCCGAACCCCGCCGCGAACCTCCGCCAGCGCACCAGCCCCGGCGCCACCCCCACGTCCGCCCAGCGCCGAATCCCCGCCGCGCGCACGAAGAACGGCAGCCCCACGAGCGCCGTGATCAGCAGCGCGCGGTTCACGTAGCGGGCGAAGGGCATGCGCGCCAGCTTGGCCAGCGTCCCCTGCTCGCCGGCCAGCGCCTGCACCGCGTGGTACAGCCACGGCGCCAGCAGCGCGCCCCCCACGAATACCGCCAGCAGGTACAGCAGCAGGGCGCGGAGGGGGCGCCCGCGCTGGGCATCGGCTTGGGCCGGCATGGGCTGGGTTTGTGGGGCGTCGGCGGGAATGGACGCGCGGAATCTACGAGGCACCGCGTCCGCGCGACACCCGCAGCGACAAGTCGCAAGGAACAGCAGCGTTGCGCGGTCCTTCGCCTGGTGGGTTCGGCCGCCGACCTGGAGCTGGCCGCTCTTTCTCTATCGCGCCTGGCTTGCCGCCAGCGGCGAAGAGGCGCGCGACTTCCCGCTCTTCTGCCAGCGTGTCACGTTCTTTCTTGACGTCCCCCGAGCACGCCGCGATCACGACGTGTATCTGCCACTGAAGTGAGCGACGGCGGCGCTGGATCGCGCCGCGCCCCGTCAGCGCAGTGAACTGCCCCACGCTTGGTCGGACTGGCGTGGGGCTTCTGTCCTCAGCAATCAGCGAAGTGCGGGAATGCGAGTCAACACTATTCCATCTTCATAATTCGCGCTTTATGATAAATGGCCGTTTTTTACTCCTCCCAACGCCTCGCTACTATGCGCTTCCTCCCGTTTCTGCTGGCACTCACCGTTTACTCCACATCGACAGACGCACAGTCGCGGCCCTACACTCCACCACGGGGCAGCATTGAGCGTGAACAGATCATGGATGCCTTTCGTGCGCCCGTCGCGCGGCGGATCGGACGGTCGATCATCTTCCAGAATGTGCGGTTAAGAGTTCAGGACGGATGGGCTTTCGTCGTGGCTGAACCGCGTTCGCCCTCTGGACGTCCGGTGCTCAACCTGGAGAGTCCCCACTGTGAGCCTATCTGCACCGAGCAAGCGCTGGCCTTGCTGCGCTGGCGCGGGGGGCGCTGGGTGGTGATCGACTACGAGGTTTCTCCTGGCGAATTCCCCACGTCCTGGCAGGGTCGTTTTCCAGACGTTCCCCGTGGCGTCTGGGCCTGGAACTGGTCTGAGTACCGGAGCTGAACAAAACGTGAGGCGGCCCTACGGAAGCCGCGCCCGCATGTCGAGGGGCCACCAATACCTTGGTAACCCCTTATCCTTACAAGCGCGCGGTTCAGCGGCGGGCGGGAGCAGAGGTCTCGCGCTCTCCGTTGCCCCTCCACCGTCGCTGGATTGAGCTCCCTTCCACGTACCTCCTCTACATCATTCGATAACCCACGTGCAAATATCGCCTGCGCACATCCTCAGCCGCGAGATGTCCCTTGAGATCACTCGTGCGATCCGAAAACTTGGTGCACCGATGCTACGTGAGGTTGTCGACGAGGGAATTCGCTTGTTCGAACGCGCAGCCTCGGGTGCGCGAGAGCAGGACGTTCACTTGGGCATTCTCTTCCCCTTCCTCCACCTACTCGAATCAATAGATGGAGTTGAAGTTGCCCTTGCTGCTGCCTCCACAACCTCTGCGGAGTTGATTCTGCGAACGACGTTCGAGGCACTTCTGGCAGTCGAGTGGGTCACTCAGGACAGGAACTTCCGTTATGCTGCAGCCCGGGTAGTCGCCGATATCCATAAGCGGATCGCTCTGACGAGCCGCTATCAATCAGGAAGTGATCGTCGTCGGCAGTTCGAGGCGGAGTTCAGCAAAGATGCACTCGGGCGCCACATACACCTGCCGCTTGAGCCCGACGCGGCCGAGAAAATCGCCGGGCTCCAGTCGCTTCTCAACCAGGACCACCTCCGCGACGCTCCCGTCGAGTTTGACCGGAGCCGGACCGTACAGAAGCGTACTCCCGAGTTCTACTCACTTTGGGGCGGCCCCCGCAATATTGAGGGTCATGCCCGGAAGCTTGATCGCGGGGCGCAGTACGAGCTTCTGTATCGCCAGTGGTCTGCCGTTGCGCATGGGGATGTTTCTCAGAGACAATTGGGCACCGTCGAAGGCGCGCCTGCGGTGCGCCCGTTCCGAAGCGGCGGCGAACTTTCCACGTGTTATGTGTTTGCCGCCACGTACGGATTAGATGCCATCCGCGCAATTCTAAAGATCTATCGCCCTGAAGAGCTCAACGGATCTTACCCCCGGTGGTATAGCGAAAAAGTTCGAACGCCATTCGGCCAACTGAGTCAAGTCAAGACCGGCGCGTAGTCATCGTCCCACGTTGCTCCAAGGCCGCGCGACCGGCGCCCGCAGTCGCGGTGCTCTCTCGAACGCGAAAACGTCTGATCAGAGATCAGACCTCTGAAAGCTGGGGGCGCTGGTCCTAAGCCAGCTTGGTCCGCGCTTCAGATCCACGATGGGCTACACGTACAAGGCTGGGGCGCTCCGTCAGGCTTGGCGAAGGACCGTCTTCACGGCTTCGTCCAGCGTCATGTCGAGCAGTTCCTCCCGCTCGTGCCACGCGGACTGGGGGTCGCAGTCGTCGCCCGGGATCAGGCGGAGCGGGGGGAGGGCGTCGCCGTGGCAGTGCAGGCCGATGAACGTGTCGTCGAGCGCCGCGCGGACGATCTCGAAGTCCGTGTTCGGCCACGGCGGGTCGTCGTCGTCGGTCGGTTCATAGTCCTGGCCCTTTAGGAACAGGACGCGTCCGTCACCGAGGGCGAACAGGTATCCGGCACCCTCGTCCTCCATCGGCTGGAGCTCCACCACGGCCACCGCGCGCACACGCTTGACCGTGACCCGCCCATCTTCGAGGACGCGGGCGAGCTTGCGGTGCCGCTTCGCGATGTAAGCATCGACGTACTCCCGGTTTCGCTTGTTCCGGACTGCCGCGGCCACCAGCTGGTAGCCGGCCACGAGCACGACCGCCGCCCCCGCGATCACCAGCCCTCCCTTGTTACCGCCCGCCAGCGCGATGACCGCCAGGGTGAGGACCGCGACCAGCACCGGGCCCCACGCCTCCGATGCGGGGAGCGGCTGGCGGCGGCGGGGCCCTGGCGGCCTCATCGCCAATTCGAGATCCGCCCGCTCGGCGGCGTTCATCGGCCGCACGTGTACCTCGATCATGGCTCGCAAAGGGCTGGGGCGTCGTTCGCCCGCGCGGCGCGCCAGTAGTGGGTGATGCCGAAGAGGAAGCCGCAGCGCGTCGCTCTTGCAGCAGCCGGCTCTTCGTCTCTTAATAGGAGTGTGGCCCGCATTCCCCCCACCAAGGAGCACCATGAAAAGCTACGCCCTGTGCTTCCCGTTCGCGCTCGCGGTGGTCGCGTTCCTGCCCCAGCCCACCACTGTGGATCTGTACGCGGCCCGCGACGGCACGCTCGCGCGCGGCACCGCCTTCGTGGCCGGCGAGACCGTGGTGCTCCGGGTGGAGAACAACACCGCGGGCACCATCCACTACAGGTCCGATCCCCGTCAGCGAGAGGTGTCCCGTGGTGAAGACCTGTCGGTACTGCGCAACGACGGAGGGCGGTGGATCAACGCGGTGCAGCGTGCGTACATCGACGAGTCGCCGGTGCGGTGCATCGAGCTGCGCCCCGGGATGAACGCCACCCGCGCGTGGACGCCGCGCACGCCGCCGCCGGGCACCTACCGCGTGCGGCTCGCGTTCGCCACCACGGCCGCGGGGTGCGCCAACGACCGGGCGTCGATGAGGGAGATTTATTCAGCCCCATTCACCCTGGCCACGGGGTTCCGGGTCACGCGCGTTGCGGCCGCGGCGGCGGTGGGGCCCACCGGCACCTGCCCCGTGCAGGTGACGTTCACGGGGACGGTGCAGGCCACCGGGCCAGGGACGGTCCGCTACCAGTGGGAGCGCAGCGACGGTGCCACCCCGCGCGCGTTCTCCATCAACTTCACCGCGGCGGGAACGCGCACCGTCAGGAGCACGTGGACTCTCGGAGCCCCCGGCCGAGAGACGAGCGGGTGGCAGCGGCTCAGGCTCCTGGAGCCTCACGCCAACGCATCCGACCCCGCGACGTTCCGCTTCCGCTGCGGCGCCTGAGGCCATCCGACGCCTGGCGCGGAGCGATTTCGCGCACGATCGTGGATGCTTCGGTCACCTTGGGGCGCCGGACGGTACCCTCACGGCGCTCCACGCTCCCCCGCCGGCGACCCTCCCGCTCATCCCATCGCCGGCGACCCGGCCGGAGTAGCGGCGGGTCACCGGCCTCCCGTTCACCCGTTCCGTCACGGTGAATTCGATTCGCTCGCCCACCAGTCGTCCGCTCACCCCCGGCCCGTTGAAGCGCTGAAATTTCTGCCGGAGCTGCATCGAAACGCGGCGCCCCTCCGGAGTGGTGAGCGTCCAACTCCCCGCCACCCTCGCCGGGATGGTCCAGGCGTACACCATCGCCCGGCCGAGGCCCTGGCTCACCTTCACCTCCACGACGCTGTCCGGCCGCCAGTCGCCCATGTCGAAGGCGTGCGACACGACGCGGGTGCCGGGGCGCAGCTGCTCGAACAGCTTCGGCCGGAGCTCCAGGTTGACGCGCGGCAGGAGGTACAGGGTGACGATGCTCGCCGTGCGCAGATCGGTCTCGAACAGGTCCTGCTGGCGAAAGCGCACCCGCTCCTGCACGCCGCGCCTGCGGGCATTCGCGGTGGCTTCCTCCACCCGCACCGGGTTCAGGTCCACCCCCACCCCCCGCGTGCCGAAGCGCCGCGCCGCCTCGATCACGATGCGCCCATCTCCCGAGCCCAGATCGTACAGCACGTCGCTGCGCGTGGGCCTGGCGAGCGCGAGCATCCTCGCCACCACCTCAGGCGGCGTCGCGACGTAGGGAACATCAAGCCCCGGCGGCTGCTGCGCCGCGAGGGGAAGCGCAAAGAGCGCCATGACGGCGCCCCAGCAGAGTCGAGCAGTGGTGTGCACCGGTGTTCCTCCTGGCGAGAGTGGCGAAGCCGGAAGATACGCCTTCGGAGGCGGGCGCGGCTACCGCTCGATTCTCCGCATGTAGGGACCCATTCAATCGTGCACCGCGCCCCGCGCATTTGTTGGGCTCTCTGCAGGACGAACCAGTGATCGCGCACCGATCCAAACCACTCTATCGTACATTCCCTCAAAACGATGTTGCTGAATCGAGTCGGGTGAGCCTCGGCTCTGTGCACAGAGGGGTAGAGCAAACGAGTACAAGGCTGTACCCCGCCTGGGGTACAGCCTCCTTGCCACCGAGAAACTGCTGCGATCAGGCTGTCATCCTACCGGCGTTCACCGATTAACAGGCCGCGTGTTGCGGGGTACCGGAAGCACCGTTCGGTCAGTACGAGGACATGTCTTCGGGACTAACACCAAGACAGGCCGCGATCATTTCTAGCGTTCCTTCACGTGGCTTTTCGACCTCTCCACGCTCGATTCTCGCTATCGTTTTCGCAGATATGCCAGGGAAGTCATTCCTCGTAAGCCTCCTCAATAGGCGCAGGCGGCGCAACGATGCGCCGAAACTCTCATCCCTCCGTAGCTCAATCTGCTTCGCACACCGCCGGAAGTCAGAATCGAATTCATACAGAATTGCGTCAGTGGCAGCCTCGTAGGAACCCAGTCGTACCGTTTGGCCGTAGTCGATGATCTCAAAAGCATCGAAAGCTGGCTCTACCATTGCCGGCTTATCCGAGAACCAATTGAATGGGACAACCACACGGTCCAAGTCTCCCCGATAGAGGATGAGAACCCGATCAATCGAATCCACAACTCCCCCAACAAAGAGATCCTTTCGCTGTGGTGAATCCAGGATCGGGATAAGTTCATCGAATGGAGAGAACTTCACCACTTCTGGCGTGAGAACATAACGGAATAGCGTGGACAGAAACTCTCTCTGCTGAGGTCGAACCTCTTCATCCAAGAGGAGCAACCGGAGATCGCCGCGACTCTCATGTACGGACTTGGCAAGAGGAGCGAACTCAGACGCTGAATACGAGATGAAAACATGAGGCCTCCTCGTGCCACTTAGTCGTAGGTACGCATCGAGGAGATCCTCCTGCTTATTCACATCGCATCCCCCAACATTCCGCAGTGCCCCGAAGCGCGCACTTGGCGTCAGCACGACCGTGTCGTTGTTCTTATTGTTCATGGTCGTCCTCCTGGGATCCAACGGGGTTTTCTGGGTACATCTGGTCCCACGCTCGCCTGCATTCATCCAGCTGGGCGTGAATCGCTCCGATCACCTCGTCCGGCACCTCGCGCGGCGGCGGCTCTCGGTCGAGGAATTCCAACTCGCGCAGGCCGTACCGCCACGCGTGCGTCCGATGGAGGATCGTCACGTGGGGCGGCTCGTTGCGCTCGCGATCGCGGATCTTGACCTTCCAGCCCTGCTGCGCGAGCAATCCAGGGAGTGGGAGAGAGTACGCCATCTTAGCACAGTACCGTCCCACTATGCGGTATGTCAAGGCGGGACATTCTGTACCGGGACAAAGTGATTGAAGTTACATCGTACAACGTGCAGACGTTCAGCGGCTTCTCACCCACCCAACAGGAGGGGGAGCGGGGCGAAGGAGCGGGGGAATCCCTCGTCTGCTCACGGAGAACGCGGCTATCCCCCGCGGGAGTCGAGATGGCTACTCTCAACCAGGTGATCGGCGCCCATATGTAGGTCGTAGTTCATTCTGGCGAAGGTCGGTCTCGAACAGGTCCTGCTGGGGCGAAAGCGCACCCGGTCCTGCACCCCGGCCCTGCGGGCATTCGCGGTGGCTTCCTCCACCCGCACCGGGTTCAGGTCCACCCCCCCCCCCCCCGTGCCGAAGCGCCGCGCCGCCTCGATCACGATGCGCCCATCCCCCGAGCCCAGATCGTACAGCACGTCGTTGCGCCCGGGCCTCGCAGCGCGAGCATCCTCGCCACCACCTCAGGCGGCGTCGCGACGTAGGGAACATCAAGCCCCGGCGGCTGCTGCGCCGCGAGGGGAAGCGCAAAGAGCGCCATGACGGCGCCCCAGCAGAGTCGAGCAACGGTGTGCACCGGCGTTCCTCCTGGCGAGAGTGGCGAAGCCAGAAGATACGCCCGCGGGCGCGCCCGCGGCTACGGCATGCGGAAGCCCCACCTCCAGCACGGGGGGAGTGGGGCTTCTCGCGGCAGCGACCGCCCGGTCAGGGGTAGAGCAGGTACGGCTTGCGGCTCTCCCGGAACTCCGCGGCCTCGCGGTCCCAGTCGTCGAGGAGCGGGCGCAGCCGGCCGCCCTCGACGGCGAGCCGCACCCGGTCCGAGCCCGTGAGGCGGTCGATGGTCCCCGTCCAGGCGAACTCGCGCGGGTGCTGACGGCGGGCTTCGTCGATCATGACGAGCGCCGTGCGCACCGGGCGGTACGCCTGCGGATCGGTGATGACGAAGCGGATGGCGGGGATCGTCTGCCCGGGGTACTTGGCCGCGCTCGCCGCCACCGGCATCATGATCGGCTCGAACCGGATACCCGGAAGCCCCATCCCGTTCATCGTGGCGGCGAGGGCCGGAGCGTTCAGCCAGGGGGCGCCGATCTGCTCGAAGGGGCGGTCGGTGCCGCGCCCCTCGGTGAGGTTGGTCCCCTCGAAGTACACGGTGCCCGGGTAGCTCTTCAGCGCCGCGGGGGAGCGGAGGTTGGGCGACGGGTTGACCCACGGCAGCCCGGTGTCCTCGAACCACTGCGACCGGCGCCAGTTCGCCACCCGCGCCACCATCAGCTCCGCGCCGATCCCATGCTTCTGGTTGAACAGCGTCGCCAGCTCGCCCACCGTCATCCCGTGGCGCGCGGGGATCGGGTACATGCCGACAAAGGTGGCGAAGCGCGGGTCGAGCAGCGCTCCCTCCACGATCTCGCCGCCGATCGGGTTGGGACGGTCGAGGACGACGAAGGGAATTCCCTTCCTGCGGGCCGCCTTCATCGACAGCGCCATGGTGGAGACGTACGTCCACGTGCGTCCCCCGACCTCCTGCAGGTCGTAGACGAGCACGTCCACGTCCCGCAGCATCTCGTCCGTCGGGCCCCGGTCCTCCGACTGGTAGAGCGAGTAGATGGGCACACCGGTCCGGGGATCCACCGCGTCCCCGAACGTGACGCCGGCCTGCGCGTCGCCGCGGATGCCGTGCTCGGGGGCCAGGAGCGCCACCAGCTTCAGATGCGGATGCCGCGCGATCAGGTCGATGTCCGGCGTGCGCGCCCGGTCGATCCCGGTGTGGTTGGTGATCAGCCCCACGCGCTTCCCCCGCAGCCCCGCGGGCACGTCGGCCAGAAAGGTCTCGATGCCGGGAAGGACCGCCGCGGAAGCCGGGGCGGCCGGCGGCGGCGCGGACGGCGGTGCGGCAGCGGGCATGTGGTCCGGAGCCCGGGTGCACGCCGCCAGGGAGAGAAGGAGAAGCGCGAGTGCTTTCATCGGACCTCGTCGTCGCGGAAGATGGGGGATCGGGAACGATACCGAGCCCTTCCTCGCGGCGAAACCCCGGGATGAGCGCCGCGGTGGAGCGCGACGTGCGGAGAAAGATGTCTTCAGGAAGGAGAGTCCATGAACCCATCCCCAGGCAGGAGGGAACGATGCTTCACCCCATGCTCCGGTACGGCCTCGTCGCGGGCGCGCTGGCGTGCGCGGCCGGCTCCGCCGCGGCGCACCACGGGTGGGCGGACTACGATCCGCGACGCCCCGTGAACCTGGTGGGGACGGTGCGCGAGGTGCGCTACGCCAACCCCCACGTCACGCTCCAGCTGCAGACGCCGGCCGCCGGCCGCACCCCCGCGGCCACCTGGCGCGTCGTGCTGGCCCCCGTGGCGCGCATGCAGCGGCGCGGCGTCACCGAGGCGCGCCTACGGCCGGGGACGACGGTGCGCGTGATCGGCGAGCGCCACCGCCGCATCGCGCGGGAGGTCAAGATCGAGTGGATCGTGATCGACGGCGACACGGCGCAGATCCGGCGGGGATGACCGGCTGGCTCCCCTGGCTGGAAGCGACGTCGGTGGCCGTGGCGGTGCGGGAGTCGCCCTGGTTGTACCCCGCGCTGGAGACCATGCACATCCTGGGGCTCGGCCTGCTGGTGGGCGCCGCATGGACGTGGGACCTGAGGCTGCTCGGCGCGGGCCGCCGCATCGCCGTGTCCGAGCTGGCGCGGCTCCTCCTTCCCGCCACGCGCGCCGGGTTCGCGGTGGCCGCATCGAGCGGCGCGCTCCTCTTTGCGTCTGACGCCGTGGCCACCGCAGCAAACCCGGCGTTCCGGGCCAAGCTGCTGCTGATCGCCCTCGCCGGGGCGAACGCGGCGCTCTTCCACCGCGCCTTCCCCTCCACCGCCGCCTGGGACCGCAGCGAGCGCCCGCCTGCCCGCGCAAGGATCGCGGGGGCGCTGTCGCTCCTGCTCTGGTCGCTGGCGGTCACGGCGGGGCGGCTGATCGCCTACCTGTGATCCATGCGGGAAGAAAAAGCATCACACGACGAATGACGCGCCCACAACCGAGGGTCTCCTCGACGACGTTGTTCTTCCTCTGCTCCGTGCGAATATTTTGAGTGGCACATACGGCTCGACCCCATTACTCGGATGGAGGACCTTGCATGCTCCGGCTACCCACAGTTTTGCTCGCGCTCTTGCTCGTACCAGCGGCGGCAGCGGCCCAGGACGTCGCGACGCGGCGCTTAGCCGCGGGGCAGGTGCCGCACGCTGCACGCTTCGTTGGCCGATTCGAGTCCGGGCGGCAGTGGCGGGACCGTAGCGGCGAGAACCTTCTCTTGCTGACGCGTACGCCCGAGATGCCGACGCCGAAGGGTGGGGATGGGCGCCATCGGGAGATCCATGCCTATCACTACGTCCGCGACCGCGCCGGTTACCGTCTCCTATGGCATACGGTCGACTTCGTCAGCGAGTGCGGCGAGGACTTGAATCTGAAGTTCGCCCCCAGCTCGTTGCGGATCACCGACGTCGACGCGGATGGCATCGCCGAGTCGAGTTTCGTCTATGCGCTCGGGTGCCGCGGGGGCCTGGACCCCCTGTCTCTCAAGCTGATCCTCCATGAGGGCGCCACCAAGTACGCCATTCGCGGTTTCACCGACCTGCGGGACGTGTCGCCCGAGTACCCGGCCCCGGAGTGGACGCTCGACCCGGCGCTCGCGCGCAACGCCGCCCTGCGCGCGTTCGCGGAGCGGCAGTGGCGCCGATACGTGCGGGAACAGTGGCTGGACGGGGACGTCCCGCCCTGACCCGGAGATCTCCCGGTGTGACATAGGACCCGGCTCCCACCGGTTACGGACGAGCGGACAGCTGCAGCGGACAACTTGAATGAACCCCTGTATCTGTCTCAACCAGGCTCAGCCTGTTCGATCAATTCTCGGGCCCAAAGCGACATTCTGGTGTAGGGACCCATTCAACTGTGCACCGCACCTTACGCATCTGCTCGGTTCCCGCGGCGACGAACCACCGATCGTGCATCCATCCGAACCACTCTATCGTGCACTTTCCTCAAAACGCACGTCTCGGATCGTCGCTCCTCACCCGAGGAGAGGATCTGCTTGTGAGTACCAGCGTCAGCAGGTAGGCTAAGCTCCTGATCGTGAAGAAATGAACCTCACCACAACCTGGTGGTTCCGACTACATCGCTTCGGCACGCTCGCTAGCCTCCTCCGCCTTCATGAGCTCTTTTGCGCACTCGGATGGCGTTCTCCTCTGACGACAGAATAGTCGTGAGCATCTGCGCTTGCTTCACTCTCAACGGCGTTCAGGTTGGCTCGGGTGTATGCGCGCTTGCGTCGTGACACGGCTCGACCCATGTTGCCGGAAGCCACAAGAATAGTCCCACCCCTGGCGATCCATCGCCCTGCTACTTCTAGAAACAGTACACGTTGGTCGACTGCGTACATCATTGCGACGTCGGTCACGCACCAGGTCCCGGGGAGGAGAGCGCCACTACGCTGTTTTACGGAATACCACCGTTGATCTTCCGCATCTGGTATGATCGAGGAACAAGCATCCGGCCCGACACAGCCCGACCGAAAGGCGCTCTGGCACCCTAACTCAGCCGTGTTCAAGCGCGTGCTGGAGCTTCAATACGCCGTCGAACAGAACGCGGGGCGCTACCGGGCCATCAATCGGTACCTCTTTGAGCAGGCCGAGCTCCTTCGCGACTGGATTCCTGACCGTGAGGTATACGCGCAGATCGCAGCATTGCCCGGGCCCGAGTACCGGCTGGAGGAGTTCAACCGCGATGTGACGTTTCTAGTCGAACACAACAACGTCTTTTGCGCACATGATGCATCACGGGCACGCGGCGTGGAAGACTTCCTCAGCCGCGCGCGGATGTTGCAGCTGACGCCGCAAACCATCGAGATCGAGCGATTGCTCCTGGCCCTGGAGAGCTCGTCCAGGCGCGGGGGATCGCTGGACTCGACTCTTCTGGAACGCCTTTGGTCCAAGCTGTCGGCGCTCGACACTCACCTCACCGCGCGTGCCGCGGTGCCAACCCGTGAGTACCTGTTGCGGGCCACCCGCGGCACTTGGAACGATGCATACCGCGACTTCACGCAACTACGGGAGAACGCAACTTCGTTCCTCCTCGCGCTCTCATCGGGACAAGCTGAGAACATCACGGACCTCCCTGCATTCCTGATCTACAAAAAAGTGGTCGGCGAGAACCTGCGCAGCTTCATCACCGATCTGATGCGTTGTACCTCCCACATACGTGCTCTTGTCGATGCGTGGAGGGAACGCCGCACCACGGAAGTGCTGATCGGTGATCTGGCCGAGGCGGAGCACCTCGCCGCGACGGCACCTGACGGCGTCCTCCCGGACGTCGCGGTGGAGCAAGAGCGCTTCGGCAGGGAAGTGGGCGCCCTTGCGGAGTGGTTCCGCCGCGGCGGCACGGTGGACGTGCTCCAACGTAGCGCGGCAGGAGCATCGGAACGCATCGTTCGCCACGCGAGCGCCCTTGCAGGTCGTGAGCAGGGTGCCCTCGGCAGGCGCGGTCTCCTGGAGCGGCTCGCCACCGAGTTCGCCTCCGGAATGACACCGGAGGCGGCACACCGGCTAGCCGCCAGCGCACTCGGGTCCGGCATCCCCTACCATTTCCCGAGCGACTGGCCCGTCCTACCAGGGCGGGGTGCATCTGCATGGGCAGTTGCGCCATGCGTGGTCCCGCTCGTCCGCAATCGCCGCGGGCCGCGCACGCGCACGGGGTCTGCGGCTCCGATTCTGGACCGGCGTGGCGAGCAGCACCGTGTGATCATGGAAGAATGGAATCGGCTGACACGACTGGCGGCCATCTGGGACGCGCTTTTCTCGTCGGGGCGAATCGAACTCGGTGGCCTCCGAGTGGAGGATGCCGAGGTCGCGCGCTCCATCCTCGCGCTTCTCGGCCGGTGCTTGGCATCCCCGGAGCGAATTGCACTGGCGCCGGATGGACGCCGTGTCCGCCTCGTTCACCCCTCCGCCGGAAGTCCCCCAGGTGAATTCGTGATGCCTTCGGGCGTACTGGTGGTACCGCGCTTCCGTCTGGAGCAGATTGCGCCGGGGGGACGGTGACGCGCCCCCTAGACCCTGCGGAGCGTGCCCGCGCGTGTGCCGACGTGCTCGACCATGTCGCCCTCACGGCGGAGCAGAGCCCAGCGGCGTTCAGGCGCGCGAGACGGGCCGCCCCGGGCCTGCGGGAATGGTTCGCGAGCCGCACAGGCTGGCGGCTCGTCTCCAACCACGAGATGGTGCGCCTGGAGAAGCACGGCGACACCGGACGGATCGGACGGCCCTTCCGTAGGATTCACGACGCGTTCGGCTACGAGATCCTCGTCTGGCTCCTGTGGTTCGCGGAAGGATCCCGCTCGCAGCAGTTCCTCCTCACGCACGCCTTGGAGGCCATCCGGACCCAGGCCAACATGATGTCCGGAGCCGGACACTTCGACTGGACGAACCGCTCGCACCGCTCTGCGATGCAGCGCGCGATGGAGACGCTCGAAGATCTGGGGATCATGGGCCACACGCCTGACTCGCAGATCGGCACATGGGTAGATACAGCCGAAGGCAACGTGCTGTATGAGTTTACCCCACTTGTTTCGTTCCTGAGCCTGTCGCTCCAAGCCGCGGGGCCGGACGCATATGTGGACTCCGGGGGCTGCCCTGCCCCGGCCGAGCAGCGGCTCTTCCGTGCCCTGCTGATGGCTCCGGTGCTGTACCGGAAGGAAGATCCCGAAGCGTTCGCCCTTCTCCGCGCCGAAGAGTCGCGGGAGTTGTACGCGGAGGAGATCCGTGAGCTTCTCGGCTGGGAGCTCCGCGTCGAGCCGCAGTACGCATTCCTGATGCGGCCGGCCGAGCATCAGGGTGTAAAGGTGTTCTCCGCGGAGAGCTCCATCGGCCATGCGGTGCTCCTCCTCTGCGCGAAGGTGCGGGACGCCGTCGGGTCGGGCGATCTGGAGGTTGACGCCGCCGACTGTGTCGAGGCTCCAAGGTTGTGGGTGGAGCGCACCGTGGAGGTCATCCGCTCCGAGTGGGGAGCGAACTGGTCCGCCCGGGAAGCGACAAGGCCTCTGGGCTCTCTGGTGGAGGAGATTACCGGCATGATGCGGGAGTGGGGGATGATCGAAGGCCCCCCGCAGGGAGGCGACTACACCTTCCTCCCGCTCGCGGCGCGCTATGTAGGGAGCTACGCGACGAATGAGGAAGACACGACGAGTGAGGAAGACGCGACGGAGTGCTTGCGGTGATGGATTTCATAGAGACGCTCAACCAGGACTGTGCGACACCGTCGCCCCATATGCTTCTCCTGCTGGACGAGCTCTCCGCCCGGAGCGGACGGCCGCGCCGGTGGATGCCGTCGCGTCTCATCCTCCAGCGCTACTGGTTGTTTGAGTATCAGGAGTTTGCCTTTCTGGATGGCCGCCTGAACCTGAGGGGCGCAAATCAGTCCGGGAAGTCCATTGTACTGGCGTCCGCTCTTCCGGTAGTGCTGGACGGGATCACGCGTCCCGAGAGCCTGGACCCGTTCGGGTCCAGAAACCGCAGCGTCGAGTACCTGCTCCTGGGAGGCGAGGAGCAGGGCCCAGCCTTCAGCCGTGAAGAGGGGAACGCGATTGTCGCGCTGGAATTCCGCCATGGAGCAACCGGCGAATTCCTAACGATCGGCGTCGCGCTGCGCGCTACCCCGAGACGAGCCGGCACGGAGTTCCGGGGGTTCCTCCTTCGAGATGGCCGCCGGATCGGGCACGGCTTCGCGCTGTCGACGTCGGGAGACGCATTGACCTTTGCCGAACTCGAGGCGGCACTCGCCCCGGGACACGGGAACGGATTCGTACGAACTCCATCCGAGTACCAGGACCTCCTCAACGATGCGCTATTTGGATTCGCGGACACCGGCCAGCTGCGCGACCTCGTCAAGACTCTTCTCCAGCTGCGCAGCCCCAAGCTGAACGGGCGAATCCTATTGAAGGAGGTACAGCGCGCCCTGGTGGAGTCCCTCCCACCCGTAGGCGACGATATCCTCAACCAGGTGTCCGACACCATCATTCGCATCTCTGGAATGAGAGAAGAGGTCGAGCGCACGCGCACCCGAATCCGGCACGCCACTCATCTCGATGACGTGTATGGAAGCTTCCTGTGTGCCCGTGCCCGCGAAGCCGCCCTGCAGGTGCTGAACGACGACCGGACATTGGCGACGGCACGTCAGGAGAAGGAGGGGATCGCCGCCGACATCCGCATCCTGGAGGAAGAGTTCGGTCAGGCAGAGCGCCTGGAAGCCTCCCTTCACCGAGAGGACACCGAGGTGGGTGCGCGGCTAGCGGTTCTCGCGAGCGATCCAGAAGTGCTCCGGCAACACGAGCTTATCCACTCCGGCGAGCGGATCGGCAGCGCGGAAGAAACGGTGAAGCGCGAGCAGGAGCGGCGCTACACGCTGGAGCGCAGGGCAGCCGATCGGGAAAGGGAGGCGCGGGAGGCAGAGGAGATGTGGAAGCGTTCGGCACATGACATGGTCCGGGCCATCCGCCAGCTCGCCTCCGAAGCGCAGGAGGCGCAGTGGCTCCTCGCCCGGGAATGGATCGGCACGGCACAGGCCGCTGCGGAAGCGGCGGAACTCGACACCGAGCGGTGGAACTCAGTCCAGATCCCTACCCACGCGCTGGTCACGGAAAGTCAGCGCCGCACCTCTCTTTTCGATGCGCTCATTGAGGCGCTGAGCCGGAAATCGGATGCGGACACGGCAAGGATGGCCGCGCACTCGGCCCTCGATCTCGCACGGCGCGAGCGCGAAGCGGCGGAACGGAACGAGGCAGCGGCTCGCCAGGGGGTGATGGAGGCCCAGGAGAGTGTCGCAGCCGAGATCGGATCCATTCTCGAGATCGCGGACACCCACATCTTCGGCGAGGAGGCGCGGGCCGAGTCGCTGGCCCGGGTGCGCGCGTATACCGGCTCCGGTGATGTCGCCAACATAGTCGAGCCGCTATGTGCGTCGGCGGAGGCGGCGGCGGTGCGCCTCACGAGCGACGGGGAGATGTCGCGTGAGCGGCGGGGCGCGTTGCGGGAGAAGCGTGCGGCGCTCCAGGCGGAGCGGGATGCGGTCGCTTTGCGTACTTGGTCTCCCTCGCTCCACCCTGCGGAGGGCGACCGCGCCAAGGAGGCTCTAGCGCGTGAGGGAGTCGCGTGTGTGCCCCTTTTCCTCGCCTGCGAACTTCGACCGGATATCGACCCGGTGCTCGCGATCCGGCTGGAGCTTGGCCTCCAAGAGACGGGGCTGCTGGACGCGCTGATCGTTCCCGGAGCGGCCTGGGACATCACCGAGCGGGTGCTACGCGCCGGTGGCCTTCAAGGCAGCTGGATCCGAGGCGATCCGCAGGTGGAGGAGAAAACCCTGGCGGACTTTCTGATTCCGGTAGAGGGCGGAGGGGTCGCGGCCGGCGACGTAATCGCCGGCCTGAAGTGCGTAGCGGTCAGCCGGGAGAGCGACGCGTCCACCTGGATCGACGGCACAGGGGGGTGGCGCATCGGCGCCCTCGATGGGCGGACCGCGTCCTCGGACCAGTCGTTCCCACGCTTCTTGGGCGCGGAGAACCGGGAGCGTGCGAGGCGGGCCACACTGGACGAAGTGGAAGTCCGGATTCGAGAGGTGGACGACCAGATCGAGCGGGCCGAGCGCGAGCTCACGGCGCTCCATACCGCGGCACAACGGGCACGCTCGCTCGCCGTGCGGCTCCGCGCGCTTCCGGAGCTCTCTATGCTGGCCGAAGCTGGCGAGGCACGGGTACGCGCCGACGAGGCGGCCTCGACACGGCGCGCCGACGAGGCGCTGCGGGACCGCCTTGCCACTTCCGCCCAGCGGGAATACCAGACGGCGCGAAAGGCCGTTTCCGAGGCTGCGCACGCGGTCCCGGAGGCGGAGGGACTCGACCAGGACGCCGTCGCGGAGTTGCGCCGCGTGACCCACCGCCTGTGCGATCATGCGGAGGGAGTGGCAACCAAGCTGACGTGGCTTCTGGAACTTGCCCGTTCGGACGTCCGGGTCCGGGTAGCCCTGCAGGAAGCACGGGACGACCTAGCGACATGCGAAGACGCGCTTCGCTCGGCGCACGAGCGGCTCGAAGCCGAACGCGCGATCCTGGCCGCGGCTCGCGCGAGGTTGGAGGAGAACGCCACCGGGCACAGCGAGCCCGTCGCGGAGTTCGCGCGGCTTACCGGCCGGCAAAGAAATGTGCGGGAGCAATTGGAGACGGCCCAGAAAGCTGGATCCCGGTCCAGCGAGCGGGTTTCGCAGCGCCGCCGCGAGCTGGAGGCCAAAGAGGAAAGAATCCAGGAACTAGAGAGCAATTTCCGCAGCGCGGCGCGGGAGCTGGAGGAGCGCGTCAGCAGCGATCGCCATTCCGCACTCACGGAGGTGGCCGACCAGATCCACTCGGACGGTGCCTCCGCCGCAGCGGCCACCCTTTTGGCTGACCTCCGGGGAGCACCTGCCGACCAGAGGGCCAGCGTCCGAGGTGCGGTCGACGAGGCGCAGGCGCGGCTTGTGGATGCGGTGGGCGCTGTGCGCGGCCCGCTCGGCGAGTACATTCCCGAGTTCGACTATGGAGCGTACCTCGTTCGCGTTCGGGCCCCGAGCGCGCTCCTCACTCCCACACAGCTTCTCGCCCGCATGCGGCAGCACGAGGAGCACCAGGCCCGGGTCTTGAACGACGATGAACGGAGGCTCTTCGAGGATTTCTTCCTGGGCACGCTCGCTCAGCGCCTGCGGGAGCGGATCGATACGGCCCAAGCTCTCGTGAGAGGGGTAAATGTTGTGCTAGAGAAGCGCCCGATTTCCGCACAGGGAGAGATCGTGCAGCTGCACTGGAAGGCTATCCGAGAAGACCCCAAGCACGTCGGGGAGCCGTACTACACGAAACTGGTGGAGCTGCTCGGAGCCAACTTCAGCTTCTTCCCCGAAGCCGGGAAAACCGTGGTGGAGCTGTTCCGGTCCGAGGTTGAGCGGCTCCTGGAGGAAGATCGCACTGACGACGCGGAAGAGGATTTCCGGAGCGCGTTGCGGCGAGCCATGGACTACCGCGAGTGGTTTGCGTTCACCTTGGTCGTGCGGCAGCCCGGCGGAAAACCGACGGAGCTCACCCATCGCCACTTCGGGCAGAGAAGCGGGGCTGGCAGAGCTCTCGTGATCCTGCTACCGCTCGTCGCCGCCGTAGATGTGCTCCTAAGCGACGCTCGCCCGGACGCGCCCAAGTTCATAGGTCTGGACGAGGCGTTCGCGGGAGTGGACAGCGACAACATAGACCGGATGTTCGCCGTGCTGGTCGACCTGGACTTCTCCTGGATCATGACGAACCAGGACCTCTGGGGCGTATCACCGGCCGTCCCGGGGTGCACGACGTACGAGCTGATCCTGCGGGGCAGCGTTGTCGCCCCGGTGCTTTTCGTGTGGAATGGGCATCAATCGATCGGAATGCTGGGCCGCACCCTTGCCCCGGTAACGGATTCCGATGGCGACGGCGGCCCTCCACTGGCTTCAGCATGAAAGGAGATCCTGGGGCCGCGTTCCGCGATGATCCGTCGCTGCGCTTGATTATGGAGGCCGCGATCTCCCGGTACCGCAGTCTGAAAGGACGGGGGACGATTTACCTGGAGAGCGAGGAGGAGCGAAGAGCCGCCCGCGGCCTCATGTGCAAGGTGAGCCGCGACGGGCGGGTTCGCCTCGATGCACTGGACCTCGCGCTTCGGGCATCAGTCTTCAAGTGCACCCTCCTCGAAGCCTGCGAGAGCTACCTCGGCCGCCCGCTGGAAACCCGGCGCGCCGAGCAGGAGCGTGAAGAGGCCGAATGGGTGGAGTTCTACACTCGGTTGCGAGCACATCCGAATGCGCCGTTGAGCATGGTGCAACGCTGGCTGCGCTACGACCAGGGATACCTCCGGCTCGCGTGGGGGCGTGACCATGATGTGGCTGAAAGTTCGGCTCTGCTGGTGCTCCGCGCGCTCGCGGCATTGTCTCGGTACAGGACCGTGACCTACGTGCCGGTACTCGCGGACCGCCTGAGCGGAGACGCACATGCACTCGACCCCGTGACTCCCGCAGGGCGCATGCTGGACCACGCATTGTTCCGCCTCAATCCGGCCGCACGTGTCCGGTACCCTCTGAACGCGGAGAGTCGGGAGGCCGTGTTTTCGCGGGTAGGATTGGCGAGCGACGAGGTGTCCTCCACCGTGCTGGTAGCCGGGTTGGCCGGCGACGACCCGCTCCTCCACACCCTCCGCGTGCAGGGGACCGCAGTCGCGCTGCCGCTACGTTCCTTGTCCGACTGCGGGAGGGCTACCGGATGGCGGGGAGCCGCGTTCGCCGTGGAAAATCCATCCGTGTTCGTCGGGCTCTGCGATTGGGGCGAGCAGCTGCCGCCGGAGTCACGACCTACGCTAGTTTGTACGAAAGGCTTCTTCAGCTTGGCCGCACGACGGTTGCTAACCATCCTCGTCGCCAACGGGACGACCGTCTACTACTCGGGTGACTTCGATGCGGCGGGGCTCAGCATCGCCCGTGACCTCCCGGGCCTCGCGGAAGGCGGCTCCCGCCTCTGGCGGATGACGGTTCACGATTATGCGCACGCACTCGCCCTCCGCAGCGCATACCGCCGCCGTGCGCCCGGCCGGATGAACCGCCTACATCGTGATTTTCCGGAGCTTGTCGAGGCGGTCGCCAGTGGGGGAGCGGCGTACCAAGAATCGCTCCTCCCGCTGCTCAAAAACGACCTGGCGCACCACGCAAGGTCTGGAGCAGGGCCGATGATCCACGACTGATGTTCTTGCGCGTTACGCTGTGCCGCCCCGAGGCCGGGCTGGCTCCCCCCCGGCCGCTCGTCGCGCTGCTAGTGCCGTGATGCGCGGCGAGCGCATCCGCCCCGGATGTGTACATTGCGATCACACCGACGATTCCGCCCCAGACGCAGTGCACCAGAGGGTTCCTGCCATCCACCGCCACGCTGGCTGGATTCCGGGAGGACGCCCCGGTGTACTACGGTACCTCTCTGGGTGTCGGCGGCTCTACATCAACGAAGTTCTTCTTCGCCTCCTGCAGTTTGCCCACGTCAAGCGTGACGCCGTGTTGGGCATCGGCAGCGTCCTCGCCCGTATGGTCTTGGTCGACGAACGCCAGATCCACGGTAGCACCGATAACCGCTTGGATCTGCTCGCACAACTCGCCCAGCTGGGCACGCTCCCGCTCGTTGGTGGCGTCACGTGCAGCGCCAGAAGGTGGCCCAGCGTGTCAGGTGGTTCGTCGATGTAACTTCGATGTAAACTACGATGGTTCTTTGAAAGGTTCAGTGGTTCCCTACACTCCCTGGGTCACCCCCCCAGCCGCGCCACCTTGAACAGCGGCAGGTAGATCCCGAACACCAGCGTCGCCACGAGGCCGAAGACGAGGAGGATGAGGACGGGCTCGACGAGCTTGGCGGCGGTGTCGACTTCTTCGAGGACGAACTCCTCGTAGTACTCGGCGAGGAGATCCATCTGCTCGGGGAGGGTGCCGCCCGTCTCGCCGACGTTGGTGCTGGAGAGAACCTCGGCGGGGATGGCGCGGGTGCGCTCCAGGGCCTCCTCCACGCGCATGCCGGCGCCGACATGCGTGGCGGCGGCGCGAATTGCGTCGGCCAGGTAGTGGTTGCCGAGCGTGTCCGCGGACATCCGCATGGCGGAGGATACGCCCACGCCGCTGAAGAGCATGGTGCTGAACATCCGGCAGTACTGCGCCATCGCGCCGCCCTCGGCGAGCGGGCCGATGACGGGGAGCTTTACCAGGAAACGGTCGGTGGCGCGCTTCATCCCCTCCTGCGCGTAGAGCTGCCGCAGCCCCATCGCCACTCCCGCCAGCACCAGCAGGATGCCGGGGCCCAGCCGCGTGGCGCTGGCCGACGCCCAGAGCAGCGAGCGCGTGACGGCGGGGAGCTCGACTCCCGCGTCCTCAAAGATCTCGGCGAACTGGGGCATGATCCTGGTGAGCATGTACCAGCCCACGATGCCCAGCGCCCCCAGCACGAAGAGCGGGTAGATGGCCGCGGACTTGATCTTGGCCCTCACCTGCTGCGTGCGGTGCAGCGCCGTCGCCATACGCTTCAGCACGACGTCCAGCGAGCCGGTGCGCTCCCCCACCGACACGCTCGCGATGTAGGTCGGCGGGAACACCTTGGGATGCTCCTCCATCGCGTCGGCCAGAGTGCTGCCGGATTGCACGCGCACGGTCACCTGGTCGACCACTCGGCGCAACGCCTTCTGCGCGAGCCTCCTGCGCAGCACGGTGAGCGCGTGCGACGGCGTCAGCCCGCTGTGCAGGAGCGATGAGAGGCGGCGGGTGAAGAGCATCATCTGCTTCTTCGGCACCCGCGAGCCGCCGAGCTCCAGCGCGAGGAACTTCTGGAGCGGGTTGAGCGGCGCGGCGGGGGTGGCGAGGTGCGGCGTGCGGTGAGGCATGTATGGATGCTCGGTTGTAGGAAGAAACAGGTGCGTTAGTGCGTCTGCGAGCGTGCCACGCTCAGGTTCTGTCATCCTGAGCGACGCGCGTCACCGCCCTTTCCGCGTCACGACCCTTTGGCGCGGAGCGAAGGATCTGGGCGTGTCGAGGGCCATGCGTGACGGCGCGGGCCTCTTGCCTCGCCGGCTAGATCCTTCGGTCGCCACGGCGGGCTGGGGGGTGTCGCGGCGGTCTGTTAGGCGGCTTCCTCAGGATGACAACGAGGTTCCAGCGCACTGACGCACTCACGCACTTTTCCCCCTACCCCATCGTCTCCCGCGTCACCTCTTCCAGCGTCGTTTCGCCGGCGCGCATGCGGTCGATGCCGGCCTGGCGGAGCGTGGTCATGCCTTCGGCGACGGCGAGGGCGCGGAGCTCGACGCTGGGGCGGCGCGCGACGATCGCCTCGCGCAGGGCGGGGGTCAGCGGCATCATCTCGAAAAGGCCCTGCCGCCCGAAGTAGCCGCTGCGATTGCAGTACGAGCACCCCGTCCCTTTGCAGAAGGGGATGGTGGCGACCTCGTCGGGGGTGAGGCCGGCGCGGGCGATCTCGCGCTCGGTGGGGTGGTGTGCATCGCGGCAGCGGGGGCAGATCTGGCGCACCAGGCGCTGCGCGACGATCAGCGAGAGCGCGTCCACCAGGTTGTACGGCTCGATGCCGATGTCCAGCATGCGCGCCACGGTGGAGGGCGCGTCGTTGGTGTGCAGGGTGGAGAGGAGGAGGTGGCCCGTCATCGACGCCTTGACTGCGGTCCCCGCCGTCTCCGCGTCGCGGATCTCGCCAACCATGATGACGTTGGGATCCTGGCGCAGGATCGAGCGCAGCGCGGTGGCAAAGGTCATCCCCGTGTTCGCGCCCACCGACGTCTGCCGGACGCCGCGGATTTTTCGCTCCACCGGGTCCTCGATGGTGATGATGCTGCGCGACGGGTCGTTGAGGTGGTCCAGCGCGGCGTAGAGCGTGGTGGACTTCCCGGAGCCGGTGGGGCCGGTCACCAGAATCATCCCCTGCGGGCGGTCGATGGCCTCCGTGAAGGCGGCGTACTCGCGCGGCGGCATCCCCACGCGGCTCAGGTCCACCGGCGTCTCGGCGCGCGCAAGGACACGGAGGACGGCGTGCTCGCACCCCCAGTCGGTCGGCAGCGTGGAGACGCGGAACTCCACCTCGGTGCCGTCCATGGTGTGCTTCATCCGGCCGTCTTCGGGCGTGCGGTCCTGCGCGGAGTTGAGGCCGGCGAGCACCTTGATGCGGTTGACGATCTCGCGCCCCCAGGTGGGATCCAGCTCCTTGACCACCACCAGCTGACCGTCGATGCGGTAGCGGATGCGGCCGGAGTCGTCAAAAAACTCGAAGTGCACGTCGGACGCGCGCTTCTTGACGGCGTCCTCGATGAACGCCTCCACCATCTGCGGCACCTGCGCGCCCTTGACCGCGTTCTCGATCTCTTCGCTGATGGAGGCGCGGGCGCGGACGCGGGCACCGCTGCGCTGCGCCTCGCCCATCACGCGGTGGAGCTTGTCCGCGACGGCGTAGGCGGTGCGCAGCAGAGTGTCGAGCGAGTGGTCGTCCGCCAGGAGCGGGACGGGCGAAAGCCCCGTGATCTCGCGGATGCGGCTCAGCGACGAGAGGTCGTACGGGTCGCCGTTGGCCACCAGCAGGTCGCGCCCCTGGATGCGCAGCGGGATCACGCGGATCTGCCGCGCCGTCTCGCTGTCGATCAGGTCCAGCACGCTGCGGTGGGGGCGCTCGGCGGCGAGGCTCACCGTCTCCACGCCGAAGACGCGGCCCAGCGTGTGGAGCGCGCGCTCAGCTGTGATGCGCCCCATCTCCACCAGGTGGAAGACGGCACTGCGCCGCTCGCGGTCCGCCGCGGCCGCCTGATACGCCGCCTCCACGTCGTGCGCCGCCAGATCTCCCGCCTCCAGCAGCGGGCGGATGATGCGGTCCTGGATCGTCCCCTCGCGCTCGCGGTGCGCGGGGACGACCGGCGGCACGGGCGCGGCGCGCGGGGCGTCGCGGAACGACCCCGCGGGGGCGGAAGGGAAGGCGTCTTCGCTGTACATCAGGGCTCTGCCAGGCTGCGGGTTCAGCGGACGGGGACGCGCACGGGCCAGCGGCGGCCGGGCGGCGTCTGGCCGCGCACCAGGTGCGGGTTGAGCGCGGAGGCGGCGGATTCAGGGGCGCCCACCCAGCGCGCGACGCGCTCCAGCGGCGTACCTCCGGGGGCCACCACCTCGCGGTAGGCGAGCGGCTCATCGCCATCCACCCCGCCGAAGCCGAACGCCTCGGGATCTCGGGCGATGCGCGCGGCGGCCAGGAGCTTGGGGACGTAGTCGCGCGTCTCCCGCGGCAGGTAAGGACGGATGTGCCAGTAGCGCAGCTCGCCGCCTCCGGGCTCGCCGCCGTGCAGGCGCAGCGCGCGGCGCACGCACCCCGAGCCGCAGTTGTACGCGGCGGCGGCCAGATGCCATCCGCCGAGCTGCTCGTGGAGGTCGCGCAGGTGGCGCGCTGCTGCGTACGAGGCGCGCACGGGATCGCGCCGCTCGTCGACCCACGGGCCCACCTCCAGCCCGTAGCCGCGCGCGGTGCCCGGCATGAACTGCCACACTCCCGCCGCGCCCACCCGGCTGGTGGCGGCAGGGCGGAAGCTGGACTCCACCAGCGCCAGGTACAGCAGGTCGCGCGGAATCCTCTCCCGCGCCAGCGCCGCGCGGATGACGGGCTCCAGGTGCCGCATCCGCTCCAGCGCGCGCCGCGTCTCCTCCCGATGCCCCGGCGCCGTCGCGAGCCGCAGCGTCCACGCGTCCACCTCACCAGCCGGCGTGGGTCCGCCGCTGGCCGCGAGCCGCGCCCTCACCGTCGCCAGCGACTCGCCGCTGCTTGCAGGTGCCCGCTCGACGACGGGCCGCCGCATCGTCCGTGGCGGTTCGACGGGCGCGGGAGCAAACGTTTGCGGCAGCGGCGCGGCTTCGGCGAGCGGCGCGGGACGCAACTCCATCGACCTCACGCGCCAGGTGGCGAGCCCGGTGGAGAGCGCGAGTCCCGCCAGAAGCAGCGTCCACACTGTCTGCGACACGCCCGGCGGCGGTGCGGCGAGGCCGCGCGAGATCCGTTCTGGTTGCATGGGATCGGCAGGGGGTTCGTGCCCGCGTGTAGCGGAGGGGGCACAAACGAGATACCCCGGGTCCGGGAGTGCGGCTCCCAGACCCGGGGTATCTCAGCGTAGTCATCTGCGATTGTTCGCGAAAGGCAACACAAAACAGCGCTTTTCGCGAATTACATCAAACGGATGGGGCTAGGCAGAGGCTGTCGGGATCTTCAGGGGTGTGCGATGATGCACACGCCGTGACTCCGCGGAAAGCCGCCTCGCGCAGATCTTCGACCGCGAAGCCGTGCTCGCCAAGCGCCGCCGAGATCTCGCGACGGACGGCGGTCAGGCGCGACACGGAGGGCGGCTCGTAAACGAGGAACGCACGGCCGCCGGTCCGGAGCAGTCGTGACAATGCATCGAGGCTGGGCACGGGTGCGGTCCAGAATTCATTGACGTTGATGGCGAGCACAGCGTCGAATACCCCCAGAACGTCTGGAGCATCCAAGAGATCCAGCTGCTCCACACGCGCACGTCCATCCATGATCGCCTCGCGGTTCAGCTCGCAGGCGCGGGCGACCTGGAGCGCGGAACGGTCGATGGCAACGATTTCGGCGGCGGGAAATCGCGCGCGGATCAGCGCGAGGGCATGCCCGCCGCCGCACCCGATCTCCAGGATTCGGTCCGCGGGTGCGCGGGCGAGCTGCTCTACTGCCCAGGCGATGCGTTGGGGGACGGCCATCGTACCACGGGGGACGATCTCTACCCGGTCAGCGCCACGCCCGGCGGCGCCTGGTCGCGGACGCGGAGGAACTGCGTCCAGATCTCAGGATCAAAGGCGCGCGCGTGCATCCGGTCCATCCGGTCGAGGGCCTCGGGGGCGGGGATGGGGTCGCGGTACGGGCGCGGGCGGACCATGGTGTCGTACATGTCCGCCACCGCCACGATGCGCGCCGCCTCGGGGATGCGGAAGTCGCGCAGCGCGCGCGGATAGCCGGAGCCGTCCCACCGCTCGTGATGGCTGAGGGCGACCACGCGGGCCATCTTCAGCACCGGGTACTCCGCGCGGCCAAAGAGGCGGTACCCCAGCCAGGTGTGCATCCTCAGCACCCGCCGCTCGTCGTCGTTCAGTGGCGTGGGCTTGCGGAGGATGGCGCCCGGCACGCCCAGCTTCCCCACGTCGTGCAGCGCCGCGGCAACCCGCAGCGTCTCCGCGTGCTCCGGCCGCCACCCCAGTCCTTCGGCGATGCGGAACGACAGGTCGCCCACGCGGCGTGCGTGCGCCTCCCCGGCGTCGTCGGCGATGCCTGCGTAGCGTACCAGCCCCAGGAACGCGGCGCTGCGCAACGCGGGCGGAAGCTCGCCCCCGGGTGAGCGGCGACTCGCCAGCTCGATCTTGCGCGCCAGGGCGTAGATCCCGAGCTGCCGGGCCGACTCCGCGCTCGCGTTGGGGGGGAACTCCAGCAACGACATCCGTGTGGATCCGGGGTATTCAGGGGGAGGAACGGAAGGTGGACGCTCGGGCAGAGTGTACGCTTTCCAAGATACCAGATACCCCGCACCCCGGTCCATGGTTTTGCCGCCCTCCGCCCCCGCCCCCAGCCGCCCCGCCGCCCTCATCTCCCTGGCCGACGCCGAGGCTCGCGCCCCGCTGGCCGCCCTCTTCCGTGCCCTGGCCGCGGACCCGGGATCCCTGTACCCGCTGGTGTACGTGGGCCCCCTGCCGCGCGGCGAGCTGGTGCGCCGCGAGCTGGAGTCCGCCTGCCGCGAGCGCGGGCTGCGCCTGGGAGGCATCCGCGAGGAGGCCGATGTGGCCCTCGCCTCCCTAGCCGATGTGGTAGGCGGATTCGCGGCGCGGCAGACGGTGGTGTGGGGCGCCCTCTCGTTCCACGCGATCCCGGCGCCGGCCGCGCGTGCGCTGATGGGAGCGCTCCCTTTCGACCCGGCCGACTATGCCGATCTCGCCGCCATCGGGTGGTCGCTGGCCTTGGTGCTGGCGCGCGCCGCCTCGGCGCCGGGGAGGGCGGTGAACCCCGTAATCGTGGAAGGACATCCCGACACGCTCGGCGTCCTCGCGGCCGAGGCGCGCATGCGGCTGGGCGTGCGGGGCGTGTATCCCGTGGAGGTCGTCTCCGCGACCGACCTGGTTCGCGGTGACCCCGCGGCCGGCGTGGGCGAGGGCGGCGCGGTCGTGGTGCGCGCCGGGCTTCTTGCCGATCCCGCGCAGCGCAGCGCCCTGGTGGAAGCGCTCGCGGCCTGGAGCGCGCGCGGCGTACAGGCGGTGGTGGTGGGCGAGCGGGCCACGCGCGAAAGCCTCCTGGCCGAGCGCGGGTGGAAGCAGGTCGCCGCCCGCGCCGCCTTCGTGATGGCGGCCGACGAGCTGGGCTTCGACGACGAGGACGATGCCGCCTGGCCTGCCCTTGCCGACCTCCTCCCCGGCCACCCCGTGCTCCCGCCGGAGGTGGAGGCGCCCGCCTTCCCCCTGCGCGCCTTCAACCTGCGCGACGTGCTGGAGATCGCCGATGCGCGGCGCGAGAGCGGCACCATCCTCGTCTACGCCGCCGACCGGCTGGGGTGGATCGAGGTGGCGGAGGGGACGGCCGTGGATGCGGCGCGGCTGGGCGATCCGGAGGGCGCGGCGCCCGCCGGCCTCCTCAACGCGCGCGTGCAGGAGATGGGGACGTGGGACGACGGCACCGTCGTCGTGGTCTCCGGCCCGATGCTGCCGCGCGCCGGCGTCGGACTCTCCACGCTGGCGTACGACCTGACGCGCCTGGCGGACGAGCGCGCCGCCGGTCGCGCTCCCGCGCTCGACCCGCGGGTCACGGGGCGCCCTCCGCTCCCGCCACACCGCGTCGCGAACGCCCTCATCACGCGCGGTCTGATGCGCCCCGCTCTGCTCCTCCTGCGCGCCGCCGAGGAGGGGCCGGGGTGGGGCGCCGAGGACGACGTCCTGCTGGCGATGCTCCTGGCCACCGAGGATCCGCAGGGGGCCAGTCTGCGGCTGCGGCGCGCCATCTTCCGCCTCGCCGCGGCCCCCAGCGACCCCGCCACCGGTGCCCTCCAGCGCGACGCCACCCTCGCCGCGCTCCTCCTGGAGGTGCGCGGCCGCCAGATGAGGCCCGCCGCCGCCTGGGAAACGGTGGAGCGCTGGCTGGACGGCGCGGGTGCCGCCTGGGTGGACAGCGAGCGCCGCGCCGGCGCCGTCGCCGAGCTCGCCCTGCGCGCCGGCCGCGCCGATAGCGCCGCGTACTTCCTCCAGGGCGTCGCCCACTACACCGGCCCCGACCACCCGCTCGTGCGCACCCTCGCCGCGCATGCACCCGTAGGGGCGTGATTCGTTACGCCCACCCTCTCCCCGCCTCGACCCGTGTCATCCGCACCGCCTCGATTCCGCGAGCCCGATCCACGATCCGGGGTATCTACAAGGGCGGGACCCATTCACGGTCCCGCCCTCGCACCTTCTCGCCCCGCCGCGCCGTGTACGACACTGAGGAGCTCCTTCCGCCCGGCCGCCCCGCGCCGTCGCCGAACGCGACCCCCGTGTGGGTGGTCGCCACGTTGACCGTCGCGGCGCTAGGCGTCGCGCTGGGTGCCGCCGTGCCGCGCAACGAAGCCGCCGCGGTGCCGCCAGTCCGCAAGGTCGCCGCGCGCCCGCAGCAGCCGCGCGCAGCCGCACCCGCCGCGGTAAACCGGGAGCCTGAGGCCGCGCCGCCCGCCGCACAGACGCCGCCGGGCTGGATGGATCTCGGTCCCGTGGAGCCGGGGCGCAGCTACGCACCCGTCGACGGTCCGACCGCCGTTGACGAGCCGGCACTCGCTGCGGCGCCGAGCCTGCCGGTCGTGCCCGAGCCCGCACCCGCCACCGGCGTCAGCTCCGGGGCCACGCCAGTCGCCACGCCGCTGGCCCCGATGCCGGCCGCTCCCGCCGCCGCGCTCAAAGAGGAGGAAGCCGCGCCCGCGCCGCGGGTGCGCCGCTCGCCCGCGGGGTCGATCCGCGTGAGCCGGGCGGCGGAGCTTCCGTTGCTGGCGGTGAGGCGGGGAAGCGGGAGGATCGTCTTCCACGAGATCGCGCCCGGCGGCACCGCGGGCGCGGAGCTGGAAGGCGAGTGGGCGGTGGTGGGACGCTGCGGACAGCGGCTGCGGCTGGACCTGGCGCAGCCCGCGCGGCAGGCGGGTGCTCCACGCGGCGTGGGCGTGGACGTCTCGTCGTCCGGCGAGTGGGAAGCCGCCGTCGCCGTGCCCGGACAGGGGTGCTCCGCCGGGCGCACCCTTACCCCTCGCCGCGCGACCGCCGCGGAACGGAGCCGCTTCGCCGCGTCCGCCGGGGGATTCGCGCCCGACGAGCTGCAGCAGGTGGCTTCTACCGAGGGCGCGGCGTGGCTCGTGTTCGCCGGGCGCAGTAAGAGCCGCGCCGTGGTGATGCTCTTCCAGGACGGCGCCTGGCGTGAGGTGTGGTCGCGCGAGGCGGACGGCACGCAGGAGATCGCGGCCGTGCTGCGGCGCGGCGGCGCCTGGGTAGGACTGTTCGTGACCCTGCGCGGCGGAAGCCCGCGCACCCTCCAGCGCGTCCGCGTCTCCGACGGGGGCGCCCTCCCCGACGCACCCGCGCCGCTCGGCGGCTGAGGCCATGCGCACACTGATCCTTCTCGCCACGCTGGCCCTGCTGGGCGCGTGCGCCCCGCCCCCGGCACTCCCGCGCACCACGCGAGTGGCCCCGCCCCCGCGCACCTGGACGGAGCGCGACCTGAACGCGCCGCGCGGCCCCGCCGTCCTCCCGCCCCGCGATAGCGCCGCCAGACGCCGTCCGGCGCAGGGCTACCCTGACGACCCTACGAAGCAGGTGTTCGCCAGCGCCGTCGCGCGGCCGCCGGAGTCGTACCGCTCCACCACAGAGCCTGGGCGGACGCTGCGCATCACGGAGATCCCCGCGGCGCGAATCCTCGCCGTCCTTTCCGTGCTCGACGCGGTCCCGCTGCGCACCGGCGTCTGGCCCTCGGCAGCGCGGGTGGAGGAGCACGATTCGCTCGGCGCGCTGATCGCCACGAGCACCGTTTCCCTCGCCTCTCTGGGCTCTGAGGTCGTATGCGCGGGCACGTGGCCGCGCGAAGTGCCGTTGCGAATGGAAGCGTATGTGGCGGTGGATCGCGAAGCCGTTACCGTCACTCCGCGCATCTCCGTGAGCCGTTCGGCGGCGGCCACTGCAGACCCGGTGTGCCACGTCGGCGTGGTCGGGCAGGACCGCATCACCGCCTTCGCCTTCGACGTGGCCGCCGCGCTCCGGCAGGCCGCGCGGATGGGAATGGCGGTGCCGATCCGCCCCCGCCCGTGACCTCTCTGCTGCGGTCCGCGGCTGCCGTCACGATCGTCACTGGCGCGCTGTGGGCGTATGGCCCCCGCGCAGATGGAGCGGCGGCGGCCACATGCGGGCTCCTCCTCCTCGTGCTCTCGCTGCACGATGCGGAGAAGCGCGAGCTGCCGCTGCGCTACACGCTGGGTGGGATCGCGGCGGCGCTCCTCTGGGCCGCGCTTCGCATGAGCCCCACCGATGCGGCGATGCGCGCACTTGCGGCGGCCGTGGTCGCGGTCGGGCTGTGGGCGCTCGCCAAAGGCGTCGGCGCGCTCGCCGGGCGCGAGGTAATGGGCGAGGGCGACGCGTTGCTCCTCGCGTTCCTCTGCGTCGTGGTCGGGTTCGGCCGCATCGGCACCCTGCTGTCCGCGGCGGCGACGCTGGCGCTGGCCGTCTTCGCCGCGCGCCTGCTGCCGGCTGCCTGGCGCGGTCCGGCGGTGGGGGTCGCGGTCGGTCTGGCGGCGGCGGCGTTCCTGGCCGGCGGATGGGCACGGCTCGCCGCCCTCGCGCTCCCGCTCGCCGCCGTCTGGCCGCGCCGGCACCTGGTGGCCGAGCCCCTCCCCTTCGGGCCGATGCTGGCCGCGGGTGCCGTCCTCGCCCTCTTCGCGCCAGGCGCGGCGCCCATCCTCCCCTGGCCGCAGCACGCGGCGGCCGTTCACGCACCCCTCTTCCCCTATCCCTCGCGATGAAGCTCCTTTTCTGCATCCCAGCCGCGCTGCTGATGGCCACGGCGGCCCCGGCGCAGCGCCCGGTGGCGTCCGGCACGACGGCGGCTCTCGGCGGCACCGGCGCTACCGAGGCCCGCCGCGGCGACGCACTCCTCTTCAACCCCGCGCTCCTGGGGATCTGGGATGGCGGACCCGGGGCCTCGCAGTCGTTCCTCTCGTTCGACCTGGCGCGGCTTCCGTCGGAGGGTACCTTCGACGGATCGGTGCGCCTGGGGCTGATCGGCGGCGAGATCGGCAAGGGGAGCCGCTACCTCCAGTACTCGGGGCCGCTGGCGAACGGGAGCTCGTACCCCGGGGCGCTGGGCGGCGTCACCTGGGGGGCCTTCCAGAACCGCGAGTTCGCCCTTTCCGTCTCCACCCACTTCGCCTCGTACGCGGACATCCCCCCGGCGATTCGGGAGGCGCTCGGCGCCGGCGAGGCGGAGAGCCTGGCGTCGCGTGAGAGCGGACGCAGCGTGGCCACCGTGCTCGCCATCGGGCGCGCGCTGCCGCTAGGCACCCTTCCCGGCGTCGGGCCGGTCTGGGTCGGCGCGACGGGTAAGGGGTGGTACCTCCACACGCACGCCCGCGGTGCCTTCGTTTCCGATGCGCCCGGCAGCGAAGTCTACCGCGAGACCATCTTCCGCGGCGTTCCCGGCTATGGCATGGACGTGGGGATCGCCGCCGCGCCCGGGCCGGTGCGGCTGGCCGTTTCGCTGAGCAACGCCTTCGCGGGAACGGTTCGCCCCGGATCCGGACCGCGTGAGCGTACCGTATCCATCGCGCAGGACCCCGATGGCCGAGCGACGGTGACGGAGGCGCTGGGCCCGGAGATTGGCTTCGGCGACCTCGGGACGCCCCCGTCTGCAGCCGCCAATGAGGCGTGGGAGGACGCGTACTTCCCCTCCGTCCTGCGCGCGGGCGCCGCGTGGGACGCGGACTTCGGCACCGTGGCGGTGGCGGCGAGCGAGGTGCTCCGCCAGGGTGGGCTGGAGGCGGAGGGGAGCACGGACCGCTTCACCGCCTCCTTCCGCGGCACCCCGCGCCTGCCGATCCGCGCGTCGTACGGCTGGGGCGAGGGGGCGCGGAGCTACGCCGTGGGCTTCGACGCCGGCTCGTGCGCGCGCCGCTGGACGCTGGGCGTGGCGCGGCGCGAGGGGCCGGAGGGCACGTCGATGGGCCTGTCCGCGTCGCTCCGGCTGATGGACGACGGGTGCGCGCAAGGACGCTGATCCGCACGCCCCAACCTTGCGCGCCGTACCGGGGTATACGTGCGTGCCGGCCGGCTCCGTGACTGGGCGCCCGGCCATAGTCCCAACCACATGCTGAACTTCATGTCGCACGACCCCACGGACGGAGCGGGAGGCGGAGCGCTCGCTACAGACAACGCCCGGCAGATGATCGAGACGGCGTCGGCCTTCGCGCAGCGCGAGATGCTCCCCGAGGCACGCCAGGCGCTGCAGCGTGCGCGGAGCGCGCTTTCGCAGCGCAGCGACGTGGGCCCGGCGCACTGGTGCAACGCCTGTCTGGTTGCGCTGGAGATCGCGGCTCGCGGCGGCGACGTGCAGGGGATGGAGGCCGAGGCCGCGCAGCTCCGCTCCCTCTCCGGCGGGGGCCAGTACTGGTCGGAGCAGGCCCGCGCGCGCATCGGCAAGAGCTCCGGCCGCGTGGACCCCGCGCGCCTGGACCGCGTCTTTGCCGTCCTCGCCGGCGACGCGGTTCCATCGTCATCCGGCCCGCCGCCCGCCGCCGAGTTGGCCCCGTTCCGCGTCCCGGACGCCCGCCCGCTCCCACCTGAGGGCACCGGCCCCGGTCTGATCGCACCCATGCCGCGGCCTGTTGCCTCTGTTGAAGTTCCGAACGAATCGGCCTCAAAGGTCGAGGTCCCGTCCGCCGAAATGCCCGTACCGGCCGCCCGCGAGCTGCCGGCGCAGGAGGATGCTTCGGACGCCCCCCTGGGAGTCCCCCCTGCGGTTCCCTGGACCGAGGCGTCAGTCCTCGACCCACTCGCAAGCGAGTCCGCGCCTGGGCGGGTGTACCCGGGCGCGGCATGGGGCGGCGCCGCGTGGATGGGCTCCGCGGCGCAGGACCCGCCCGTGGACCGGCTGCCCGCCGAGAGCATCTCCACCTCGACGCACCGGGAGGACACCTATTTCCAGGCAGCCTCCGACGACGAGTGGATGGAGCGGCTGGCAGAGCTGGCGGACGTAGCCGACGACGACCTGCCGCTGATCTTCGTGCACGACGGCACGGGGCCGGTGGACGCGCGGCTGCGCGTCGCGCCGGACCGCACCGACGCTGAAGAGCTGCTGCGCTCCTTCGTGGACCACATGACCCGCTGGCGCGACGACGTGAGCGACGAGGAGGCGGAGAACTTCTACGATCTCGGCACGAGCTTCCTGGACATGGAGCAGTGGGAGAGCGCGGTCAAGGTCTTCGACCAGGCCATGCGCAACCCAGGCACGCGCGTCGCCGCGGCGGAGGGGTACCTCAAGGCGCTGATGGGGATGGGCGACCACCACGCGGCGTTCGGCGCGGCGGGGATGGCGCTCAGCAACCTGGCGGAGGCCGGCGAGCCACTTTCCGGCATCCTCTTCCTCCGCGGCCAGGCCGCCGAAGAGATCGACGACCGGCGCGAGGCGCGCCGCTGCTACGGCGAGGCGCTGCGCATCGACCGCTTCTATGCCGACGCCCGCGACCGCTTGGCCGCGCTGGGGGAGTGACGTGGGCCCCGCGCACACTCCGCTCCCCGCCTCCTTTTCGCGCTTCCTCTCCGACGCCGAGCGCTGGGCCGCCGAGGGAGACCGCGACCGATCGCAGCGGGTCCTCGCGCTCGCCGCGGACCTGGCGACGCCCGCCCGCGTCCCCGCCGTCCTCCTCGCCTGGCACGCCACCGGCGATGTCCCGGCCCCGCGCGCGGCGGCGCCGACGACCGCACTCCCTGCCGCGCCGGTAGTGATCGCGGAGCTGGACCCCGCCGGGCTCCCCATCCCCGGCTTCCCCACCGCGCCGCCCACGGTGGACCTCGACGCGCCGCGCGGAATGGCCCCCACGCCCCTGCCGGTACCCGCGGACCTCCCGCCGCCACCGACTCAGCACGCCGCGCCCGAGCCCCTGCCGCCCCTGGAGCTGCGCTCCGGCGGGCTGCTCAAGGCGATCGTCGTGATGGCGCTCGTCGCGGGCGCGGTGTGGATGTACCTCCCGGCCGGGATGAAGGCATCCATCCCCACCTCCATTCCCGGCATCGCCCTCCCCGCGCGTGGCGGCTCGGTGGCGGACGCGGAGGACGCGCTGCGCGCCGGCGACCCGGCACGCGCGCTGGAAATCGCCCGCACCCTCCCCGCCGAGGGCGAAGACGCGCCGCGCGGCCACCTGCTGCGCGGCCGGGCCCTTCTCGCCACCGGCGACACGGCGGGCGCCATCGATGCGCTCGCCGCCGCCGCCCGTTGCGACAACCGCGGCACCGTGGCCTGGGCCGCCGCCGAAGCGCTCGCCCGCCTCCCCGGCCGCGAAGCCCCCGCCGCCGAAGCCTACCTCCTCGCCTTCGCCGCCGGCCTTCCCGAAGCGAGCGCCGAAAAGGTCGCCCGCGCCCAGGAGCTCGCCGGCCGCCCCGACCGCGCCCGCCGCGTCCGCGAACAGACCACTCCGGAATAGCCAACCCGCCGCCTCCCCCGCCGCGCGCAACGCGCGGCGGGGTGTAGTGCGCCCTTGTCCAAAACCCAACGCTAGGTTATCGTCGTGCCAACCGTACTTCGCGTCGGCAGATTCGCGTTCCGCATTTACACCAACGATCACGAGCCCATACATGTCCATGCGCACGTGGCGGGTGGACGGTGTAGAGTTGACGTTGCTACAGGCGAGGTTTCCAACGTGTTGGGCATGAAGACCCCTGACGCGAGGGAGGCCTCCAGGATCGTACAGGCGAACAGAGTACTACTCACTAAAAAATGGGAGCAGATCCATGACTAGCCGAGCGCATGGGTACCACGAGCCGACTGACGCAGAGATCGAGGAAGCTCGGGAGCGGGCGATACGGGAAGCGCTCATCGAGCCCCGCGCCGCGTCCGCCCGCTACGACGCGGCGACCGGCCACATCGTGGTGGAGCTCACCAACGGATGCCTTTTCGGCTTCGTGCCGACGGAAAGGGAGCTGCTGACTACGGCTACGCCGGAGCAGCTCGCGGCTGTCGAGGTGGACCTCGGGGGTGAAGGGCTTCACTGGGAGGAGATCGACGCGGACGTGTCGGTACCCGGTACCATCGCGCATCGCCTGAACCTGGCCGCGTGGGCGCCGAAGTTCATGGGCCAGCGCACCAGCGAAGCAAAGTCCGCCGCCGCACGCGCGAACGGCGCAAAGGGCGGGCGACCGAAGCGAGACGCGGCGTAGCCGGGAAATGAGGCGCCGGGCAGTCCGCGAAGGAGGAGTTTGTGCTTTTGTTGCCGCGAGTTCACTCGCCTCAGCTTGCTACAGCGACAGCTCCCACGGGCGGGTGCCGGGGCGGCGGCCGCGGTCGAGGGCGTCGCGCATCAGGATGTCGTGGCAGTTTACCTCGGGCTCGCCGGGGTCGGGGCGGCGCTGCACGTACTCGCCGTCCGGCCGCAGCTCCCAGGCGAGGCGGTTGTCGTTGAGCGAGAAGTGGAGGATCTCGACGATGCGGTCGCGCAGCGCGGGGTCCAGCACCGGCACCAGCACCTCCACCCGCTCGTTCAGGTTCCGCTCCCGCCAGTCCGCGCTCCCGATGAAGATCTCCGGATCGCCGTCGTTGTTGAAGAAGAAGACGCGGTCGTGCTCCAGGAAGCGACCCACGATGCTGACCATGCGGATGTTGTCGCTGTACCCCGGGAGCCCGGGACGGAGCCGGGTGTGCCCGCGGACGATCAGGTCGATGCGCACGCCGGCCTGAGAGGCGCGGTACAGCTCCTGGATGATCCCCGCGTCGTCCAGCGCGTTCATCTTCGCAATGATGCGCCCCGAGCCGCGCGCGCGTTGGAAATGGATCTCGCGCTCGATGCGCTCCACGAAGGTGCGGCGCATGTCGCGCGGGGCCACCACCAGGCGGTCGTACTGCTGGTCCGGCGCGTACCCGGTGAGGAAGTGGAAGAGGTTCACCAGGTCGTTGCCGATCTCGGGGTTGCAGGTCAGCACGCCGAGGTCGCTGTACAGCCGCGAGGTGCGGGCGTGGTAGTTTCCCGTCCCCACGTGGCAGTAGGTGCGCGGCCGGCCTCCCTCGTCGCGCACCACGAGAAGCACCTTGCTGTGCGTCTTGAGCCCCACCAGCCCGTAGGTGACGTGCACCCCGGCGTCCTCGAGGATCTCGGCGAGCTGGATGTTGTTCTGCTCGTCGAAGCGGGCCGTCACCTCGATCAGCACCGCCACCTGCTTCCCCCGCTCGGCCGCGTGCAGCAGCGCCCGCACCACCGGCGAGTCGACGCCGGTGCGGTAGAGCGTCTGCTTGATGGCCACCACGTGCGAGTCGTCGGCCGACTCGTCCAGGAGGCGCAGGACGCTGGAGGTGAACGACTCGTACGGGTGGTGCACCAGCACGTCGCCGCGGCGGATCACGGCGAAGATGTTCTTCTCCTCCTCCGTCTCCCCCTCGTGGCGAAAGGGCTCTGGAACGACCGGTTCCCACGCCTCGTAACGGAGCGCCGGCAGATCCAGATCGGCCAGTTGCGCGCAGTCAGCAAGGTCGATCAGCCCGTCGCTCTCGTACACCTCTTCCGGCTGCACCTCCAGCTCGCGCACCAGCAGCCCGCGCACCTCCAGCGGCATGTGCCGGTCCACCTCCAGCCGCACCGCCGGGGCGAAGCGCCGCTCGCGCAGCTCCTCGGAGATCATCGAAAGGAGGTCCTCCGCCTCGTCGTCGTCGCGCGCCACGTCGGCGTTGCGGGTGACGCGGAAGGCATCCACTGACACCACCTCCATCCCCCGGAAGAGCGTGGCGGCGTTGGCCTGGATCACGTCCTCCACGGGGACGAAGTGGAAGCGGTGCTCGGAGTGCGGAACGGGGATCCATCTCCCCGTGCTGGTGGGGACCTTGATGCGCGCGAAGTGCATGGTGCTGCGCGCGCGGTGGCGCAGCAGGACCGCAAGCGACAGGCTGAGGTTCGAAATGAAGGGGAAGGGGTGCCCGGGGTCCACGGCGAGCGGGGTGAGCACCGGGTAAAACTGCTCGCGGAAGAAGAGGTCCAGGCCCGCGCGCTGCCGCTCGTCCAGCTCGGTGTAGCGCGACACGATCACGCCCGCCTCGGTGCGCAGGAGGGGGACCAGCTCGCGCTCCCAGATGGCGCTCATGGCGGCGTACATCACCAGCCCCGCATCGGCGATCAGCTGCAGCTGCTCGCCGGGGGTGCGCCCGTCCAGCGACAGCGTCTGCACCCCTGCAGCGATCTGCCGCCGGAGCCCGCCCACGCGCTTCTGAAAGAACTCGTCGAGGTTGCTGGAGGTGATCGCCAGGAAGCGCACGCGCTCCAGGAGGGGGACGCGCGGGTCGGTGGACTGGTGGAGGACGCGCCAGTTGAAGTCCAGCAGCCCCAGCTCCCGGTTGAAGTAGAGCGATGGGTGGTCCAGCTCCGCCCCGTCCGGCACCTCGCGCGGCGACACTGCACGCGGCACTCGCCGCACCGGCTGGCGCGGCGGCAAGGGCTCCGGCGGCTCCTCCGGCAGGGGCGCTTCGGCGACGAAGGCGGTGCTTTCCTCTGTGTGCATGCTCGGGCGGGGCGGGGATGATGCCGATCGGGTTCAACGCCAATCAACCCGGAGATGCAGGTTTGCGCAATCTTCGATCCGCCATCCCCCGCGCGCTACGCGAGCCCCTCAAAACGCGCAGTAGATCCTTCGCTCCGCGCCAGACTCTGGAGACGGGGCAAGGACTGAGCAGCGCGTCACTCAGGATGACAGGGGATTGGGTATGAGAAGGAATGCCGCCGTTCGAGCCGGCTTCAGCCGTCTTCGCGTAGTTCCAGCCGGGGGCTTCAGCCCCCGGCGCTCGGCGCCGTACCCACCCCCGTCGGCGGCGGCGCGACGGTGCCGCGCAGGACGCGGGCCCAGAGCTCGTCGTGGTCCAGGGGGCCAGTGGGGCGCGATTCGGAAGGGAGGGTGGCGGAGCGGGCGTCGTCGCCGAGTGTGCGCAGGGCGCGGACGATGTCGTGGCGCAGGAAGCCGTCGTCCGCGGCCTCGAACATCCAGGTGAGCTGCTGCGCGGCCATCGCGTCCTGCCCGGCGGCGCGGGCGGCGGCGGCGTACTCGCCCACCAGCTGGCGCGCCTCCATCGTCCGCCCGCCGGCCATGGCGAGCCACGCAAGCGTGCACCGCGCCCGCACCGCCTCCGGCTGGATGCTGAGGATGGTGTGGCAGAGCGCCGCCGCGCGGGACGCCTCGCCCAGCTCCAGGTGCAGGTTCACCGCGCGCCCGTACCAGCCGAGCGCCCGACGCCGCTCGCCCATGCTGGCGCACAGGTCCCCCGCGTGCTTCAGCAGCACCGACTGGTTGCGCGGCGAGGTCCCCGCCAGCCGCCGCTCGATGGCGTCCAGCTCCCGCTGAAGCTCTTCCGGAAGGCCCGGAGCGTCGACTTGTCGCAAGCTTCCCGCTCCTGGAAGGAAGGTCCGTGCACCCGGTGGAGCCGTGCATGGCGCATCCCGGACGCCATCGCGCCGCGAGCGCCTTCCGTAATATGACCGAATCCGTCTTCGCTGCCAATGCACGACGCGCCGCCCGGTTGCCGGGCGGCGCGTCGTTGCATCCAGCCGCGGTGCTTACCGCGTGGCGTACTCCGTGTCGGCGGCCTTCGCGGCCAGCGCGGGACGCGGGGTGCGTACGGCGGCGGTGCGCTCACGGCCGAGGAGGTTGTCCAGCGCCAGCGCCCCGGAGCCGGTCAGGAAGAGCGCGGCGTTCGCCACCAGCAGCGTGAGCGCGAACTCGTACCCCTCGGGGAGGAAGAAGCCCTTGGACCCGTGCACCGTCGCGATCGCGCCGACCATGGTCGCGGCGATCAGCGGGGTCACGAACCGGGTGAAGAGCCCCGCGATCAGCAGCGCGCCGCCCAGCAGCTCGACCGCCGTCACCAGCAGCGCGCTCGGGTACGCGAACGGGATCCCGACCGAGCCGAAGAAGCCGGCCAGCCCGTCCATCCCCATCACGAACAGCTTCTGCCCGCCGTGCATCACGAAGACGAGCCCCACCATCACGCGCAGAAGGGTGATGCCGTACTGCGCCTGCGTGTTCGCCTGAGTGTTCATCGTAGCCTCTTCGGTTTGATGGTTCCCGCGGACGCTCGTTGTTCGTCCTGCGGCATGTCGTTACAACGGATAATGCGCCGCGAATCAGTCGGCCGGTGCGTCGCGTGCCTCCTCCAGCAGCTCGATCAGCGTGCGGAGCCGATCGTCGCCCATGTGGCGGAGGAGCTTCGTGTGCAGCTCGTCCACCGGCGCGTCGAGCGGGGCGATGGTGCCCGCGCCCTCCGCGGTGATCCGCGTCCACACCACGCGGCGGTCCTCGGTGCAGCGCCACCGCTCCACCAGCCCGCGCCGCTCCAGCCGGTCCAGCAGGCGGGTGACGTCCGGGTCGCGAGTGATCATCCGCTCGCCGATCTCCCCCGCGGTCAGCCCGGCCTTTCCCGCTCCTCGCAGTATGCGGAGGACGTTGTACTGCGTCTGCGTGAGGTCGTGCTCCTTCAGCAACTCGGTCATCGACTGCGACAGCACATTGGCAGTGCGCTGCACGTTCAGGAACGCCTCTTCCTCCAGGCTCCCGATCGGCTTCGTCTGCTGGATCTCCGACTGGATGCGCCCCGCCATCGTCCCCCTCACGCGTTGCCGTTCCCCGCTCGCTCTGCACAACAATAGTCGTTGCCACGGATATTGTCAACACCCGCGTTTCATCACCACGAAACAGCGGAGGCGCGGATCTCTCCGCGCCTCCGCCTCTCCGCGTGAGCCTGCTGTTTTATCGCGACGGCTCGCCCGTGGTGCGGTACACGCGACCGTCCCAGACGACCGCCACCCGCTCGCCGAGCGAGAAGAAGCGGGCCAGCGCCGGTGTGCGGCTGAGCAGGGCGAAGTACTCGTCGCTTCCGAAGCGCAGCGTTGTCTCGGGGAGGCGCGTGTCCGGCTTCAGCTCGGAATCGGTCCACACGCCGGCGCGAAGGTAGAAGGTCTTGCCGCCCACGTGCCGCACGGCGCCACCCTCCGCGCTGTTGACGGACACTCCTTCCAGGCTGAGCACCTCCTGCTGCGCGCGTGCCCTCTTGCTCTGCTGCACCGCACCGGCACCCGTCACGACCACGGGCGGCGGAGCCTCCATCACGGCGGGCGGGGGCGGCGGCGCCGATGGCACCGTGACCTCGACGCCTCGCGCCACGCCGTCGGCCTGCCCCTGTCCCGAGAAGTCGCCGGGCCGCACGGGCTGCGGCGGCACCAGGTCCTGCATGCCGCGCACGACCGGAGGCCGCTCGCCCGCGCCCGGCTCCAGCGCCAGGAAGGAGGTGTACGGCGTCACGATGCCGTGCCGCGTCCCCAGCTCCACCACCTCGTCGCGCAGCTCGCGGCTCTCGCCGTTGCTGCGGATCTGCTCCATCAGCCACCCCACACGCCGCGTCGCCCACAGGCGGGGGAGGAAGTCGTGCTCCTCCGCGCGCAGGGGGAAGCGGAGCCCCGGGTACGCAAAGGTGTGCGTGGGCGATGCGTTTCCGCTCAGGCGCAGCGTCACATCCCGCAGCTCGCGCTCGTTGCGGTAGCGGCCCACCAGCGCCAGCTGCGTCCCGCGAAAGAGGTCCGGGAGGGCGCGCGGATACACCAGCTCCGTCCGCACGCCGCCCATGTCGAGCGCGACGTTGCTGAGCACGGGGTGGTTCACCTTGTCGAAGAACGAGGACACCTTTGCCTCCAGGTCCTCGCGCGGCTCCACGTACTCCGCGGTGCCGCCGTTCTCCGCCGCCACGCGGTCCAGCAGGCGCGTGTTGACGTCGTAGCCCACGCCGAAGGTGAAGACGCGCACCCCGTCCACGCGCGTGCGGCGGGCGTTCTCCACGATCCGGTCCGCGTCCGTCTCGCCCACGGTGGGGATGCCGTCCGTGAGGAAGACGAGGAGCCGCGTCCTGCCGCCGCGTTCGCGCGGGAACTGGGCGAGGGCCTCGGTCAGCGCATCGTTGATGTTGGTGCCGCCCACCGCGCGCAGGCCTTCCACGAAGGCGATCCCGCGCTCCCGCCCCGCGCGGTCCGCCGCGATCAGCCCCGTCTCCATCCGCCGCGTCTCGCCCGCGAAGGAGATCACGTTGAAGCGGTCCTGCGGCCGCAGCCCGCGCACGCCGAAGAGGAGCGCGCGGCGGGCCTTCTCCATCTTGTCCTCGTCCTGCATGGAGCCGGACGTGTCCAGCACGTACACCACGTCCTTGGCCGCGTACTCCCGCTGCGTCGCCTCGTCGCTGGGGGAGAGGAGGAGGAGGAAGTAGCCATCCTTCCCCGGCTCGCGGTAGGTGAAGAGCGAGAGCCCCACGTCGCGGTCCGCCAGCCCGTAGAAGAGCTGGAAGTCGCGCCGCTCCGCCCCGCGCCGCGATTCCCAGGTCGCCACCGCGCGCCGGCCGCCGGCCTCGCGCCGTACGTCGACCGCGTGGCTGGGCGAGTACACCGTGCGCAGCGACGACGGCGCGCGCACCTCCACCCGCCCCGAGAGCCGCTCCACCGGCGCCGCGTTGCGCCCGATGCCGAGCGGGTAGCGGTAGCCGACGCTCCCGTTCTCTGCCCTGAGCACCTGGGTGTACGTCAGCTCCAGCTTCTTGGTGGAGCGGGGGTTGATGGGGAAGATGCTGGCCTGGAAGAGGTTTTCCCCCGCATACTCCAGCAGCCCCGGATCGCGGCGGCGGCGCACGATGGAGTCGTAGATGCGCCTCGCCTCCTCGCGCGGACGCACCTCGCCGGCCAGGCGCCGGCTGCCGTCCCAGATGGCGAACTCCGTCACCGATGCGGAGGTGGGGATCGGAAAGAAGTACGTCCCCTCCAGCGTCGCGCCCGTCTCGTTGCGGAAGACCTGCGTGACGTGCGTGGTCGCCACCTGCCCCTCGATCTTGACGTCCAGTGTCACCGATTCGATGGGGAGCGCGTTCGGCAGCGGGATCCCGCACTCCACTCGGCACCGATCGGGCACGATGATCCCCTGCGCCGGCAGCGCGGCGGCCGTCGCGAGGATGGAGAGGAGTGCCAGGACGAGGCGGGTGCGCATAAAGATCCGGAGCCGAGGGGAAGTGCGTTAGTGCGTGAGTGCGTTAGTGCGTTCCTGATGTGTGAGACGAAGCACGGGCGAAGGCTTGCACACCTCAATCCGCCAACGCCTCCCTTCGGCATCCCCACCCATGTCATCCACCAAACCCCTGTCATCCTGAGCGACGCGCCTCACATGCCTTGACCGTTCTCCAAACTCTGGCGCGGAGCGAAGGATCTACTGCGCGTTGCGAGGGATTGGCGGCGACGCACGATGCCCGGCCCGGCGCCGGCTAGATTCTTCGGTCGCCGCAGCAAGGCGGGTGACTCGCGAATGCCTGAGCGGGCGGCTCCCTCAGAATGACAGAACGCACTCACGCACTTTTCTCTTCGGCTGAAACGAGCGGGACGGACGTTTCTTGACGCGCCGACCCAACGCACGGTCACGGCGCGGTGTACAGCAGAACGCGTCCCCGAACCCGCCCCGGAGCACACATGCGCAGCATCGTACTGATCGCCTTCCTCCCCGCGCTCCTCGCCACCAGCGTGGATGCGCAGGCGCGGCCCACGCGCGAGGACACGGCGCGCGCGGTGCACCTGCTGGAGCGGGCCACCTGGGGCGTGCGGCGCAGCGAGCTCGCCGAGGTGCTGCGCACGGGGACGGATGCGTGGCTGGAGCGGCAGCTTCACCCGGAGCGCATCGAAGACGCGTCCATGCCGGCGCGCCTCGCCCGCTTCCCCGCCGCCAACGCGACGCCCGCCCAGCTCCTGCGCGACTACCCGCGGCGCCAGGCGATGCCCCGCGATTCCATGCTCCGCGACACATCGGCCGCGCGCCGGCGGCAGGGCGGGATGGCGCCGGCGCGCATTCTGGCCGACCTCGCGGGAGCCCGCCTGCAGCGCGCCGTCTACACGGAACGGCAGCTGGAAGACGTGATGGCGGACTTCTGGTTCAACCACTTCAACGTGTTCTTCGGCAAGGGCGCGGGCCGGTACCTGGTGGGCGACTACGAGCGCGCGGCGATCCGCCCGCACGTGTTCGGGCGCTTCCGCGACCTGCTGGGCGCCACCGCGGCGCACCCCGCCATGCTGGTGTACCTGGACAACGCCCGCAGCACCGTCGCCGATTCCGCGACGGCGCTGATGACCGGCCGGCGCCCGCGCGGCATCAACGAGAATTACGCGCGCGAGCTGCTGGAGCTGCACACGCTGGGCGTCGACGGCGGCTACACGCAGCGCGACGTGGGCGAGGTGGCGCGCGCCTTCACCGGCTGGACGGTCCCCGCCGCGGGGTACGGCGCGCGGCGCCTGCAGGGCGAGCCGCGCTTCGTCTTCCGCCGCGCGCTGCACGACGCGGAGGCCAAGACGGTGCTCGGCCGCCCGCTCGCCCCCGGCCGCGGGATCGAGGACGGCACCGAGGTGCTCGACCTCCTGGCCCGCCATCCGGCGACGGCGCGGCACATCGCACGCAAGCTGGCCGGGCGCTTCGTGGCCGACGACCCGCCGCAGCGCCTGCTGGACGAGCTGGCAGCCGTCTTCACCCGCACCGATGGCGACCTGCGCCAGGTGACGCGGGCGCTCTTCCGCTCGCCGGAGTTCGCGCGGGCGCGGGGCGCCAAGACGCGCACCCCGTTCGAGTTCGTCGCCGGCACACTGCGCGCGACCGAGGCTGAAGTCCGCCCATCGCGCGAGCTGATCCAGACGCTGCGCCAGCTCGGCCACCTTCCGTACGCGGCCACGCCACCCACAGGCTACATCCACGACTCCGCCGAGTGGACCAGCGGCGGCGCCATGCTGGCGCGGATGAACTTCGCGCTGGCCCTGTCGCGCGGCGAGGTGCAGGGGGTGCGGATCGACCCCGCCCGACTCCTCCCGACCGCCCCGTCCGACCCCGCGATGGAGCTCGCCCGCGTCTTCCTCCCCGCGCGCGAGACGGGAACGCTCGTGCGCGCGGTGGCCGAGGACGCCGCACGCCTGCCGGACGCGGAGGCGCGCACGGCACGCGCGCTGGCGCTGATCCTGGGCTCGCCCGCCTTCCAGCGGCACTGACCGGAGCGACAACGATGCACGGCAAACCGATCGGACGGCGCGCCTTCGTAAAGGGCGGCGCGCTGGCGCTGCTGGCGCTGGGGCTCCCGCCGGAGTTCATCACCCGCTCGCTCCTGGCGCAGACGCGCGCCCGGCGCAAGACGCTGATCTGCATCTTCCAGCGCGGCGCCGCGGACGGGCTGAGCATGGTGGTGCCCTTTGGCGACCCCGCGTACGGCCGCTCGCGGCGCTCCATCGCCATCGCCGCACCGGTGCGGGGGGCGGGCGGGGCGCTGGAGCTGGACGGCTTCTTTGGCCTGCATCCGGCGCTGTCCCCGCTCCACGAGCTGTGGGGACGGCGGGAGATGGCGGTGGTGCACGCCGCCGGCTCGCCCAGCACGACGCGCTCGCACTTTCAGGCGCAGGACATCATGGAGACCGCCGACCCCCGCGGCCGCGCTCGCGACGGGTGGCTGAACCGCGCCCTCGGCGCCGACGGGCGCACCCTGCGCGACGCCGGGGCCCACGCCGCGCACCACGCCGCGGGCCAGGTGACGATGGAGCCGGGAGCCGCCGCCCTGCGCGCCATCGCCATGGGCGCCGAGCTCCCGCTGTCGCTGCGCGGAGCCAACCCGTCGCTCGCGGTCGGTGACCTGGACCGCTTCGGGCTGGCGGGCGGGCGCGATCCGGCGCTAGCGGAAGCCTACGCGCGCGTCTACCGCACCGAGGGCGGCGACGCCGTGGCCGGCGCGGCGGACGAGGGCCTGGAAGCCGCCAAGCTCCTGCGGCGCATCAACCCTTCCCAGTACCAGCCGCGCAACGGCGCCGCCTACCCCGCGGGCGAGTTCGGGCGGTCGCTTCGCCAGATCGTGCAGCTCATCAAGGCCGACGCGGGTGTGGAGGTCGCCTTCGCGGACCTGGGCGGATGGGACACGCACGTGGCCCAGGGCGGCGCGGATGGCCAGCTCGCCCGCCGCCTCGGTGAGCTGGGGCGCGGCATCAAGGCGCTGTACGACGACCTGGGCGACCGCATGGACGACGTGGTGATCCTCACCATGAGCGAGTTCGGGCGCACCGTGGCCGAGAACGGCACCGGCGGCACGGACCACGGCCACGCCAACTGCATGCTCCTTATGGGCGGGAGCGTCGCGGGTGGCCAGGTCCGCGGCGAGTGGCCCGGCCTGGAGCCGGAGCAGCTCCACGAAGGGCGCGACCTGCGCGTCACCACCGACTTCCGCGACGTCTTCGCCGAGGTCGCGGGGAAGCATCTTGGGGCCACGCAGCTCGAGCGCGTCTTCCCCGGCCACACGGTCGACCCGCGGCGCTTCCGTGGCGTGCTGCGCTGAACGACGAAGGCCCCCGCAAACTCGTGGGGGCCTTCGCTCTTCTGGATCGGACCGATACCCCTACGGAGCGCCCTGCGTGGCCCGCTCCGCCTCCGCCTTCATGGCCGGGAGCGCCTGGGCGTGGTCCGCGTACTCGACCACGTCCTTGCGCGCCTTCTCGGCCTCGAACGCGGCCAGGAAGCGGCGAAAGAGCGAGACGGACGCCGCCGCGTCGCCGCGCCCCTGCGCCGCCTGCGCGCCGGTGAAGAGCCCGAAGAGGTGCTTCGGGTTGCTGCTCAGGATCGTGTCCGACTGCGCGCGCGCCGCGTCGAGATTCCCGCCCACCAGGTGCAGCACGGCCAGGTGGTAGCGCCCGTCGCTGTCCAGCGGGCGGGCCCGGTCGTACGCGGCCACCGCCATCGGCAGGAACTGCCTCGCCGTCGCGCTGTCGCCGCTGGACACGTTCTGCATCACGCGGTTGAAGAGCCGGTCCGCCGCCTCGCGCGGGGTCATGCTCGCAAGGTCCACCGCGCCGGGATTTCCCGCGGCGGGCGCGCCGGACGCAACCGGGCCGGGCGCCTGGGGCGCGGCCGCGACGGCCTGCACGGGAGCGGGAGCGGCGGGCGACTCGCGGTCGTTGTTGAGGATCAGCGTGGCTACCAGCGCCAGCATCGCCGCGCCGGTCAGCGCCCACGGAAGAATGGGTGCGCGGCGCGCGGCCCCGGCGGGCGCCACCGCGGGGGTGCCGCACTCGTTGCAGAAGCGCGCCCCGGCAGGAAGCGGGTTGCCGCACTCGCGGCAGGCGGCGTTGACGGCCGCGCCGCACGCATTGCAGAAACGTCCTGACGCCGCGGCGCCACAGGACGGACAGGTCTCGGTCATCAGTCAGCGCAGCCGGTACGAGGAAAGGGCATAAACCGCAAATCTACCCTGCGCACCAACTTCCCTCAAGCGGCGGCATTGCGAGTCCCCGCCCGAGTCGTATACTGCGCAGGGAAGGTGCGTGGCGCCCTTTCTTCTTGTCATCCTGAGGGAGCCGCCTACCATGCCCTCGCCGTGCACACCCCTGTTTCGTGCGGCGACCGAACGGCTCTAGCCGGCGTGGCAGGAGGATGGCGCAACCGGCCGGGCCTCTCGTCACGCCTAGTAGATCCTTCGCTCCGCGCCACAGGATGGGGCACGGGCGAGGACGGTGAGGCGCGTCGCTCAGGATGACAGAATGGGGGGATGTTCGCGGGTCAAAACGCACTAACGCACTCACGCACTCACGCACTGCTTTTCCCCACACCCACCTCCCCCGTGACCCGCACCCTTCTTCCCATCATCGCCATCCTCGCCGCGGCGCCGCTCGGCGGGCAGACACGCGCGCGCGACCTGGGGGTGCCGTTCGACGGCACGCCGGGGCCGCTCAACGCGATCACCGACGTCGCGGGGCTGGAGGTCGGGCACACGACGCTGATCTCGGGGGCGGGGCGGCTGCGGGTGGGGACGGGGCCGGTGCGCACGGGCGTGACGGCCATCCTGCCGCGCGGCAAGCGCAGCTCGGACCCCGTCTTCGCCGCCTGGTTCTCGCTCAACGGCAACGGCGAGATGACCGGGACCACCTGGATCGACGAGGGCGGCTTCCTGGAAGGGCCGGTGCTCATCACCAACACGCACAGTGTGGGCGTGGTTCGCGACGCGACCATCCAGTGGCTGGTCACCCACAACCCCGCCATCCTCTGGGCGCTCCCCGTCGTCGCCGAGACGTTCGACGGGCCGCTGAACGACATCAACGGCTTCCACGTGAAGCCGGAGCACGTCTTCGCGGCGCTGGACGGCGCGCGGGGCGGGGCGGTGCAGGAGGGGAGCGTGGGCGGCGGGACGGGGATGATGTGCAACGGCTTCAAGGGCGGGATCGGCACGTCGTCGCGCCGGCTGGCGGAGGCGCAGGGAGGCTACACCGTGGGCGTGCTGGTGCAGTGCAACTACGGCAGCCAGTACAACCTGCGCATCGCCGGCGTCCCCGTGGGGCGAGAGATCACGGGGATGCGCATCTGCTATGAGACGGCCGAGCCGCCATCGCAGCCGTACATGCGCGGCGTCCCCCGCTGCGCCACGCCGACCGCATCGGCCCCCGCGCCCGTCGACGAACGCGACGTGGGCTCCATCATCATCGTGGTGGCCACGGACGCGCCGCTTCTTCCGCACCAGCTGGAGCGCGTGGTGCGGCGGGCGGCGCTCGGCCTGGCGCGCACGGGGAGCATCGCGGGCAACGGGAGCGGCGACATCTTCGTCGCCTTCTCCACCGCCAACCCCGGCGCCGCGCGCGACACGGCGAGCGTCGCGCTCACCATGCTCCCCAACGACCGCATCGACGGCGTCTTCCAGGCCACCGTCCAGGCCACCGAGGAGGCGATCACCAACGCCATGGTCGCCGCGCGCACCATGACCGGCGCCGACGGCCTGCGCGTGTACGGCCTCCCGCACGACCGCCTGCGCGAGATCCTCACGAAGTACAACCGACTGGCGCCGCGGTAGCCGCCGAACTGCAATCTCACACAGAACAGAGACACAGAGCCACAGAGAGAACAACAAAGAAAGATCCCGTATGGCTTGCAGCTCTCCACCTCTTTGTGATGTTTTCTCAGTTGTTCTTCCTCTGTGTCTCTGTGTCTCTGTGTGAGCCCCCGCCTTCCTCTTACCGCGCCACGAGCTCGCGGAAGTGCGGGATCTGCGCGTACAGCGACCGCCCGGGGCAGAGCGTCTCGGCGAAGTCGCGGTGCGCGGCGATCTTGTCGGCCGGGACGTTGTAGCGGCGCGCCAGGGACGGGATCAGCAGGTCCATCGTGCGGCGCTGCGCGGGGGAGAGCTCTTCTTCCTCGAAGTTGCCCTCGACCACTACCAGCAGGTGCCCGGTGGGGTCGTACGGCGTGTTGGAGTCGCCCACGTAGCGGATGGGGCGCGCCTCCGCCACGCTTCCGTCCACGGCCACGTACAGGTGGTACGGCACGTCTGCCCACATGCGCTTGGGGCGGCCGTTGCCCAGCGTCCCCTCGCTCTGCGAGAAGCGCTGCAGGGCCTGGAGCTTGGCCTCGGTAGAGCGCGCGGGCGCCTGCCGCTCGGCCGTGTGGTGGATGGTGATGCGGTGCGGCACGTGCGTCTTCATCTCCATCGCCGGCGGCTTGGCGCCCCACTCCGCGCGCGACACGTAGCGAATCCCCTCCGGCACCGGGGCCGCGGGGCGCGCGCAGGCGACGGACGTCAGGGCGAGGGCGAGCAGGGCGGCGCGTGTGATGCGGTTCATCGTTCCCGTTGGGCGGAGGGTGGGTCGTGCGTGCGGGGCATGTGAGTTGCTCCCGTTGGCTTCAACTCGAACCCGGAGGCTACATGGACCTGTTGACCTGGCTGATCGTTGGACTCATCGCCGGCGTGCTTGCGTCGCTGGTGATGGGCGGCGTGGGACTGATCGGCGACATCGTGGTCGGTATCGTGGGCGCCTTCGTCGGCGGATGGCTCTTCAAGCAGCTCGGCGTCACCACCCCGTTCAGCGGCCTGGCGGGCACCATCTTCACCGCCTTCGTGGGCGCGGTGATCCTGCTCTTCATCCTGCGCCTGGTGACGCGGGGGAGGCGGCGGTTGTAGGCGCGGGCCCCCTCCCCCGCTCGTCACCTCGCGGCCCCTCCCCCCAAACTGCCTGGGGGAGGGGCGTTTCGCGTGCGTCCGTGCCGGCGCGCGTGGGGCGGTGCGTGCCGGATCTGTGTGGCGCGGACGGAGTTCTCCCCCTCCCACGCCCTGCGTCCCCGCAGGCGGGGGAGGGGGCCGGGGGGAGGGGGCCCTCTACGCCCCTCCCGGGCTGTTCCAGTACCAGGCGATCAGCACGATGCCGATAGCGATGCGGTACCAGGCGAACGGCTTGAAGTCGTTCTTGGAGACGTAGGCCAGCAGCCCGCGGATCACCACCAGCGCCGAGATGAATGCGACGATGAAGCCCGTGGCGAAGATGGGCGCGTCGGCCGCCGTGGCCACGTCCATGATGTCGCCCATCTTGATGACGGACGCGCCCAGCATCGCCGGAATCGCCATGAAGAAGGAGAACTCCGTGGCCGCCGTGCGCGACAGGCCCAGCCCCAGGCCGCCCATGATGGTGGCCCCCGAGCGCGAGAAGCCGGGCCAGATCATCGCCAGCACCTGGAACAGCCCCACCCCCACCGCCTTGCTCAGCGGGATGTCATCCACCGACTCCACCGTCGGCGTGCGGAAGTAGCGCTCCACCAGCAGGATGGCGATCCCGCCCACCACCAGCGCCAGCGCCACGGGAAAGGGCTTGAAGAGGCGCGCCTCGATCCAGTCCTCCGTGGGCACGCCGATCACCACGGCGGGGATGGTCGCGACGACCAGGTTGATCATGAGGCCGCGCGACTTGGGAGTGCGCCACGTCCGCAGCACGTCCACGATCTTCTCGCGGTACACCCACACCACGGCCATGATGGCGCCGAGCTGGATGAAGATGATGAACGCGTTCTCCTTCTTCCCCTCGAAGTTGAGCCAGTCCTGAAAGAGGATCAGGTGCCCGGTGGAGGATACGGGGATGAACTCCGTGGCGCCTTCCACGAGGCCAAGGATCACGGCTTTCAGGAACAGGTACAGGTCCATTCTCTCGTCCGGCAGGGGGATGAAGGAGGCTATGCGCCCAGCGGCTCGGCTTTGGGCGGGCTGGGGCGCAGCCGCGCCATCGCCGTGCCCACGACCACGGTGATGGCCGAGCCCAGCAGCGCGAACCAGAGGGTGTCGATCACCTTGGGAATCGCGCCGAACTGCTGCAGCGCCCACAGCGCCGCCATCCCCGCGACGGCAACCGCCATGCCCGCCAGCGCGTCACGCTCCCGCGCGCGCTTCGAAACGAGCCCCAGCAGGAAGCCTCCCAGCAGCCCGCCGTAGGTGAAGGAGGCGATCTGCAGGGCGATCACCACCAGCGGCGTTCCCGACGCGACCCACTGGAAGGCGAGCGACACCACGATCATCACCGCGCCCCAGAAGAGGGTGAAGCGCTTCCCCACGGCCAGCAGGTGGCTCTCCCCTCCGCGCCCGGTGAGCGGCACGTAGATGTCGTGCACCGAGACGGCGGCCAGCGCGTTGAGCGACGACGACATCGCCGCCGCCAGGATCGCCGCCACCATCAGCCCGCGCACCCCCGTGGGCAGGTGCTCCACCGCGAAGCGCGGAAAGACGGAGTCCGGCGGGGTGAAGGGCGCGCCCTTGTAGTACGCAAAGAGCCCCACCCCGATCAGCAGGAAGAGGGCGAACTGGATGAGGACGATGATCCCCGACCCCACCAGCGCCTTGCGCGCGTCGCCCAGCGAAGGCGAGGCGAGGAGGCGCTGCACGATCAGGTGATCCGCCCCGTGGCTTGCCATGGTGAGGAAGGCGCCGCCCACGATCCCCGTCAGCAGCCACTTGGGGTCCGCGAAGCCGCCGCCGGGGTGCAGGATGCGCAGCTTGTCGCCCGGCGCGGCGGCGGCCACGATCCCGCTCCACCCGCCCGGCACCAGCCGCACCAGGACCCAGAGCACCGCGATGCCGCCCGCCACGTAGATGAAGAGCTGCGCCACGTCCACCCACACCACCGCGCGCAACCCGCCGTAGTAGCTGTAGAGCAGCGTAAAGACGCCGATGGCCACGATGCTCTGCCACACGGGGATCCCCGCGACCACCGCCAGCGGCAGCGCCGTCGCGAAGATCCGCACCCCGTCCGCCAGCGTCCTGGTCACCAGAAAGATCAGCGACGCGAAGCGCCGCGCCCGGTCGCCGAAGCGGCGCTCCAGCAGCACGTACGCGGTGGCGATCTCGCCGCGGAAGTAGCGTGGCAGCAGGAAGATGGCGATGCCGATGCGCCCGATGCAGTACCCTGCCGCGAGCTGGATCATCCACAGATCCGCCCCGTACGCCGTGGCCGGCACGCTGATGACGGTGAGCGCGCTGGTCTCGGTGGCCACCAGGCTGAAGCACGCCGCCCACCAGGGAATCGACCGGTCGGCCAGGAAGTAGTCGCTCGCGTCCTTTTGCTGGCGCCCCAGCACCGCCCCCAGCACGGACACGAAGACGATGTAGCCGATGACGATGGCGAAGTCGAGCGCGGAGAACGTCAAGGCGGGGAGCGGGGTGAGGGGAGGGGAAAGTGCGTGAGTGCGTTAGTGCGTGAGTGCGTTGGCCTCAGCATTCTGTCATCCTGAGGGAGCCGCGTCCGAGACCTTCGCCGGAACGCCGTACTCTCGCGGCGACCGAAGGATCTAGCCGGCGAGCCGAGAGCCCCGGCGTGACGGACCAGACCTCTCGCCACGCGCAGTAGATCCTTCGCTCCGCGCCAGGCATTCGTGGAACACAAGCACCGGCCCAGCGCGTCGCTCAGGATGACAAATTGGGAGACAACCGATGTCCAACGCACTAACGCACTAACGCACTAACGCAGGCTCATTCTCTAAAAGTAGTGGTCACGCGGCGAGCCGTCGTACCGGCCTGACCGCAGACAACACTTCTTGAAAGCGCCTCATGGAGCCGCAGGGGCACAGGTCTCGCGGCCGAGCTTCTCCAGCAGCTCCTTGTCGCCGTGCACCACGCGCGCCCCTCGCTTCACCCGCGTCTCGGACGGATAGCCCTTTCGGCGCTTCGACGTGACCTCAAAAGGAGTGCTGCGTGCGGCTGTTCTTCTTCCTGCTCATGGGAATACCCTCCGCTTTGGGGTGAAATCTTGCGCCGAGTGGCGCGGGCGAAGGATAGACTGCGATCCCGCCTCGTGCAACGCCGACGATGGCGCGGGTGGCCGAGGTGCGGAGCGGCGCCACGCACGGGCGCGATAAATCGCGCCCCTACAGGTTATGGGCGATCCACACCGATGCACGCAAACGCCCCTCCCCCAGCAGTTTGGGGGAGGGGCAGCGAGGAACGAGCGGGGGAGGGGGCCTGCCTACACCCCCGCGGCGCTCAGCTCCGGGTCGTCCATCAGCAGGGAGGTCAGGCGGCCGAGGTGCTGGGGGGTGCAGTAGAGGCGGACCTCGCCTCGCTCGCTGGCGCGCACGCGCGGGCGGGTGAAGCACACCACGCGATGCTCCTGGCAGAGGCGGTCGAGGGCGCGGGCGGCGCGGGCGGTGTCGGCCAGGGTGGGGTCGTCCTTGCGCTTCCAGCCGAGGTGGGTGGCCACGTCATCGGCCGATACGGCGTCGTGCACGGTGGGGTTGAAGGCGTCCGCGTCCAGCATCTCGATCACCAGCTCGCGGTCGCGCAGGTAGCGGAAGGCGGCTTCGCAGTCGCGGCACTGCTTGTCCTCGGTGGGCGATTCGGCGGCGGCGACGGCCATAACTTCCGAGCAGTCGATGCTCAGCGTCGTCCCTTCTTCGCCGCCGTGCCAGCGCTCCACGGCCATCCGCTCGGCCAGCTTGCGGTCCTTTGCATCCACCACGTAACGAACCGTCTGGCGGAAGGTGATCTCCACCTCGAAGCGCTTCTGCTCCATCGTCCTGGACACTCTCGGATGGGAGGATGCGGGGTGCCCCCCGCGTGCATTTGTTACTCTACTCTGCTACAACTGCGCCCGGAATGGAAGGGGCGCGGTGAAACAGAGTTCGTCGGGGAGCTACTTCGCCGCGGCCGCGAGTACTCGCTTGCCAGCACGAAGGGCGGCGCGGGAGTCGTCGAGGGCGCGGGCCATCTCGGCGATGCCGTGCGGGCCGGCGGGGCGGCGGCCGAAGCGTGCGTCCAGGTAGAGGCGCACCAGGCGGGCGGCGGATTCGGAGCCGGGGGCGCCGGCGCGCTCCAGCCCCTCGGCCCATTGCAGCGGGCCGGCCGCGTCGTCGCCGATGCCGGCGCGGGCGTAGGCGCGGCGGAGCGCGAGGTAGATGCGCGCCTCGGCGGGAAGTCGCTCGCCGCGGCGGCGGATGATCCACACCGCGCCGCCCGCCAGCGCCAGCGCGATTACGATCCAGGGCGCCTCGTCCGGCACGCCGCCGCCGCCGGGGTTCGGGCGATCGTCGCCGCCCTCGGCGCCGTCGCCGCGGGTGAAGAGGGAGCCGACGCCGCGGAAGACGGAGAGCTGCCGGTCCAGGTTGTAGTCGATCACCCAGCGGTACCAGCGGTACTCCACGCCGTCGAACCAGAAGCGGAAGGGGCCGCTCCACAAACTCCCGAACCCCGGCTGCACCACGTCGCCTCGCGAGGGGGGCGTGGGGTCGAAGGGAACCCAGCCGGCGCCGGGGAACCAGACCTCGACCCAGGAGTGCGCGTCGTTCTCCGTCACGCGCAGATAGCGGGCACCGGCGTTCCACTCGCCGCCCAGGAAGCCGGTCACGTTGCGCGCGGGGATGCCCTGCGCGCGCAGCAGGACGGCCATCGCGGTGGAGAAGTACTCGCAGTGCCCCGCGCGGCGCCGGAAGAGGAAGTGCTCCAGCGACGTCTCGGCGCGGGTGGCGGGGAGCTCGAGGGTGTAGCTGAAGGAGCGAAGGTGGCGCTCCACCGCCTGCACCTGGTCCAGCCGCGTGCCCGTGCCCGCGCGCAGCGAGTCGGCCAGGCGCCGCATCCGCCGCGAGACGGGCGGGAGCATCAGGTACGGCGCGAGCTGCGGGAGATCGGCGTCCTCCCCCTCCGCCAGCGCCTCGGGCGGGGGGGCGGAGGGGCCGGAGACGACGGTGTAGACGGGGGTCTCGGTGCCGTTGAAGCGCACGTCGCCGCTGTTGTCGCGGAAGGGGCGCACGGCCGAGCGCGCCTCCACCCGCAGCACCGGGTGCGGTCCAAAGAGCACCTGCACGCCGGGCGGCCCGCCGAAGATCCTCACGCGCAGCGCCTCGCCGCCCCAGCGGCGGCGGTACGCGCCGGGGGGGAGGTCGACCAGCCCGACCGGGCCGCGCGACCATCGGGTGCCGTCGAATGCGTCGTACGAACGGCCGCGCCAGTGGATCGACGTTACGCCGGGCGGAGGGCCGTCCGGGAACTCGGCGCGGAAGGCGACGCGCGGGTTGTCGCTGAGCTGCAGCCGCGAGCCGTGCTCCCCCAGCGACACGCCGTCGCCGAAGCCCACCATCGCCTCGCCGCCGCGGGCGCGGCCGTGCACGTTCCACTGCCGGGGCAGGCGCGGAAAGGCGACGAAGAGGACGGCGCTCATCAGCAGCGTCACCCCGCTCAGCGCGGCGGTGGTCCACAGGAAGCGGCGGCCCACGCGGATCTCCGGCGCGCGGTAGCCCTCGGCCTGGCGGCGGAGGAAGCCGACCATCATCGCCAGCGCCGAAAGGGCCACGTACGCCGCGAACGCCCCCGCGAAGGCGATTCCCGGATAGTACCCGGTGGCCGCGATTATCAGGGCGAAGCTCAGCGAGTAGAGCCGCATGTCGTTCCTGGCGTCGAGCGAGCGCAGCGACTCGGCCACCAGGAGGAAGAGGAGCATCCCCAGCACCTGCGGCATGAAGTCGCCGCCGCGCACGAAGGCGACGTGCAGCATCCACGCGCACAGCCCCAGGATGCCGACGCGCGTCCCCCGCTCCACCCACGCGCTCAGCGACCCTGGCGGCTGCCAGAGGGTGGCGAGCAGGAGCCCCGCGCCGGCCGTGAGCGTCGCCACGCCCAGGCCGGCGCCCGCGGCGTAGGCGGCGAGCGCGGCCAGGGCCATCCCGGCCGTCAGCCGGCGGTGCAGCAGGGCGACGGTCATCGCGCGCCCATGGCAAAGACGTCGCCCCACCCGCTCTCGGCGCCGCGGCCGGGGGTGACCCACACGCACTCGCTGTGCGGAACGGGGGGGCTGGGGCGCGGCGCATCCTCGCGGAAGCGGGCGCGGGCGAGGGCATCGAGGACGCGCTCCAACTGGCCTGGTCCGTCGCCGGGGGACACGCGGGCGTCCGCCGTCGCCAGCGCGAAAGCGTCGCCGCGGTGGGCGGCGGACGCGGCCAGGGCGGCGGCGGTCTCGATGGCGGCCTCTGCGTCGTCGCCGTCGGGGGCGCGCAGCTCCAGGCAGATCCAGAGCGCGCGCGTGCGGTCGCGCTCGTACTCGCGCACGACCGGGGCGCCGGCGCGGGCGGTGGTGCGCCAGTGCACGTCGCGCGGGTCGTCGCCGGGGCGGAAGGGGCGCAGCGCGCGGAACTCGCCGCGCGGTCCTCCGGCTCCGGCCGGGCGCTCGCCGGGCGGGCGGGAGCGCTCCCCCGCGGGACGCGGCTCGCGCACAGGGCGGTCCGCGCGCGGCCACACGACGGCCTCGCCCGGAAGCTCCACGTCGCGCTCCTTGCGAAAGAGGCCGAACGGAAAAGACGTCGCGAGCGTCACCGTCCCCAGCGGATATACGCCGCGCTTCTCCCACATCCCCTCGGCGCGCGCGACCGTGGCGGCGCCGGGCTCCAGCGCCGCGACCCACGCGCGCGCGGGCGACCCCGCCTCCCCGATCTCCAGCGCAAAGGAGGGGAGGCGGCGCTTGGCGTTCCTGACCTCGTACGACACCCGCGCCGGCTCGCCTGCCGTGATCCCGCGCGGCGGACGGCGCCGGACCTCGACGCGCCGCAGCATCTGCTCGCTGAGCCACCCGCTCAGCGTGATGAAGCCCAGCATCGCCCCCAGCAGCAGGAAGAGCAGGTTGTTCCCGGTCCCGATCGCCGCAACTCCCAGCAGCAGCGCCCCGCCGCTGAACATCCACCCCGCGCGCGATATCTTCAGCCGCCGCGGCGGCCTGAACCAGCGGCGGAGGGAGTCGGCGGTGCTCCAGAAGGGGGCGGAAGGCATGGAACGGAAGTGCGTTAGTGCGTGAGTGCGTGAGTGCGTTGGACTACCCTGTCATCCTGAACGAGCCGCATCGCGGGGGCCGGCGGAACGCTTCACATTGCTGCGGCGAGTGAAGGATCTGGCCGGCGCGGCAGGAGGACGGCGGCTGACACGGGTCCCTTGGCGCGCGCAGTAGATCCTTCGCTCCGCGCCAGGGTGTGGGGAACGGGCAAGGTCCGTGTGGCGCGTCGCTCAGGATGACAATGAGGGGGGGCATGGGTCCGCCGTACTCACGCACTCACACCGGGACCGGCACCGTGCTCAGTATCTCCTCCAGCACCGCGACCGCCTCGTCGTAGGCATCGCCGGGGCCGGCGGCGGCGGCGGGGAGGAGGCGGTGGGCGAGGCAGGGGACGACCAGGCGCCGGATGTCGTCGGGGGCCAGGAAGTCGCGGCCGTCGACCAGGGCGTAGCCGCGCGCGGCGCGCAGCAGGCCGATGGCGCCGCGCGTGCTGGCGCCGGCGCGGAGGCGCGGGTCGCTGCGCGTGGCCTGGATGATGGCCATCAGATAATCCACCAGGGCCGGCTCGGCGTGCACCTGCTCCACGCGGTCCTGCAGCGCCAGCACGCGCGGGGCGTCCAGGATCGGCGTGATGCGCTCCACCGGGTCGCCGCCCGCCGCCGAGCGCAGGAGGACGAGCCGCTCCTCGTCCGCGTCCGGGTAGCCGATGGCGAGGCGCATCAGGAAGCGGTCGAGCTGGCTCTCCGGGAGCGGATAGGTGCCGTGCTGCTCCAGCGGGTTCTGCGTCGCCATCACCAGAAAGGGGCGCGGCAGGTCGAAGGAGCGGTCGTCGATGGTCACGCGCCCTTCCTGCATCGCCTCCAGCAGGCCGCTCTGCGTGCGCGGCGGGGCGCGGTTGATCTCGTCGGCCAGCACCACGTGGGTGAAGATGGGCCCCGGCCGCGTCTCGAACTCGTGCGTGCGCGGGTTGTAGACGGACACGCCCAGCACGTCCGACGGAAGGAGGTCGCTGGTGAACTGCACGCGCCGGAAGTCCAGCCCCAGCGCGGCGGTGAGGGCGCGCGCCAGGGTGGTCTTCCCCACGCCGGGGATGTCTTCGAAGAGGAGGTGCCCGCGGGCCAGCAGCGCTGCCAGCGACAGGCGCACCGTCTCGCGCTTTCCACGGAAGACGGTCTCCACCTCGTCCACCAGGCGCGGGAGAAGGGCGAGGCCGATCTCCTCGGCGTGCGGTGCGAGTGCGTTCAGCATCAGGTCGGTGTGCAGGGGGGTTCGGGCACGAAAGCTAGCAGGGAACGGCAAAAGCAAAAAGCCTCACACGGAGAACACGGAGGTGAACCGCAAAGCCACGGAGAACTCCTTCTCCGTTCTTTCCGTACCCTCCGCGTCTCTGTGTGAGGCCGTTGTTCGTTGATGCACTTGACTGAAACGCCGCGGCGGTGCGAAATACCAGACACATGTTCCCGCCTCCTCAATCCCAAAGAGCAGTTCCCATGAAGAGACATATACTCACCGCGCTCACCGTGCTGGCGGCGGCGGGGTGCGCGGATGATCCATCGCCGACGGCGCCGGAGCTTTCGGCCGAGCTGCTGCCCTGCGTCTTCGGCAAGGGGACGCGGCTCGACGTGGGCGAGGCGATCACGGTGAACGGAGCGCAGGCGGGGACGCTCTGCCTGCAGGCCGGGGGCGAGGGGGCGGACTACACGCTGGTCCCCTTCCACGACGAGCCGGACGGCGAGGCGCTGCTGCAGGTGGAAGCCATCGGCGCGAACCTCCGCGACGCCGTCGGGCCGCCCGATCCCAACCGGCTCCCCGGCGCCCTCGCCGTCGCGCAGCCGCCGCGCGACCACGAGATGCACCTGCGCCTGATGGAACGGATGCGCAGCGGCCTCACCATGCGCCCCGCCACGGCCGCGAGCCGCGACGTGGAGCCGGCCGCGCCCACCACCGCGTCGGTCGTGCCGGCGGTGGGGAGCTTCATCACCATCCGCATCCCGCAGTTCTACCTCAACGTGCACCCCTGCTTCGCCGCCCCGCTGCGTCAGGTGCGCGTCTCCGCGGTCTCGCAGCGGGCGATCCTGGTGAACGACCCCACGAACCCCGCCGGCGGCCTCACCGACGCGGAGCTGCGGGCGTTCGGCGACGAGTTCGACCGCCAGATCTACCCGGTGGACGTGCAGAACTTCGGCGCGCCCACGGACCTGGACGACAACGGCGGGCGAGTCATCATCGTGTTCACGCGCGAGGTCAACGCGCTCACCCCGCCCAACAGCGGCGGCGGCTACTTCGGCGGCTTCTTCGCCCCGCACGACCTCTACCCGCGGGTGCCCACGGACCGGCTGGACGGCTGCCCGCGCAGCAACGTGGGCGAGATCTTCTACCTCCTCACCCCGGACCCGAACGGCTCGGTGAACGGGAACCGCTTCCCCAAGGACCTGGTCCTGCGCACCGCCGGGGGGACGATCGCGCACGAGTTCGAGCACCTGATCAACAGCTCGCGCCGCATGTACGTGAACAACGCGGAGGAGTTCGAGGAGGTGTGGCTCGACGAGGCGCTGGCGCACGCGGCGGAGGAGATCAACTTCTACGCGGCATCCGGGCTCTCTCCGCGCCAGAACCTGACGCTGGACCAGATCACCGCCGACACCCGCAGGACGAACGCGGTGAACAACTACCTGCTGGACAACCTGGCGCGCTACATGACCTACCTGCAGGCGCCGGACAGCAACTCGGTGATCGGTCCCGACCTGCTGGAGACGCGCGGCGGATCGTGGGCCTTCCTCCGTTACGCCGTGGACCGCCGCGGCACGGGCGACCAGCAGATCTTCTATAACCTGGTGAACAACACGCGCATCGGGCTGGACAACGTGTCGCAGGTGATCGGCGCGCCCGCGCTGGACTGGGTGCAGGACTGGACGCTCTCCGTGTACACGGACGACGCGGTGCCGGTGGAGCCGCGCTTCACGCAGCCGAGCTGGAACTTCCGCAGCATCATGCCCGCGGTCGCCGCGCTGTACGGCGAGGACGAGGTCTTTCCGCTCAAGGTGGAGCGGCTGGGCTCCAACGCGTCGCGGGAGTACAACCTGCGCGGCGGGGGCGCGGCGTACCTGCGCTTCGGCATCGCCGGCGGGGCGCGGCTGGGGCTGCGCCTCACCAGCAATGGCGGCGCGCCCCCCGCGAACCTCCGCTTCTCGCTCGTGAGGACCCGCTGATGACCCGCTTCGTACCCGCCGCCCTGGCCGCACTGGCGCTCGCGCTGCCCGGGGCGGCGCGCGCGCAGGGCTGCATCGGCGCCCCGCTGGCCGAGGGAACGAAGGCCGTCCAGCTCCAGGGCTCCTCCTCCGTCTACAGCTCCGCCCCCGACGTGGACGGGATGGGGATCGGCGCATCCTTTCGCCACAACCCCGGCGGCCTCGTCGCCTACTCCGCCGAGTACTCCCGCGCCTCCGTCGGCGACAACGACGTCCCGCTGCAATCGGGCGGCGTCATGCTGGCGCTGCGCGCGCCCATCTCCCGCTTCGGCATCTCGCTCTGCGCGCGCGGCGGCGCGATGGCATCGCGCCTTTCGGACGACCCCAGCGCCAGCGAGCTGGACAACGTGACCTTCCCGGTCGGCATCGTCCTGGAGCTCCCCGTCGCGCTGCGCGAGGGGAGCGCGCTGGTGCCCTACGTCGCCCCGCAGTACCTCTTCTCCCGCACGCGCGGCCAGGTGCTCGGCCTGGACTACGAGCGCTCCGCCGACGCCCCTGGCGTCGAAGCGGGCCTCGGCCTGCGCGTGGGCCGCGCCGCCCTCACCCTTGGCGGCAGCTTCTCCGACCTCCCCGACGACCTGGTCACCGCCGCGGTGCCGGCGCAGTCGCTGTTCCTGCGGGTGGGGGTGGTGTTTTGAGGGAGGGGTGGCTGGTCGAGTGAACTCGCTGCAACAAAAGCACAAAGTCCGCCTCCGCGGACTCCCGGGCGAGATCCCGGCGCGTCCCGAATGCTTGCGTTGCCACGAGCGCCCGTCCACGAGCGAATGAATTCGCCGCTGGAAACGCGCAAAGTCGGCCTTCGCGGACTCGGGGGTCCAATGCCCGCTTCTTGAGCCGGCTTCAGCCGTCTTCGCGTACTTCCAGCCGGGGGCTTTAGCCCCCGGCGACGCGGCCCCGCCGCCCGCCGATGCCCCCGCCGACCCGGCGCCCGCCGCTGCCCACCCCCGGCGATGCGGCACCCGCGCCCGCCGAGCCTGCGAAGGCAGGCTTCCCGCGGTTGTTGCAGCGTTTCAACCGCCGGACCTCCCCTGCCATCCCCACCCCCCTCACCGCATCAGCTCCCTCAGCATCCCCTGCGGGTTGTTCAGGAACTCGCGGGTGACCACGTAGTGCTCGGTGTCCTCGTACGCCACCTCGCGGATGCCGCCCTCCTCCAGCAGCAGGATGCGCGCGCCGGGGTACGCCATCAGGATCGGCGAGTGGGTAGCGATCAGGAACTGCGACTTCATCTTCACGAGGTCGCGGATCCGCACCAGCGCGGCCATCTGGCGCATCGGCGAGAGGGCGGCCTCGGGCTCGTCCAGGATGTACAGGCCGCCGCCGGTGAACCGCTCCGTCATCAGCGCGAAGAAGCTCTCGCCGTGCGACTGCTCGTGCAGCGCGAGGTCGCCGTACGACTCGCGGATGGGGCGTCCGAGCGGGGGGAGGAGCGCGTGGTCGGCGGAGTCGATGCGCTCGATCTCGGTGGCCACGTTGAAGAAGCTCTCGGCGCGCAGGAAGTAGCCGTCGTGCGGCCGCCCCGCGCCGCGCACCAGGGTGAGGTAGCGGAACAGCTCCGAGTGCGAGCTGCGCGTGGCGAAGCGGAAGTTGCGCGACCCGCCCTCCGCGTTGAACCCCCACGCCACCGCGATCGCCTCAAGCAACGTCGACTTCCCGCTCCCGTTCTCGCCGATCAGAAAGGTGACCTCAGGGTGCAGGTCGAGCTTCCCGAGCGTGCGCACCGCCGGGAGGCTGAACGGGTACTCGTCGAACGACGGCACGTCGTGGCGCTCCAGGCGCACCGAGCGCAGGTACTGCGTTGGGATCACGAGCGGTACGGGTGAGCGGTGGAACAGCGAAAAGCATCACACAGAGACGCGGAGGGAAAGGGAAAGGCCACAGAGAACCCCTTTTTGTTCTCGCAGTTCGCTCTGTGGCTCTGTGCGAGGCCCTCTAGGCGCGACGAAGCAGGTAGACGGCGAACCATTCGCGGTCGTCGGTCCAGCGCTGCTCCAGCACCCACCCCGCGCGGTGGGCGAGGCGCTCAAAGGCTCCGGGGGCGTACTTGTGCGAGTACTCCGTGAGGATCGACTCGCCCGGCCGGAATGCGATGCGCGTGTGGTGCGGACCCTCCGCGGCGGGGATGCGCACCTCCTGCGCGCGCGTGCTGACCAGGTGCATTTCCACCCGGCCGTCCGCCTGCACGTACGGGGCGTGGTGGCGAAAGGCGGCGAGGTCGAAGTCGGCGCCGCACTCGCGGTTGATCCGCGCCAGCAGGTTCAGGTTGAAGGCGGCCGTGACCCCCTCCGGGTCGTTGTAGGCCCGCTCGATCACCTCCGGATCCTTGGCCAGGTCCACGCCGATCAGCAGGCGGCCGCCCGGCCCGCACAGCTCCCCCACCCGCTCCAGGAAGCGCGCCGCATCGTCCGGCTCGAAGTTGCCGATGGTGGAGCCGGGGAAGAAGGCGACTACGCCCGCCGCGGGACGCGTGGGCTCGGGCAGGGAGAATGTGGAGGTGTAGTCCGCGCACACCGGCAGCACCTCCAGCTCCGGGAACGCCTCCGCCACGGAAATGGCGAAGGCCAGCAGCTGCGCGCGGGAGATGTCGATGGGGAGGTAGGCCGCCACCTCGCGCAGCTCCTCCAGCAGGATGCGCGTCTTGATTCCGCTCCCGCTGCCGAACTCCACCAGACGGCACCCGGGCCCGATGCACCGCGCGATCTCCCCCGCGGCGCGGCGCAGGATGCCGATCTCCGTGCGGGTGGGATAGTAGGCGCCCAGCTCGCAGATCCGCTCGAAGAGGCGCGCCCCGGCCTCGTCGTAGAAGTACTTGGGCGACAGCTTCTTCACCGGGCCGGTGAGCCCCGCCAGCACGTCCGCGCGCAGGTCGTCCGGCACCGGCTCCAGGTCGTACAGCACCACGCGGCCGTGGGCGGCCTCCCGCGCGACCCGCGTCACACGTCCCTCGCCAGCCGCACGCCCGTGAACTGCCAGGTCGCGTCCGGCGGAAAGAAGTTGCGGTACGTGGGGCGGATGTGGGTCTCCGAGGTCGCGCACGAGCCGCCGCGCAGCACGAACTGGTTGCACATGAACTTGCCGTTGTACTCGCCCAGCGCACCCGGAGGGGCCTGGTAGCCGGGATACGGCACGTACTGGCTGCGCGTCCACTCCCACACGTCGCCGTACATCTGCAGCAGCCCGTCGCCGGCGGCGGGCGCGGGGTGGAAGCGCCCGCTCTCGGCCAGATTGCCGCGCATGGGGACGGTGGCGGCCGCGACCTCCCACTCCGCCTCCGTGGGGAGCCGGGCCCCGGCCCAGCGCGCAAAGGCTTCCGCCTCGAAGTAGCTGAGGTGCGACACCGGCTCGTCCGCGGCCAGCGCGCGCATTCCGGAGAGGGTGAAGATGCGCCAATCGTCGCCGTGGCGCTCCCAGTAGAAGGGCTCCGTCCACCCGTTCTCCTGCACGGTGGCCCACCCGGCGGAGAGCCACAGCTCCGGCCGACGGTAGCCGCCATCCGCCATGAACTCCAGGTACTCGCCGTTGGTCGCCAGCCGGCTGGCGAGCTGGAAGGGCTCGATCCACTCGCGGTGACGCGGGCCCTCGTTGTCGTACGCGAAGGCTTCGCCCTCGTGCCCGACCTGGTGCAGCCCGCCCTCGAAGCCGATCCAGCGGAGGGGTGCCGCCTCGCCCGCGGGCTCCGGTGCGCGCTCGCGGTACACGGGGCGCAGCGGGTTCACGGAGAAGACGTGCTTGAGGTCGGTAAGCATCAGCTCCTGGTGCTGCTGCTCGTGGTTCAGCCCGATCTCCACCAGCGGCTGAAGGGTGGCCGCGAGCTTGTCGTCGGCCCCATCCAGCAGCTCCATCATCCGCTCGTCCACGTGGCGGCGGTACGCGAACACCTCCGCCACCGTGGGGCGCGAGATGTAGCCGCGCTGCGCCCGGCAGTGCCGCTCGCCCGCGTGGACGTAGTACGAGTTGAAGAGGTACAGGTACGCCGCGTTGAGCGGCTGGTACCCCGCGAGGTGCGGAACCAGGACGAACTGCTCAAAGAACCAGCTCGTGTGCGCCAGGTGCCACTTGGTGGGGCTCACGTCCGGCATCGACTGGACGACGTAGTCCTCGGTCGCCAGGCCGTCGCACAGGCGGTCGGTGAAGGCGCGCACCGCGGTGTATCGCTGCGCCAGGGCAGGGGGCGATTCGAGGATCAGGGTCGCCATGCGGTACCGTCCTCCTGCAGGTGGGTCGGGTGTGGATGGGCGCCGGGACTGCGGAAGCGATACGACACCGGGGCGCGTCGCGGATTCCCATATTAGCGTACGCGCCGGAGCTCCGGTACGCGAAGCGTGACGACCACCACGATCAAAAAGAGCGCCGCGGCTCCGGCGGCAAGGGCCGCGGGGGCACCGACGGCGCGGGAGAGGGCGCCGGCCTGCAGGGCGCCGATGGGGGTCATCCCCAGGAACATGAAGACGTAGACGGACATCACCCGCCCCCGCAGCCGGTTGGGCACCAGCGACTGGAGGAGGGCGTTGAGGGTGGCGTTGTTGAGGATCATGCAGAAGCCCGCGCACCCCAGCAGCAGCAGCGCCGCGGCGAGCGTGCGGGCGAAGGTGAAGGCGAAGAGGAAGGCGCAGAACGCCAGCGACGACCACACCATCAGCCGCCCGCGCGCCAGCCGCCCTCCCCCCGCCGCCAGCGCGACGCCGCCCGCGAGCGCGCCCAGCCCCGTCGCCGCCAGCAGGTAGCCGAGGCCGGTGGCGCCCACGTGCAGCACGTCGCGCGCGAAGACGGGAAGGAGCATGGCGTAGGGGAAGGCGGTGATGCTCATCGCCGCGATCAGCCACACCAGCGTCCTCACCAGCCGGTCGCCGCGGATGAAGGCGAGCCCCTCGCGCAGGTCGTCCAGCGTGGAGGTGGTGCGCTCCGGCGGACGAAAGGGCGGAAGCCGCATCATCATCAGCCCCACCACCACGAAGAGGAACGACACGGCGTTGGCGTAGAAGCACGCGGCCACCCCCGCCACCCCGATCAGCCATCCCGCCAGCGCCGGCCCTATGATGCGCGTGCCGTTGAACGCGGAGGAGTTGAGCGCGATGGCGTTGGGGAGGTCCTCCTTCCCTACGAGATCCACGAAGAACGACTGGCGCGTGGGGACTTCGAAGGCGTTGGCGGTGCCCAGCACCAGCACCAGCAGGAGGAGCACGGGGTAGGTGATGAGCCCCAGGTGCGTGAGCACGGCCAGCGCAAGCGACTGCGCCCCCATCACCAGGTCGGCGATGAGGATGATGCGGCGTTTGTCCGCGCGGTCGGCCACCACCCCGGCCCAAAGGGTGAAGGCGAGCGCCGGAAGCGACCCCGCCGCCGTCACCACGCCCAGCAGGAGCGCGGAGTTGGTGAGCTCCAGCACCAGCCACCCCTGCGCCGTGCTCTGCATCCAGGTGCCGCAGAGCGACAGGATCTGGCCGGCGTAGAAGACGCGGAAGTTGCGGTGCCGCAACGCCGCCAGCGCCCCCCGCTGCGCGGGCGGGCGCTCCGCTCCATCTTCGGCGGGTCCCTTCAACGTGCCACCCCCGGTGCGAGTCGTCTGCGGGCCGCACAAGATAGCGCGGCGGAGCGCAAACGGCAGGGCTCACACGGGGGTGGTACGCGGCTGCTGGCGGACGCGGGGCGCCGCTACCCGGGCGGACAGACGGCGGGCGGGCGGACGCTTCCCACCCGGTCGAAGCGCAGCCCGTACACGCGCTCGTCGGAGACGGTGAAGCCCACCACCTCGCCCCGGCAGTCGGTGAGGAACCGCATCAGCCCGTAGACGATCATGTAGCCGCCCCTGAACATGGCCGCGGCCGGCTCGGGCGATCGCGGCCCGCCGTGCCCTACCCGCAGCGTGCCGTCGATGCCCGCGCTCAGCTCCCAGGTGACGCCGAGATCCGGGCTGTGGTACCGCCCCGCGTAGCGGGCAGGCGGCGCCATGGTGTCGCCCGGCGCGCCCACGTAGCGAAAGGTCGCCGCCGGCTCGCCCGGGGTCGCGACGACGCGGGCGGCTCCCTGCGTGAAGTGGTACGTCGCGGCCGTGTTCACCACGCGGACGCTCGTGCTGTCCACCGCCACCAGCCGGCGCACGACGCCCGGCGGAACGCGCATCCGCAGCGTGCCGGAATCCACCTCGAAGGTCCGCACCACGCCGCTGGGGCTGACGTACACGCCCGCGAACCGCGTGAACTCGATGCCCGGCGCCGCGGCGGACGCGGCCTCGGGCGCCCGCGCGGCGAGCGGCTCCTTGCCCAGCAGCCCGTCGGCCACGCGGAGGGCGAGCGTCTCGGCCGGCGCCGAGCCCGCGTTGCACAGCACGGCGACGGCCAGCTCCCGCTCCGGGAACCGCACCAGCTCGGCGCGGTACCCCCCGCCGGCTCCCCCGTGCGACACCGTGCGCTCGCCCCGGTGCTCCCCCACCTCCATGCCGAGCGCGTAGCCCAGCGGGGTGCCGTCGTTCAGCGCCCCGGCCGTCTCCATCGCGCGCACGGCCGGCATCCCCTCCACCCGGCCCGTGCGCAGAGCCTCGGCCCAGCGCAGCAGATCCTCCGCGGTGGAGTACATGCCGCCATCGCCGGTGGTGAACACCGGGTAGTTGGCCTGGGCCCAATTCGGGCCGCGGCGCACGTATCCCAACGCGAGCCCGAACGGCGCGGGCTCCGTGACGAAGGTGGTGGCGCTCATCTCCAGCGGCGCCAGGATGCGCTCGCGCGCGAACCGGGGCAGCGCGTGGCCGGACGCGCGCTTCACCACCTCGGCAAGCAGCGCGTAGCCCGAGTTGCTGTACGCCCAATCGGTGCCGGGCGCGAAGTTGAGCTCCCGCTGGCGCACGACGATCTCCAGCGCGTCCGCGTCGGTCACGCGGGGGCTGCCGCCGCGCTGCATGGCCAGCAGGTTCAGGAAGTCGCGGATGCCGCTCGTATGCGTCAACAGGTGCCGCAGCGTGATCTTCTGTCCGTAGCTTGGCAGCTCGGGGATCCAGCGGCGCACGTCGTCGTCCAGCGACAGCTTCCCGTCCTGTGCCAGCAGCACCACGCTCATCGCCGTGAACTGCTTGGCGACGGATCCGATGTCGTACACGGTGCCGGGTGTGGCGCGCCGCCCGGTCTCCGCCATCCCGTACGCCCGCGCGAACAGCGGCCGCCCCTCGCGCGACGCGGCGACGGCGCACCCGGGCGTGGCGGGGCCGAAGTCCGCGAACACGGAGTCCACCCACGCGAGCACGGGATCGCTCGTGCCGGCCTGCGCGGATGCCCGGCCCGGCAGGAGGGCGAGCGCAATCAGACAAGCAACGCTTCTCACGAATCCGTGTGCATCGAAGGAAATGGTCTCACGCGAAGGCGCAAAGGCGCAAAGGAAAGGCTTCCGCGTCTTTCCTTGGCGTCTTCGCGTCTTTGCGTGACATTCTGGCTGTGGCAGTTCACTCCGCCCGCACCGCCACCATCGGATCGACCCGCGCGGCGCGGGAGGCGGGCACCGCGCCCGCGACGAGCGCGGCCAGGGCGAGCACGAGGGCCGCGACCCCCATGACCGCGGGGTCGGTCGCCTCCAGCCCGTAGAGGAAGGAGGAGACGAAGCGGCTCATCGCCAGCGACAACGCGATGCCCAGCACCACGCCGGGGGCCACCATCCGCACCACGTCGCCCAGCACCATCCTCACCACGCGGCGGCCGGGAGCGCCCAGCGCCATGCGGATGCCGATCTCGCTGCTGCGGCGCGCCACCGAGTACGCGACGGTGCCGTACAGCCCCAGCACGGCCAGCAGCAGCGCCAGGCCGCCAAAGAAGCCGGCCAGGGTGGCGAGCAGCCTCTCGCGCAGGAGCGAGGCGGCCACCTGGTCGGAGAGGGTGCGGAACCGGAACACCGCGCCGGGGGCCGCATCCGCCAGCAGCGCGCCCACCGGGCGCACGAGCGCCGCCGGGGCACCGTCCGCGCGCACCACGAAGGTGAGCGGCACGTCCGGCTGCTGGCGGATCGCCACGTAGAGCGTGGCCTCGCCCCCCTCGCGCAGCGACCGGTACACGGCGTCCTCCACCACCCCCACCACCTGCACGTCGAGGCCCCCGCCAGGGCCGTCGTACTTGAGCTGCCGGCCCACCGCGCTCGTGCCGCCGAAGAAGCGCTTCGCCAGCGACTCGTTGATCACCGCGACGGGGGCGGAGCCCTCCCGGTCCGCCGGTGTGAAGTCGCGCCCCGCCAGCAGGCGCGTGCCGAGCGCGGCGAAGTAGTCTTCGCTCACCGCGTTCATCCACACGATCCCGTCTTCGCGGCGCGCGGGCTGAAACCCGGCCACCGTCACCATCGTGTTCCACATGCCGTCGCCGATGGGCGTCAGCGCCGACGCGCCCGCCCCCCGTACGCCCGGCAATGCCCTGAGCCCGTCCAGGATCTGCCCCTGCAGCGCGCGCTGCGCCGCGGGGGGAAGCTGCCGGGCGGATGCATCCACCGAGACGGTGAGCACCCCCTGCCGGTCGAAGCCCGGGTCCAGCCGCTGAAGCCGCGAGAAGCTGGAGACGAGGAGCCCGGCGCTCACCACCAGCACCATGGAGAGCGCGATCTGCCCCACCACCAGCGCCCGCCCCGCCCCGGCGCCGAGCGCCGAGTCCGTGCCGCGCCCCTGCCCGCGCAGCAGCGCGTGCGGGTCGCCCCGCGCGGCCTGCCAGGCCGGCGCCAGGCCGAAGAGCAGGGTGGTGAGCGCCGTCACGACGGCCGCGAAGCCCAGCACCCGCGCGTTGGGCGAAAGGTCCAGCCACACCGGGTTCGCGGGGGTGGAGAGGAGCCGCACCAGGAACCTGCTGGACCAAACGGCGAAGAGAACCCCCAGCGCCGCGCCGAAGGTGGCCAGCACCAGGCTCTCGGTGAGGAGCTGGCGGATCACGCGCGACCGCCCGGCCCCGATCGCCACCCTCACGGCGATCTCGCGGCGGCGCGCGGTGGCCCTCACCAGGAGGAGGTTCGCGACGTTGGCGCACGCGACGATCAGCACCAGCGCCACCACGCCCATCAGCGCCAGCAGCGCGGTGCGATATCTCTCGCGCAGCGCGGAGTTGCCGTGGGCCGCCGGGAGCACTTCCAGCCTGTTCCGCAGGTATTCGCGCTTCCCGTTCTCGTCCCAGTCGCCCGGCAGCGTCGCGGCGAAGGTGGCCGGCGCGATCGCGGCCAGGCGAGTGGCCAGCGCGGCGTCGCCGAGCCCGTCCGCGCGGCGCCCGATGATGCGCAGGAACCACCTGCTGCGCTCCGAGAGGCCGCCGTCGCCCGCCGGGTCCATCGCGTCCAGGGCGCAGATGGGGACGAAGACCTTGTCCGCCCGCCCCACCTCCACGCCGGTGAAGCCCTTCGCCGCTACCCCCACCACCTCCACGGGCTGTCCCTCGAGGGAGATGGTGCGCCCCACGACGCCGCGGTCGCCGCCGAACGCGCTCCGCCAGAAGTCGTGGCCCAGCACCGCCACGGCGGGGCACCCGGGCCGGTCGTCGGCCGGGGCCAGCAGGCGCCCGGCCGCTGGCGCCACGCCCAGGGTGCTGAAATATGCGCCGCTCACCCACGCCCCCTCCACCCGGCGCGACTCGCCGCCGCGCGACATCTCGAAGCGGTCGCTGGAGAAGGCCATCACGGACGAGAACGCGTTCTGCCGGCCGCGCAGCTCCTCCCAGAGCGGGTTCGTGAAGTGGTCCTGCCCGCCGGCCATCGTCACCTGCACCAGCTCTTCGGGGCGGCTCACCGGCAGGCTGCGGAGGAGCACCGCGTCCACCAGGCTGAAGATGGCGGTGTTGGCGCCGATCCCCAGCGCCAGCGAGAGCACCGCCGCCAGCGCGAAGCCGGGGCTGGCGCGCAGCGAGCGGAAGGCGTAGCGCAGGTCCGCGCCCATCGACTCCAGCCAGACCATGACGTCCACGTCGCGCGTGCGCTCCCGCTGCACGGCCGGGTTGCCGAAGCGCCGCCGGGCCTCGCGCCGGGCCTCCTCCTCGCTCATCCCCCCGGCCATCAGCTCGTCCGCGAGCTCCGCCAGGTGGAAGTCGAGCTCGCGGTCGATCTCGTGCGTGACCCCGTCGCGGCGGCCCAGGTTGGCGAATCGTTTGAACCAGCCCATTGCTGGTATCTCCGTACCGAAGGTGGCTTCGCGCTCCGGGTTCGTCCCGGGGCGCTCCGTCGTGCGTCAGGCGAATCCCAGCACCCGGTGCACGCCCTGGGTGAGTCGTGCCCAGCTCTCCTGCTCCTGCGCGAGCCGCGCCTCGCCCGCCGGGGTCAGCGAGTAGAACCGCGCCTGGCGGTTCTTTTCCGTCATCCCCCACTCGCTGGCGATCCATCCCTCCTGCTCCATCCGGTGCAGCGCGGGGTAG
>DASWNZ010000124.1:0-6220 GCA_036398975.1 Longimicrobium sp.
GCGGGCTCCCGGCCAGCCGGCGCAGCCCCGCGACCGTCTCGCGCAGCTCGTCCAGCAGCGCATCCGCCTCGGCGCGCGCCTCCGCGGGGAGCGCCTGGACGCGTGCTTCCAGAAGCTCCAGCCGCTGCTCCGCGGGCTCGATGTGGACGCTGCCGGGGTCGTTCATCGGTGAAGGTGTACCAGTCGTTTCCGTCGCCGTTCGGGGGCTCAAAAGGTGAACGATCTCCGGCAGGAAGCAAGCCAGCCGGGATCGGCAAGGAGCAGTCCCGCCGCGCCCGCAGGGTCCGGCGCGGCGCCAGGCGTGAAACAGCAAAACCATCGCACGGAGACGCGGAGGAAACCAAGAGGATGGAAGGAAAACCATAGCGTTCTTGCAGTTCCCTCTCGTCCTTTCCTCCGTGTCTCCGTGTGAGGCACTCCATGCGTTCCGGAGCGCGGGACCGGCGTTTGCGTGCAACCCGGATCGGCACGAAAGGTGGGGGAGGACCCGTCCCCGCCCGTCATCCCGCCGGATGCCGTCCGACTCCCGTTCCCTCCCGACCGAGCTGCCGATGGTCCAACGATTTCCCCAGGCGCTGACCTGTTACGTGAGCGGCGTGCACAGCGGCCCCAATCCGTCGCCGGGGCTGGGAGTGGCGCGCTCGCTGCGGCAGGCCTTTCCGCACGCCCGCCTGGTCGCGGTGGACTACAGCGTGGAAAGCTCCGGTCTGCACAGCGAGGTGTTCGACGAGGTGTGGGTGCAGCGGCCGTGGAAGGAGATGCGCCTTCCCGTCTACCAGGCCGCCATCCAGGCGGTGCTGGACGGCGGCGCGCTCTGGTTTCCAGGGCAGGACCTGGAGGTGGAATGGATGTCGGGCGCCCTTCCCGATCCCGCCCGCGCCATGCTTCCCCCCCTCGCGGCGCTGGAGCAGGTGGCGAAGCCCGCCATCTTCGCCGCGGAAGGCCTCCCCGTCTCGATTCCCGAGTGGATGGGCGCGGACAGGTCGGACTGGGACCTGCACGCCTTCTGCCGCGAGCACGGGTGGCGGGTGTGGCTCAAGGGGCCCAACTACGAGGCGATGCGGGTGCGCGACTGGCCCTCGTTCCGCCACGGGCGCGACTTCCTGAGCGAGCTGTGGGGCACGGAGCAGCTCTTCCTGCAGCGCCACGTGGTGGGCGCGGAGGAGTCGGTGGCGTTCTGCGCGTACCGCGGGGAGCTGCTGGACTGCGTGCACATGACCAAGCACACGCAGACCGCCGAGGGGAAGACGTGGGCGGGCGCCGTGAACGAGGTGGAGCCCGGCTTCGCCGAAGCGCTGCGCGCGCGCATCGCCGAGCTGAACTGGACGGGCGGCGGGGAGCTGGAGTACGTCCGCGCGCTGGACGGCACGCTGCACCTGATCGACTGGAACCCGCGCTTCCCCGCCTGGATCCACGCCGCGTCGTTCGCGGGGCACAACCTCCCCGCCCTGCTGGTGGAGGCGGCCGGGATGGGGACGCCGCAGCCGGCGCCGTTCCAGACGAACCAGTTCACGCGCATCGTGCTGGAGGTGCCCGTCCGCAACACGCACCCGCTGCCGGCGGTGCGCCAGGCGAACGACCATTCCGGCGTCGGCTCCAAGCACCCCTCGGGGATGACGGAGCTTTCGCGCCGCCTGCGCGAGAACCGCCCGCGCGACGACGAGCCCGCGCGCCCCGGCCCGGTCGTTGTGCCCGCGATGGCGAGCGACCTGGAGGAGGTGGCCGGGAACGGCGCCTCCACTCCACGTCGCATGTTCCTTCCGCGCACGTCGCGCGAGCGTTTCGCGCAGGTGGAGGCGGTGCTCGCCGCGCAGCCGGGGGGCACGGTGGAGGTGGGGTTCGGCTACAGCGTGAAGACCAATCCGCACCCCACCCTGCTGGCGCTGGCGGACCAGGCGGGGATGTTCGCGGAGGTGATCAGCTCGGCCGAGATGCGCCGCGCGCTGGAGTTCGGATTTCCGCCCGAGCGCATCATCATGAACGGCCCCGCGTCGCAGTGGCCGGACGGGCCGGGCGCGGGCGGACCGCTGATGGCCGCCTTCGCGGACTCGCCGCAGGCGTTCGAGCGCTGGATGTGCCACGGCCCGCCCGAGGCGCGCTACCTGGGGATCCGGCTGCGCCCGGTCACTTTCGAGTCGCGCTTCGGCAGCGGTCTGGGGAGCGTGGAGCGCTTCGCCCACGTCGTCAAGCTGCTCAAGGCGATGCCGGCGGAGCAGGAGATGGGGCTGCACTTCCACTTCGCCAGCGACGTGCTGGGGCCGGCGCGGTGGAGGGAGGTGTTCGAGGGGGTGGTGCACTGGGCCGCGGCCATCGAGCAGAGCGTGGGACGCCCCGTGCGCTGCCTGGACATGGGCGGCGGCTACTTCCCCGACGACTTCGACCGCGAGCTCCTTCCCCGCATCGGCGCCATGACCTCCGCCGCGTCGGCGATGCTGCCGGAGCTGGAGCGCTTCTTCCTGGAGCCGGGGAAGGCGATGGCGCAGCCCTCCATGGCCCTCGCCACCACCGTGCTGGAGGTGCGGCGCGGCCCCGACGGGTCGGTGGAGGCGGTGGTCGACGCCGCCATCTCCGACCTGCCGATGGCGCCCTTCTACCCGCACCGGGTCTACCGGCGCACACGGCAGGGGGAGTGGGAAGGGGTGGGCGGCGGCCAGGACCGGCTGGTAGGGCGGATCTGCATGGAGACGGACATCCTGGCGAGCGACCTGAAGCTCCCCGAGGAGCTCAAGGCGGGCGACCGGCTGGTGATTGGCGACGCGGGCGCGTACGACGCCAGCATGGCTTACAACTTCGGACGAGGGTTGCTGGAAGATGCGTGCTGCTGAGCCGACCGTGGAGTCGGCCCCCTGGGCCGAGTTCGTTCCGTCCGTCCTCTCCGATCACGGCACCGAGTGCTGCGCCATGGCGCGCGCCTGGTACACCGCCATGGACCGCTCCATGTGGCGCGGCGAGGGCGGCCCCGCCTGGATCTCGCGCAAGTTCCCGTGGGGCCCCAGCAAGTGGCCGCTCTATTGGTGCGAGGCGATGGAGGCGGAGGAGCTGGACTGCGGCGCGCACCAGGCGCTGAGCATGGAGGCGTTCCGGGCGCGCGGCATCCGCGTGGTGCCGGTACAGCTCGTACAGCGCCAGGAGGTGCATCACCTTCCGCACTGGCACGGCCGCTGGGGCGACGCCAGCGCTTCGCCGGCGTGGGCGCGCGAGGGTGTGGCGTACCACGAGGCGTGCGCCACGCTCCAGGATGGGCGTGCGGAGGTGTGGGACCCGACGGTGGGGGCGTGGCTGTCGCCGCGGCATACCGAGGGGGTGCGGAGCATCGCGGCGGTGAGGATCGGCGGGGCGGCGGCGTCGGATGAGTTCGTGGATTGGCGCGGGGTGCGGCTGCGGATGGGGGTGTGGGCGTCTTTGGGGGCGGGAGGGGGGTGAGGTTTCCGCCGGCGGTTGAAACCGCTGCAACAACCGCGGGAAGCCTGCCTTCGCAGGCTCGGCGGGGCGGAGTTGGTGCCGGGGGCGGGGCGGTGCGCCAGGCACGGGTCGCCGGGGGCTGAAGCCCCCGGCTGGAACGACGCGAAGCCCACTGAAGTGGGCTAGAGGAACGCGGGATTGGACCGGAGTCCGCGCAGGCGGACTTTGTGTTTTTCCAGCGGCGAATTTATGCGCTCCTGGTGCGGGATTCGGCGCGGGGGCGGGGCACGGGCAGCCACGTGGGGCGGCCCCTACGGATTTGGGGGCTGGGCGGCGGGGGTCGGGGCGGGGGCGAGGGCGGGCGGACACGCAGGTCCGCCCCTACAACATCGATGTCCCTGACGGGTCGGTCTGGACCCGGAGTCCGCGAAGGCGGACTTTGTGCTGTTGTTGCTGCGAGTTCACTCACCCGGCCCCTGTTTCGCCTGTATCCACCCCTGGCTCGGGTTGTGCTTTGAGGGGCGCGCGTAAGCGTCCGTAGCCGGCAGCGGGGTGCCCTGTTCCGCGGCGGCGCGGCGCCGTTCTTTTTGGGAAGGAATGCAAGGATTTACCGCGGCCCCACACCACGACGTCCTCGCCCTGGTCCTGCAGATCGCCGTGCTGCTGTTCGTGGCGCGCGCGCTGGGCGAGGTGGCGCAGCGCTTCCGGCAGCCGGCCGTCGTGGGCGAGATCCTGGCCGGGATCATCCTGGGGCCGTCGCTGCTCAGCGGCTTCTTTCCGCTGATCGGCAAGTGGATCGTCCCGCACAGCGACGTGCAGGGCTACCTGCTGGAGGTGGTGAGCCTCTTCGGCGCCATGTTCCTCCTCCTCATCACCGGCCTCGAGACCGACCTGCAGCTGATCCGGCGGCAGGCGAGGACGGCGCTGGGGGCGTCGCTGGGCGGGATCGTGGTGCCGTTCGCCACGGGGTACGTGCTGGGGCTGTACATCCCGGACGACCTGCTGGCGAACCCCGAGCGGCCCATCGTCTTCGCGCTCTTCCTGGCCACCGCCATGTCCATCTCCGCGATCCCGGTGATCGCGAAGGTGCTGATGGACCTCAACCTCATGCGGCGCGACGTGGGGCAGGCCATCATCGCCGCGGGGATGACGGACGACGCCGTCGGGTGGATGCTGCTCTCGGTGGTGCTGGGGCTGGCCGGCGGCGAGGCGACCAACGCGGGGACGGTCGCGCTGGCGGTCGGCAAGGTGCTGGGTTTCATGGCGATCAGCTTCACCATCGGCCGCTGGGTGGTGCGCCACGCCCTCAACTACGTGCAGGACCACGTGGTCAGCCACCACCGCATGCTGTCGCTGGTGGTGGTCTTCACCTTCGGGTGGGGCGCCCTGTCGCTGGCGCTGGGGCTTGAGGCGATGCTCGGCGCCTTCGTGATGGGGATCCTCCTCGGCGGGATGCCGCGCCTCCCCAGCCGCGTCTTCCACACGGTGGAGACGATGGCGATGGGGGTGTTCGCGCCCATCTTCTTCGCGGTGGCGGGGCTCAAGGTGAACGTGCGCAGCCTGGCCGAGCCGCGGCTCATCGGCATCGCGCTGCTGGTGATCGCGGTGGCGTGCTTCGGCAAGGTGGTGGGCGGCTACGTGGGGGCGCGCTTCCTGGGCGGGCGCGACCACTGGACGGCGCTCAGCTTCGGCGTGGGGATGAACGCGCGCGGCGCCATGGAGATCATCATCGCCAGCATCGGCCTCTCCATGGGGCTGCTGACGCAGGAGATGTTCTCCATCATCGTCGTGATGGCCATCACCACCTCCGTGCTCGCCCCGCCGGCGCTGCGCTGGACGCTGAGCCACGTCAAGATCGGCAAGCAGGAGATGGAGCGGCTGAAGCGCGAGGAGCTGGCGCAGGACAGCCTGATCGCGGGGGTGAAGCGCGTGCTGGTGCCCGTGCGCTGCCGCGAGGGGGAGCGCCGCTCGCTCTTCCGCCTGGAGGCCGAGCTGATCCAGCAGATGCGCGAGCGCAACGCCGTGGCGGTCACCCTCTTCACCGTGGTGGAGGAGTGCGACCGGGCGGCGAGCGAGGAGTTCCTGGTGCGCGTCTCCGAGTCGTTCCCGGGCACGGAGCTCACGCGCAAGGTGGTGACGGGCAAGGACATCGCCAAGGCGATCCTGGGCGAGGCGGAGAACGATTACGACCTGATCCTGCTGGGCGCCCCCGCCAACGCGCAGGGGAAGGAGGAGCTCTTCGACCCGATGGTCGACTACCTCCTGCGCATGGCCCCCTGCCCCACCATGGTCGTCAAGGGCCGGCTGGGCGACGAGAACTGGCCGCCGCGCCGCATCCTCCTTCCCACCAACGGCTCCGCGGCCTCCCGCGCCGCCGCCGACGTCGCGTTCGCGCTGGCGCTGGGCGAGGGGCGAGAGGTGATGGTGCTGAACGTGGTGGAGGCGCGCGAGGGGGCACGCCGCCTGGACCTGGGCGGCGAGGAGATGCGCCGGCAGATGGAATCGGCGAAGGCCATCGTGGACCAGCTCTGCGTGATGGGCGAGGCGCTGGGCGTGCGCACGCACACCGAGGTGCGCACCGGCGCCAACCCGGAGGCCGTCATCCTGGAGCTTGCGCGCGACGGGATCGACCTGGTGGTGCTGGGCACCGATCTGCGGCCCGCCTCCGACCGCCTCTTCCTGGGGCCGCGCGTGGAGCGGGTGCTGAACAACGCGGCGTGCCCCGTGGTGGTGATGAACGCGTCGTGAGGTGCCCCCACCCCCAGCGTCGCTCCGCGACGCATCCCCCTCCCCCAAAACTGCCTGGGGGAGGGGGTTT
>DASWNZ010000125.1:0-11399 GCA_036398975.1 Longimicrobium sp.
CAGCTCGTGGGGATCAAGGCGGTCGCCGGCGACCGCGGGTGCGTGGTGAACCCGCGCGCCGGGGCCCGCACCGCCACCGTGTGGGAGGAGGCGCGCAAGGTACTCTCCGCCACCCGCCTGTCGGAAAGGAGCGCGGGCACGGTCTACACCATCCGCCGCTTCCGCAGGGAGCTGGACGCTTCCACCGCGATGGTTCGCGCCGCGCGGGAGGACACCACGCGCGGAATGAGCCTCGTCCCCTTTCGCAGCCTTCCGCCGGAAGAGCTGGCGCGCGACGGCTACGTGCGGCGCGAGGGGCGGGAGAACGTGTTCTTTGCGCCCGACGCGCAGGTCCTCCTCTCCGACGAGTTCCTGGACGGCCACTGCTTCCGCGTGGTGCCCGGGCGCGGCCCGGCGGCGGGGATGATCGGGCTGGCGTTCGAGCCGGTGCGCGGGCGGCGCCTTCCCGACGTGCAGGGCACCCTGTGGCTGGACCCGGCCAGCGCCGAGCTGCGCTTCATGGAGTTCGCCTACACCGGCCTGGCCGCGATCGCTCAGGGCGACAGCTGGGGCGGCACGGTGGAGTTCGACCAGACGGACGCGGGAACGTGGATCGTCAACCGGTGGACGCTGCGCCTTCCCGTCGTGGGGCGGATGGTGGATTCCAGGGGACGGAACCTGCCGGATGCGCACGCGGGCGTCGTTTCGATCTCCGAGGTGGGGGCGGAGGTGCTGGGGGCCGGCGCGCCCGTCGCGGTGGGTGCGGTGGCGGGGACGGTCTTCGACAGCACCCGGGCCGCGCCGCTCGCCGGCGCCGTGGTGAGGCTGGCGGGCACCGGGCACTCCGCGACGACCGACGCGTCCGGAGCGTTCCGCATCGCCGACGTGCCGGCTGGGCGCTACGAGGTGGAGTTCACGCACCCGCGCGCGGACTCGCTGCAGTGGAAGCCCGACGCCGCCGAGGTGGCGGTGGAGGGCGGCGAGAGCGCCGTGCAGCTCTGGCTTCCGCGGCGCGCGGCACCGGTCGTCTCCGCCGGCCGCGACTCGCTGCGCGTGGTGCAGCTGGAAGGGGTGACGGCTACGGCGGCGGCGCAGACGCGCATCCTTACGCGTCTCGGCTTTTACGAGCGCAAGGAGCGCGGGATCGGCACGTACCTGACCGGCGACGAGTTCCGCGACAAGGGGCGGGGGCGGATCACGGACCACATCACCGGCACGAAGCGGATCTTTGCCACTCCCGCCGGCGCCGAGGGGATCGTTTTCATCCAGAACAGGCTCGGGGGGAGGTGCTGGGTGCCTGTGTTCCTGGACGGGCGGCAGGTGCCGGCGAGGGAGCTGAACCGGCTGCGGCGCGAGGACATCGTGGCCGTGGAGATCTACGAGGGCACCGACGTCCCCGGCGAGTTCAACATCGCCATGCACTACAGCAGCGCCGGGCGGCGGCGTGCGTGCGGGGCGATCGTGGTGTGGACGACGCTGGCGCGGTAGGGGGGCCGGCGGTTGAAACCGCTGCAACAACAGCGGGAAGCCTGCCTTCGCAGGCTTGGGGGGCGGGATTGGCGGCAGGAGCGGGGATTGGGGGCGCAGCGCGCATCGCCGGGGGCTAAAGCCCCCGGCTGGAATCGCGCGAAGACCGCTGAAGCGGTCTCGGGTGCGGCCGGTTGCGGTGCACGCGGAGTTCTCCCCCTCACCCGCCCTGCGCTCCCGCGGGAGGGGGTCCGGGGGAGGGGGCGCCGCGCGCGACCTCCGCCTGCACGGACCAGCGGCAGCTTGAGCACTGCACCATGTGCGGGTCGCGCATGCGGCCGAGCTCGGCGTAGTCCTGGGCGGTGCCGCACTTGGGGCAGGGGCCCTCGAGCCAGAGGAGGGTGCGGTGCTCGCGCAGGCGGCCGAACGCGCGAAAGGCGCCCAGGCCCAGCACCAGCAGCACCCACGGAATGTGCGGTGGGATGAAGAAGACGGCGGGCGCCAGCAGCCACCACGCCAGCTCCTTCAGCGCGGCCGTGCGGCGCCAGCGGGGGGTGCGCTCCAGGACGCGGGCGCGCCCCTCCGTCGCCTGGCCGGAGAAGCTCAGGCGCGCGGGGACTTCGGGTACGTTCATCGCGCCTGGGCCACCAGCACGGTCGCGGTGCCCACGCCGATCGCGTCCCAGGCGAGGTCGTAGAGAGAGGCGGTGCCGCTCTCGGGGGAGCGCCGGTCGCGCAGCTCCTTGGCGATGCCGAGGCCCATTCCCGCCGCGGCGCCGGCGGTGAGGCTGGGAGTGCGGCCGAGGCCGGCCGCCCGCGCGCCGCTGGACGCCAGGCTGGTGAAGACGAAGGAGACGGCGAAGTGCTTCAGCTTGTCTTCCGCGAAGAAGCGGTCCGCGGGGGTCGTCGGGTCCTTGCCGAGGGAAAGGCACAGGCAGATCATAAGGTGGTTCACGATTCCTCCTCCGTTGCGGCCCACGCGCGCGCCGCGCCCACCGCCCGGCGCCATCCGCGCTGCCATTCCCCGCGCGCGGCGTCGTCCGCGGCAGGGCTGAATACCGTTTCCTCGGGTCGCGCCGCGTCCAGCTCCTCCGGCGTGCGCCACACGCCCGTCGCCAGGCCGGCGAGCCCCGCCGCCCCCCGTGCCGTCATCTCCACCATCGCGGGGCGGCGCACGGGGACGCCCAGCACGTCCGCCTGGTACTGCATCAGCCAGTCGTTTGACGTGGCGCCGCCGTCCACCCGCAGCTCGGGGAGGGTGACGCCGGCGTCGGCCTGCATCGCCTCCACCACGTCCGCGGTGGAGTAGGCCATCGCCTCGAGGGCGGCGCGGGCCACGTGCGCCCGCGTGCTCCCGCGCGTGAGGCCGAAGATCGTGCCGCGCGCCCGCGGCTCCCAGTGCGGGGCGCCCAGCCCCGTGAATGCCGGGACGAAGTATACGCCGTCGTTGCTCTCCAGCGAGCGGGCCATCCCGTCGGTCTCCTCCGCCTGCTCCACGATGCCGAGCCCGTCGCGGAGCCACTGCACGGCGGCTCCCGCGATGAAGATGGAGCCCTCCAGCGCGAACGTGCGCTCGCCGCGCGGGCCGCAGGCGGCGGTGGTGAGCATCCCGTGCTTCGACGCCACGCGCTCGGAGCCGGTGTTCACCAGGAGGAAGGCGCCCGTTCCGTACGTGTTCTTCCCCTCCCCCGCCGTCCAGCAGCCGTGGCCAAAGAGCGCCGCCTGCTGGTCCCCCGCGATCCCCGCGATGGGCACCTCGCCGCCGAACGCCTCGCCGTTTGTGGTGCCGTAGACCTCGCTGGAGGCGCGCACCTGCGGGAGCACCGCCGCCGGCACGCCGAACAGGTCGAGCATCGCCGGGTCCCACGCGCCGTCGTCCAGCGAGTAGAGGAGTGTGCGCGAGGCGTTGGTCGGGTCGGTCAGGTGCAGATTGCCGCCCGTGAGCTTCCACACCAGCCAGCTGTCGATGGTCCCCGCCGCCAGCTCCCCCGCTTCCGCGCGGCGGCGAGCATCGGGGACGTTGTCCAGGAGCCACGACAGCTTGGTGCCGCTGAAGTAAGGGTCGATCACCAGCCCGGTGCGCGCGCGGACGTCCTCCTCGTGCCCGGCTTCCTTGAGGGCGCGGCACGTGTCGGCGGTGCGGCCGTCCTGCCAGACGAGTGCGCGATGGAGCGGACGGCCGGTGGCGCGGTCCCAGAGCACGACCGTCTCGCGCTGGTTGGTGATCCCGATCCCTGCGAGCCCCTCCATCGCGATCCCGGCGTCCGCGACGGCGGTGACGGCGACACGGCGCACCGTCTCCCAGATCTCCTCCGCGTCGTGCTCCACCCATCCCGGCCGCGGAAAGTGCTGGCCGAACTCGCTGTATCCCCGCCCCCTCACCCGCCCCTCCACGTCGATCACCAGACAGGTGACGCCGGTCGTCCCTTCATCGATCGCCAGGATCATGTGGATGCGCGGGTGGAGGATGGGGTGCGCCAGTAGTACGTGCTCGCCGGAACGGTGTCGCGCTTCAGGTCGATGGGACGCCAGAGCGGGTCGCGCGGCTCGTCCGCGGCCGGCGGGCGGACGAAGCCGGCGACGCGCGCCTCGCACGCGCCGAGCTCCGCGACATTGCGTTGCGCATCCGCCAGGGTGACCGCGTTGGCGCCCGCGATCGTCGGATCGCGCAGCTGCGCGTCGTCGTCTTCCCAGAAGCAGACCGGGCAGATCTCGTGCGAGCCCGGCGCGGCGCCGAACACCAGGTGGCCGCAGCAGGGGCACGGGAAGCGCTCCGGGCCGACTCCGCCCCGCAGGCACGCGGGCGAGCTCAGCGCCACGCCCGCGGCTCCGCCAGGAAGTGGGCCTCCACCGCGCAGTGGGCCGCGAGCCAGGGCACCATCTGCCGCTTCATCACCAGCTCCTCCGATGCGACGTGCGAGACGCCCGCGAGCCACATCCCGCCGCTCGCGAGGTAGGCGTCGATCTCCGCGCGGTTGCCGCGGCCGTACTCGTTGTCCGCGTACGAGCGGATCTCGCCGGTGATGTACGCCTGCGCGCCCAATCCCTCCGCCTCGCGCATGGCATCGACCGAGTTGCCGCCGCCGGGGACGATGGCGATGCGCTCGATGACGGCCGGCGCGGGGCCGGCGAGGTCCAGGTACGGCACGCCGAAACCGCGCATCAGCTCCGCGTGCCACTCGTCCGCGGAGCGCGGGACGGCGGCGCACACCACACCCGCAAACCCGTTGCCGTAGGGGTAGAACTCGGCCTCGGGCGTAGCGCCGAGCGCCTCCACCATCGCGGTCGTCGTGCCGACTTCGCCGCGCGCGGTGTCCATCGGCGCGTGGCAGGCGTAGACCGAAAGCTCGCGCTCCGCCAGGCGCCGCAGGGTGGCGGGCGGGATCGGGACGAAGCCGGCGCCGGGCTCTCCGCGCGGGTCGCCGGAGCGCAGGTCGATGGGGTGATGGCAGAAGAGGAGGTCGCCGGGCGCGGCGGCGCGCAGGAACTCTTCCAGCACCTCGGCGGATGGGAACGCGGCGCAGAAGACGGCGTTCACGCGCGGACCGCCACGCAGCATCAGCCCGTTGAACCGCCGTACGAACCCGGGCTGGAAGGTGCGGCGCCAGTCGAATCCCGCCGCGTCGTACACCATCGGGACGAAGCGCGAGAAGCCGGGGTCGCGCTCCAGCTCCTCGACGGCAAAGAGCGCGTCGATCCGTTCCGCCAGCGCGTCCAGCTGCTCCATCCGCCCTACCCGCGCCGCAGCTCGCCGAAGGCGTAGCGCCAGCCGAAGCGCTCGAACAGCTTCAGCATGTGCACCACGGGAAGCCCCATCACGGCGAAGTAGTCGCCCTCGATCCCTTCCACCAGCGCGCTGCCGAAGCCCTGGATGCCGTACGCGCCGGCCTTGTCCATCGGCTCGCCGGTGGCGACGTACTCCTCGCAGGCGCGGCGGTCGAGCGCGCGGAAGCGGACGCGGACGCGCTCCAGTCCGCTCTCCACGCGTCCCCCCTGCACCACCGCGACCCCGGTGCACACCTCGTGCTCCCGCCCCGCGAGCCGCGTCAGCATCTCCACCGCATGCGCGGTGTCGCGCGGCTTGCCGAGCACGTCGCCATCGACCACCACGATGGTGTCCGATCCCACCACCAGCGCGTCCGGGTGCGCGGCCGCGACGTGCAGGGCCTTGTCGCGCGCCAGGCGCTCCGCGTGCTCGGGGGGCGTCTCGCCGTCGCGGTAGCTCTCGTCCAGGTCGGCGGGGATGGTATCGAAGACGAGCCCGAGCCGCCCGATCAGCTCGGCGCGGCGCGGGGACTGGGAGGCGAGGACGATGCGGGGCGAGTCGGACATCGGGATCAGCGTTCCAGGACCAGGGTTACGGGGCCGTCGTTGACCAGCTCCACCTCCATCATCGCGCCGAACTCGCCCGTCTGCACGGGCCGGCCCGTGGCGCGCAGCAGATCGAGGAAGCGCTCGTACAGCGGGATGGCGGTCTCGGGGCGCGCGGCATCCACGAACGACGGGCGCCGTCCCTTGCGCGCGTCGCCGTAGAGGGTGAACTGCGACACCACGAGCAGCGCGCCGTCCGCCTCCTCCAGCGAGCGGTTCATCTTCCCGTCGTCATCGGGGAAGATGCGCAGCCCGACCACCTTTTCCGCCATCCACGCGAGCGCCTCCTCGCCGTCGCCCTCCTTGAAGCCGACCAGGAGGAGGAGCCCCCGGCCGATCTCGCCGGTGGTGCGCCCCTCGACGCTGACGCGGGCGCGCGACACGCGCTGGAGGACGATTCGCATGCGGGGAAGTTATCGGGGCGAGTGAACTCGCGGCAACAAAAGCACAAAGTCCCCCTGCGGGGACTCGCGGCCCCGGCCGAGCGCCGAGCGACGAGTCCGCGAAGGTGGACTTTCTGCGGTTGTTGCTGCGACTTCAGTCGCCGGTGCCTTACCGAGCGCGGGCGGCGTCCTTGCCCTGCTCGCTCAGCACGTCGGCGAGGGCCATCAGGGCGCCGGTCCCAGCCGCCAGGACGATGGCGGTGCCCAGGCCGCTGCGGCGGCGCACGCGGTACGGAAGGCGCGGGGCGCCGTGCTCGGTGTGCATCGCCTTGCGGGTGCGGCTCCTCACCACCTTCGACGCCGCCGTGCCGACCACCATCCACAGAAGCTTTCGCGAGAGACTGGCCACGTTCGCATCCTCCTCGTTCGGGTTCGGTTCGCGATCGGGCGCGGCGCGTTGCAGGAGCCGGGCCATCAACGCTTTACGCCCACCACCTCCACCATCGGCGGCGACGCGAAGAAGGCGCCGGGAACGCTCTCCCACTCCTTCCACCTCGCATCGAACTCCGCCAGCTCGCCCGCGCTCAGCAGGCCCGCCTCTACCAGCGTGGGGAGGAAGTTGTCGAAGAAGGTGCGCGGCCACTGCCAGAACGCCGTCCCCGGTCGCCCGATGCGGCGGATGGGGCGGATGTGCGTGACCCCGAGCCCGCACCGCTCCATCATCGCGGGGAGCGCCGCGCCCACGCTGGGGTCGCCGCCGCGCTCGCGCCACGCCCGCACCACCGCGGGGAAGATCCGCGCGAACGCCGGGTCCTCGGGGGCGATCTGGACGGCATCGTACTGCGAATAGTCCTGCACCACGAAGGCGCCGCCGGGCCGCAGCGCACGCGCCACCGCCCGCACCGCCGCCTCCGGGTCGGCGACGAAGCAGAGCACCCAGCGCGCGTACGCCCCGTCGAACCGATCGGGCGGGAGCGGCGCCGTGGTGAGGTCGCCCTCCTCGGCGGTGACGTTGGGGATGCCGCGCGCGGCGATCTCCCCCTGGAGGTGGCGGATGAAGCGCGCGGAAAGGTCGATACCGTGCACCTGCCCCGCCGGCCCCACGAGGCGCGCCAGGTCGAACGACGCGTATCCCGGACCGCACCCCACGTCCAGGATCCGCTGTCCCGGCCCGAAGCCGGCCGCCTCCCACGCCTCCGCCGCGTACCCGCTCCACATCGCATGCTGAAATCCGAGCCGCGTCAGCTCGTCGTCGCCGGTGCCCAGGACGTATTCGCGTTCTTGCAAGGGCCCTCACCCCCGTCTCGTTACACTCGACTGCCCCCTCTCCCGATAACAGGAGAGGGCTGCGCCCTCCTGTCATCGTGAGAGGGGGCTTGAGGTTGCTTCGGCGGGTTTTGTGCCGCGCGGAGGACCCCCTCCCCCCGGCCCCCTCCCCCGCCTGCGGGGGAGGGGGCAGGGCGGGTGAGGGGGGGAACTCCGCATGCACCGCAACCGAGACCGCTTCAGCGGTCTTCGCGTGGTTCCAGCCGGGGGCTTCAGCCCCCGGCGACTCACCCCGGCCTACTGCTTGCAGCGGCCGTACGGATCCGGCTTGGGCTTGTCGACCATGGGGGGCGCGTCGCGATTGGCGACGGCCTCGGCGACGGAGCCGATGAAGCGGCTCACGCGCACGAGCTTGTCGAAGTCGATGTACTGCGGCTCGTCGGTCACCATGTGGTAGTCCGCGTGGCCGCCGGTGGTGAAAAAGGTCACCGGGATGCCCCAGCGGGCATAGTTGTAGTGGTCGCTGCGGCAGTAGATGTTCGCCTCGTGCTTGTCGGCGTCCATCGAGTAGTCGAAGGTGAAGCCGTGGCTCCCCGTGCGGTTCACCTCCTCCACCAGGTCGCCCAGCTGCGTCGAGAGCCGGCGCGAGCCCACGAGCTGCAGGTAGCCCTGCCCGCCGCCGCGCTCCACGTCGTCCGCGCGGCCGCGGCCGATCATGTCGATGTTGAGCTGCGCCACGATGGAGTCGCGCGGCACCGTGGGATGCTCCGTGAAGTACTGCGAGCCGAAGAGACCCTTCTCCTCCGCCGTGTGCCAGACGAATAGGATCGAGCGGCGCGGCGGACGGGCCGCCATCTGCTGCGCGATCTCCAGCACGCCGGCGCTGCCGGAGGCGTCGTCGTCCGCGCCGTTGAAGATGGAGTCGCGGCGCGCCGGGCGAATCCGCCGCAGCGAGTCGATCCCGGCGCGGAGCTGCGCCGTCTCGGCCGCGCTCAGATCCTCCTTGGGCGGCGCCTCCACGCCGCCGCGGCGGAAGAGGCGGTCGAAGACGCGCAGGGAGTCGTGGTCTTCCGCGTGCTCCGCGATGCCCACGTGGTCGTTGTGCGCGCCGACGGCCACGTACTGCCCGCGCAGCCGCGCATCGGTGCCGGGAAGGATCGCCACCACGTTGCGCGCCGGGAACGCCGTGCGCTGCTCCAGCGGGCGGAAGCCGCCGGTCACCGTGCGCCCGCCCGCCGCCGCTGCGCCGGGCCGCAGCGAGGTGAGCGGCGCGCCCAGGAGCCGCTCCGCCGCGATCGAGGTCACCAGCATCACCGGCGGACCTGCCTGTTGGCCCCGCTCCGCGGGTAGCACCAGCTGCTCCTCGCGCAGGAAGCCCACGAACGGAGGCGGCGACGCGTCCAGCGTGGCGATGGCGATGCCGGTGGCCCCGGCGTAGCGCGTCATCGGCCCCTTGGTCCAGATGCGGAAATCGGGGCGGCCATTCGGCGCCATCGGGGCCGAGAAGACGACGAAGCGCCCGCGCGCCTGCTCGGGCGTCATCGCCGCCGAGTCGCCCCAGCGTCCGCCGTAGACCACGGGCGCGGCCTGCGCGGTGAGCGTGGTGGAGACGTCGAAGAAGCCCTCCACCTGCGGCAGGGGCGCGAAGTCCTCCCACAGCTTCAGCGGGTTGCCGCCCTGCGGCGTGAACGACGACTGCGGGTCCACCGTGCGGCGCACCATCGGCACGGTCTGGAAGTAGGTGCCGTTCTCCCCCGCAGGCCTCAGCCCGATCCGCCGCGCCTCGGCCGCGATGTAGTCGGTGCCCATCACGTTGCCGCGCGTGCCGGCGTCGCGCCCCATCATCGAGTCGTCGGCCAGGACGTAGACGCGCGTCATGGCGTCGTCGCGGGTGATGGCGGCGGTGGTGGGGCGCGCCGCATGACGGGCCGGCCCCTCGCCCGCGGCGGCGCGCGGCGCCTGCGCAAGCACCGGCGCGGCGGCCAGCGCCAGGGCGGCGCCCGCTGCCATTCCGAATCTGCTCTTCACTCGATTGCTCCTGGAGGGAGGTGTGGGACGGGGCCGCGCCGCTCCGGCCGGCCCCTGATGAATTAGCGCCCGCCGCCCGTGGCGCCGGGGACGCGGGCGAGTGCCTCCTGCTGGGTGCGCGCCCCGCGCAGCACCCGCAGCGCCGCCTGCAGCTGGTTGTCGCGCGGCACGGTGAGGAGGAACGATGCCTCCTCGCCCAGGGCAAGCGACGTCACGCGGTCGGCGATCAGACGGTCGATCAGCGGGAGCCCCGCGTTCCAAACGGCGCGGTCCACCGGCGCGCCGCGCGCGGCGAGGCGCTGGAAGAAGGCCTCGCGCCACGCCGGCGTCACCGTGAAGCCGCGCTGCACGCCGGCGCGCGCCCAGTTCAGGCTGAGCTCGGTGAGCACCTCGTTGATCACGGACGCGCGCCCGGTGAGCGCCTGCACCAGCGCCCGCTCGCCGCCGCCCAGCGTGTCCGGCCGCACCACCAGGTCGGGGGTGATGCCGCCGCCGCCGCGCACGATCCGCCCCGCGTCCGAGCGGAACTCGGGGAGACGCGACAACGCCGAGTCGGAAGGCGGCAGGGTGTCCGGAAGGAAGCGCCCCGTCTCGGACACGCGCCGCTCGCGCTGGATGGAGCGCCCGCTCGGCGTGAACCACTTGGCGGTGGTCAGCTTCAGCGCGTAGCCGTCCGGCAGGGGGAAGAGCTCCTGCACCAGCCCCTTGCCGAACGACGGCGTGCCGATCACCACCGCGCGATCGTGGTCCTGCAGCGCCCCCGCCACGATCTCCGATGCCGATGCGGATCCGGCGTCGGTCAGCACCACGATGGGCTCGCCGGACGCGAGCGGCCCGCCCTCGGCGCGATACACCTCCGCGGGCCGGTCGCGGTAGCGCACCTGCAGAATCTCTTGCCCGCGCGTCAGGAAGAGGTTGGAGATGCGGATCGACTGCTCCAGGCTTCCGCCGCCGTTGCCGCGCAGGTCCAGGATCAGCGACTTCGCCCCGCCGGCCCGCAGCGCCGCCACCGCGCGTGTGACCTCCTCGGCCGACGCCTCGCTGAAGCGGTCCAGCGGCAGGTAGCCCACGCCGCCCTCCAGCACCGTGGCATAGGCCACGACGGGGATGTGCACGATGGCGCGCCTCACCTCGCGCACCACGGGCTCCTCGCCCGGGCGCACGAAGGTGACGCGCACGGGCGTCCCCGGGACTCCCAGCACGCGCGAGGTCACGCTGTCCAGCGGCAGCCCGACGACGCGGTGCCCCTCGACGGCGATCACGCGGTCACCCACGCGCACGCCGGCGGCGGCGGCGGGGTTGCCGGGGTAGACGCGGGTGATGACGGTGGTGTCGCGGACCCGCTCCAGCAGCATCCCCAGCCCGCCGTAGCCGTTGCGGAGCCCTTCGCGCTGGAAGGCCGCCAGCTCGCGCGGCGTGTACAGCTCCGCGTACGGATCGCCGATGCTGCGCAGGAGCCCCCGCGCGGCCTTTTCGTACAGCGAGTCTTCGGGAATCGAATCGACCCCGCGCGACGCGATGCGGGTGAGCACCTCGTAGAAGAGGCGCTCTCCGTCGTTGGCCTGCCGCTGCAGCATGAAGCCGCCGGCCAGCACGGGGATGACCAGCCCGGCCACGGCGCTGCGCAGGAAGGTGAGGCGCGCTGCGCGGCGCGGGTCGTCGGAACGTCGGGGATCGCGGGCCATCTGCGCTCGTCGCGGCGGGTGTGCGCGCCCCCCTGGCGGCGGCGCGGCGGTGCTCCGGGTCAAGCTGTCCTTCTGCGTACAAGACACAGGCCAGCGCGGTTCCACCAGGGTTAAATTTTTAGCACAGCGGGGTTTGATGCAAGAGCGGGCGGTGAGCGTTGGGTTAGGGGCGGGCCCCCTCCCCCCGACCCCCTCCCCCGCCTGCGGGGGCGCAGGGCGCG
>DASWNZ010000126.1:0-28109 GCA_036398975.1 Longimicrobium sp.
CACTGTCGATTCTGGATCTCGTCCCGGTAGGCAGCGGATCAAACCCTGTAGAAGCACTCGCCAACTCGCTCGAGCTGGCGAAGTTCGCCGACGATGCCGGCTTCAGCCGATACTGGTTCGCCGAGCACCACGGAATGCCCAGCATCGCCAGCTCCGCGCCCGAGATCCTGATAGGGCACGTGGCCTCGGCCACGGAGCGCATCAGGGTGGGATCGGGCGGCATCATGCTCCAGAACCACGTTCCGCTCAAGGCCGCCGAGGCTTTCCACACGCTGGAGGCGCTTCACCCCGGGCGCATCGACCTGGGGATCGGCCGCGCGCCGGGGACGGACCCGCTGACGTCGAGCGCGCTGCGGCCCTTCGACCCCGCCAAGTTCCGCGACCACCTGGCCGAGCTGACGGGGCTGTCGCGCGGAGACCTGCCGGAGGACCACCCCTTCCGCGGAGTGCGCGTGATCCCCTCCGGCGTGTCGCTGCCGCCGGTGTGGCTGCTGGGCTCGAGCGGGGCGAGCGCGCGGCTGGCGGGGGAGCTGGGGACGGGGTATAGCTTCGCGCGGCACTTCAGCCCCACCCCGCCCGCGCCGGCCATCGAGGCGTACCGCGACAGCTTCCGCCCCTCCGCGCAGTTCCCAGAGCCGCACGTGATCCTGGGCGCCGCGGTGATCTGCGCGGAGACGGACGAGGAAGCCGCGTACCTTTCCGCGTCGATGGACCTGGTGTGGGTGCGCATCACGCGCGGCGAGTTCGCGCCGATCCCGACGCCGGACGAAGCGCTCGCGTACGAGTACACCCCACGCGAGCGCGCCATCGCGGACAGCTACCGCAGGCTGGTGATCGTCGGCAGCCCCGAGACGGTCCATCGCGAGATCGCGCGCGTCGCCGCGGAGGCCGGGGCGGACGAGGTGATGGTGACCGCCACCATCCACGACCACTCGGCGCGGCTGCGGTCGTACGAGCTGCTGGCAGAAAACGAGTGCCTGGTGCCTGGTGCCTAGTGCCTAGTTACTGAGCACTCGGCACCAGGCACTGGGCACTTTGTTCCGCCTACCCGCATCGGAGAAGACAAGTGGAGCTGGGAATCTACACCTTCGCGGAGGCCACGCCCGACGCGGCGACGGGGGAGACGGTCAGTGCCGCCGAGCGGCTGCGCGACCTGATGGAGGAGATCGAGCTGGCGGATCAGGTGGGGCTTGACGTCTTCGGCGTGGGCGAGCACCACCGCCCGGACTTCGTCGCCTCGTCCCCCGCCGTCGTCCTGGCCGCGGCGGCGACGAGGACGAAGCGCATCCGCCTGACCAGCGCCGTCACCGTGCTCAGCTCGGACGATCCCGTGCGCGTCTTCCAGGACTTCGCTACGCTGGACCTGCTCTCCGGCGGGCGGGCGGAGATCATGGCGGGGCGCGGGTCGTTCATCGAGTCGTTTCCGCTCTTCGGCTACGACCTGGGCGACTACGACGAGCTCTTCGCAGAGAAGCTGGAGCTGCTGCTGAAGCTGCGCGAGGGGGAGCACGTCACGTGGTCGGGCCGGCACCGGGCGCCGCTCACGGGGCAGGGCGTGTATCCGCGCCCCGTGCAGGACCCGCTGCCGGTGTGGGTGGCGGTGGGCGGCACGCCGCAGTCGGTGGCGCGCGTGGCCACGCTGGGGCTGCCGATGGCGCTCGCCATCATCGGCGGGCAGCCGGAGCGCTTCGCGCCCTTCGTGGAGCTGTACCGCGAGACCGCACGACGTGCCGGGCACGACCCCGCGAAGCTCCCCGTCAGCATCAACTCGCACGGCTACGTCGCCGACGGCTCGCGGCAGGCGGCGGACGAGGCGTTCGGCCCCACGGCGGTGACGATGAACCGCATCGGCCGCGAGCGCGGCTGGCCTCCGCTCACGCGCGCCGCCTTCGACGCGTCACGAACCCTGCGCGGCGCCAGCTTCGTGGGGAGCCCGGAGGAGGTAGCGGAGAAGATCCTCTTTCAGCACGAAATCTTTCGGCACGACCGCTTCTTGGTGCAGTTCAGCGTCGGCACCATGCCGCACCGCCAGGTCATGCGCTCCATCGAGCTGTTCGGCACGCGCGTGGCGCCGGTGGTGCGGGCGGAGGTCGCGCGGCGGGCATAGTTCTACAGCTTGCCTCACGCGGAGACGCGGAGGCGCAGAGAGAAAACGGAAAAAGCCTCACACAGAGGGCACAGAGGGAACTGCAAGCCACAGAGAATCCTTTTGCGGTTCTCTCTGTGGCTCTGTGTCTCTGTGTGAGCCATGTAATTGCGGTTCTCTCCCGCGTCTCCGCCGCCTCCGCGTGAGACCTCCGTTGATGGTGTCAGATCGTCAGCGCCGCTACGGCGAACGTGAGGAAGAGCCCCGCCAGGAAGGCGACGAGGTAGCTGGCGCCGAGCACCACGAACTTGGCGCCCGTCTTCAGAAGCCCCTGGCCATACACGCGGCGCATGGCGAGGAAGGCGTAGACGGGCGGCCAGAAGATGAGCAGCCCCAGGAGCGGGAGCGGCTTGACGAGGAGCAGCAGGGAGAAGACGAGAAGCGAGAACGCGTGGATGTGGAGCGCGAACACGAAGTGCTCCGCGTACAGCCGCTTGCGCCGGGCGTAGAGCAGCTTCAGGATGGCGGCGTAGAGGGGAAGGAGGAGGAACATGGCGGTCGGCGCGTTCTTCTCAAGCCCGCCAACGATGCCCTGCACGATCTGCCCTTTCTTCATCCCGTTGATGCGGTCCTCCTGCGCCGCCAGCCGCCGCGCCGCGGGCTTCCACCATCCCGGCGCCGACGCGGTGTCGCCCAACGGGCCGAACTGGATGTACGTGCCGCCCCCCGCCTCGGCCGCGCCCGCCGCCCCGCCGCCGGCGCCGCGCTCCACCTTTTCGCCCAGCTTCACCGGATCGGCCAGCAGCGTGACGATCAGGAAGAAGATCAGGCTCGACACCAGGTAGAGCCGAAACGGCGCGACGTAGCGCACGATGCGGCCCTCCGCGTACTCCCGCGTGAGCAGGCCGGGGCGGAGGACCAGGGCGTGGAGCGTGCGCGGCAGGGCGGAGTTGACGAGAAGCTGGTCGTCGAGCAGCTCCACGGCCATCCGCCGCACGGAAACGAGCCGTCTCCCGTACCGCTGCCCGCATGCGCCGCAGAACGCCTCCGGCACCGGGGAGCCGCAGTTGGCGCAGACGCGCTCGGGCGTGTCGGGCTCGTTCAGCTCCAATCGGTCTCCCAACGGCGGGCCTCACACAGAGACACAGAGGGTACGGAAAGAACAACATACGGTGTTTCTCCGCGTCTTGCAGTTCCACTGTGCGCCCCTGCGTGGGGCCTATCTCATACCGTTTAGAGAAAGCCGGTGTGCATTCTGACCGGCTTGTCTCACGCAGAGGCGCAGAGACGCGGTGAGAGAACAACAGAGAAAAGCATCACACAGAGGCCACAGAAGGAAAGCCACAGAGAAAACCCTCCCGCGGTTCTCTCTGTGGCTCTGTGTCTCTGTGTGAGCCATGCAGGTGCAGTTCTCTCCTGCGTCTCTGCGCCTCTGCGTGAGACCTCCGCTTCCGCCTTTGCACAAACCAAGCTGACGAACGGTATCAGCGGTCGCGCTGCTTGCGGAACTCGCCTTCGCGGCTGGCGCGGTGCCACTCCATCTCCTCGTCGGTCACCGGCTTGATCAGGATGTCCGACGCGAGCCAGGTGGTGAGCGAAAAGGGATAGAAGAGGAACGGGAGGATGGCGATGAACGCGATTCCGCCCCACTGCAGCAGGTCCCACGGCACGTCGGGCCAGGTGAAGACGACGAGCAGCACCACCACGGCCAGGAAGACGAGCCCGCAGAAGACGTAGTTGAACATGATCCCGCCCAGGAAGAAGTCCTCCTCCCCCCGGTCCGACCGCAGCCCGCATTCCGGGCACTTGTGCTTCAGCTTGAACCACGTCTTCAGCAGCCGCGCCTTGCCGCAGTGCGGGCAGCGCAGGGTGAAGCCGCGGCCGTACAGCCGCCCGGCCCGCTTCAGGCTCAGCTCCTCCGGGTTCGCCCAGCGGCGCTCCGGTCCGCTCATCTCATCCTCCAGCCACGAGTTATGGCCTTCTCGATTCACGCTCAATGATCGCCCGCTCCACCCCGGATCGAAAGGCGGCAAACGCTGCACTTCCGTAGGGTGATACACCACATGGCACGGAGGTGGCACCCCACGGCGCAGCGACGCAATGCGAACCCGGGAGAGGAGGCGGCGATGCCCCGCGGATGGAATCGCAAGGACGAACGGATGTACGAGCACGTCAAGGAGAGCGCCGAAGCGCGCGGCGTGCCCGAGGACGAGGCGCAGGAAATCGCCGGGCGCACGGTCAACAAGAAGCGCCGCCAGGAAGGGCGCACCCCCAACAAGCGCACGCAGGGCACCGGCAACCCCAACCGCCCGCTGGAGGAGCACACGCGCGACGAGCTCTACAACATGGCGAAGGAAAGAAAGGTTGAAGGGCGCAGCAAGATGACCAAGGACGAGCTGATCCGCGCGGTGGGACGATGACGAAGCGGGCCGGCGGCAACCAGCCGCCGGCCCGTTTCACATCCCCCTACAGAGCGTTACGACGCCGGCCGCTCCAGGGAGGAGCTGAGGGCGGCGGCGGCCTTGTTCACGGCCTTGCGCGCCTCGCTCAGCACGGCGCCCATCCCAAAGAACTCGTGGGTGACGCCCTTGTAGAGGTGGTACTTCACCCGCACGCCCGAGTCGCGCAGCCGGTCGTACAGGTGGTCGCTGTCCGAGCGGAGCGGGTCGATCTCCGCCGCGATCAGGGTGACCGGCGGCAGGCCATGCAGGTCCGCGTGGATCAGCGAGATGAGCGGGTGCCCCGTGTCCGGGGCGCCGCGCAGGTAGTGGTGCAGGAACCACTGCATCATCGGCCGGTTGAGCGGCTTGGCGTCCGCGTTCTCCTCGTACGACTCGGAGTCCGTGTTGCCGTCGGCGATCGGGTACACCGCCAGAATGTGCGCCGGCAGCCGCACCCCGCGGTCGCGCGCGATCACCGCCGTGGAGATCGCCAGGTTGCCGCCCGCGCTCTCACCCGCCAGCGCGATGCGGTACGGGTCGCCGTTGATCTCCGCGGCGTTGGCGAGCGCCCACACGTAGGCCGCGTAGGCGTCCTCGTGCGCGGCCGGGAACTGGTGCTCCGGCGCCTTGCGGTACTCCACCGACATCACCACCGCGCCCACCGCGTTGCACAGCGCGCGCGCGGACGAGTCGTAGGTGTCGTTGGTGGCGATCACCCATCCGCCGCCGTGCGTGTACACGATCACGGGGAAGGGCCCCGCTCCGCGCGGCGCGTAGATGCGCACCGGCAGCGGCCCGCCCGGGCCGGGGATGGTGCGCTCCACCACACTCCCCACCTCTTCCGGCTCGGCGCTCTTGCCGTGCTTGCGCAGCAGCGCCATCACCGCCTCGGCGGGGGTGGGCTGGCGGCGCGCCTCCTCGGGGGTGAGCTGCTCGATGGGTTCGCCGCCCAGCATCTCCAGGTGCTCCAGCACGTGCCGCATCTCGCGGTTGGCGCGCGACATCGTGTCGCCGCCGCCGGTGATGCGCTCGCGCGCCCCGCCGTACACCCGCCCGAACAGCCCGGAGCGCACCGCCCACACCGTCCCCACGCCCAGGACGCCCAGCAGCAGGGCGGAGCGGAGCGGGTTCTCGGCGGCGCTGGTGTACGCGCTGGACTCCATCACGTGCCCCGGGTAGTCGCCGCGCTCGCTGCCGGCGGTGGTGGGCGCGTAGAGGGCGTCGTTGCGCCGCTTGTTACCGCGGGGGGCGCGCTCCTGCTCCCACACCACGTTCTCCGCGTAGCTGCCGAAGAGGCGCGGGGCCCAGCGCCACATCGACGACATCTGCTTCCCCGCCCCGCCCACGATCAGCTCGCGGCGCGGGTGCTCGGCGCAGTGCAGGATGGCGTCCGCCACCACGTCGGGCGCGTACACGGGAGCCGGGAGCTCGGGATCGGCGCCCTCCATGTGGTTGTGCGCGTGCTCGGTGAAGGGCGTGTCGATAGACGCCGGGCGGATGAGCGTCACCGCCACCGGCGCGCCGTCGTGCTCCAGCTCCATCCGCAGCGCATCGGTGAAGCCCTTGACCGCGTGCTTGCTGGCCGCGTAGTGCCCGTGCATGGGGATGGGGACGCCGCTCTCCACGCTCCCCACGTTGATGAGCGCGCCGCCGTTCTGCCTCAGGTGGGGCAGGGCGGCGAGGGCGCCGTGCACCATCCCCCAGTAGTTGGTCTCGAAGAGGCGCCGCGCGTCGCCCAGCGGCGTGCGCTCCAGCTCGCCGTACATCCCGATGCCGGCGTTGTTGATCCACGTGTCGATGCGCCCGAACGCGTGCACCGCCACGCGCGCCAGCTCGCGCATCGCCCGCTCGTCGCCCACGTCGCCGGCCAGCCACTCGGCCTCCGTGCCGGTGGCGCGCAGCTCGTCCGCGATCCGGGCGAGCGCCTCCGCGTTGCGCGAGCTGATCACCACCCGCGCCCCGCGCCGCGCCGCCTCGCGCGCCGTCGCCAGCCCGATTCCGCTGTCCGCCCCCGTGATGACGATCACCTGATCGCCCACCGCTCTCAACCGCATCTTCATCGCTCCCTCCAGTCCCATGAGTGCCCTGCGTAGGGCGCGCGGCCTTCGCAAGCGCCGGGCCGTGTGGGGGGTCCGGGAGCGATTCCGTTGACAACGTCTCGGCACGCGGAGCAATATGCGTCGCCCGCCATCTGCATCATGGTCCCGCCGGAGAGTGTCACGCGTGAACTTCAGTGAGTCGTCGGCAACCGTGAACTGGGCGGCAGCCGCTGCATCTCTAGCGCTCGTCGCGGTTTACGTGGTGGCGGCGGTGCTGGCGGGGCGCCGCTTCGGCACGCCGGGGCTCTGGGCGGTGTGGTTCGCGGGGATCGTGGCGGGAAGCTCCCTTCCCTTCCTGATGCACGGCGAATCGTTCGCGCACTTCGACCGGGCGGCGATGCTCTTCCACACGGCCATCTTGGCGGTGCCGCTGGGGATCAGCGCATGGGTGATCAACCGCACCCTCCGCCGGCCACGCCCGGCCGGCATCCCCGCCCAGCTCGCGCTTGGCGCGCTCAGCCTGGTCCTCTCGTTCGTGGCGGTCGCGATAGTGGCCTTTGCCGTGATGGATTATACAGTGAGCCGGCGCTATCCTCTGTAAATGGCAACCGAAAAGCAGATCGCGCTGCTGCGCGGCATCAACGTCGGCAAGGCGAAGCGCATCGCGATGGCGGATCTGCGCGCGCTGGTCGCGGAGCTCGGCTTCGGTGACGTGAAGACGCTCCTCAACAGCGGCAACGTCGTCTACACGGCCACGGACACTGAGCCGGAGGACGCCGCGGCGCGCATCGAGGAGGCAATCGTCGCCAGGATGGGCATCTCCTCGCGAGTCACGGTGCTCACCGCGGCGGAGGTGGCGGAGGCGGTCGATGGGAATCCGTTCGGCGAGGTGGACAACCCGTCGCGCTTCCTGGTCACCGTGCTGCGCAACCCCGCCGATCGTGCGCTGCTCGAGCCGCTGGCGAAGGAGGACTGGGGCACCGACTCACTCGCCCTCGGCCGGCGCGTGGCGTACGCGTGGTGCAGGGAGGGCGTCCTCGAAAGCCGCCTCCCAGACGCCCTCAACCGCCTGCTCGGCGACCGGGGGACGGCGCGCAACTGGGCCACGATGCTCAAGTTGCGCGCGCTCACCGAAGAGCCCGTGTAGCACCGGGTACTCGCAAAACATGCTTGCTGCCCGCGAGCGCGCACGCCTATACTCCCCGTCTGCCCCACCCGCATCCCACCCCGCCGAAAAACGAGGAAAGCCATGAGCGAGATCCAGTTCTCCGACAACCACCAGGATCTCTCGACGGACACCGGGTTCCAGTTCGAGTTCTACTGCGAGGGGTGCCACGACGCGTGGCGCTCCCCCTTCGACCGCTACGCCACCGGCACGGCCGACAGCGTGCTCGGGATGGCGGAGAGCGTCTTCGGCGGGATCTTTGGCTCGGCGCGCAACGCGCTCAGCCACGTGCGCAGCGCCGGATGGCAGAAGGCGCGCGACGAGGCGTTCCGCACCGCCGTGGAGGAGGCGCGCACGCACTTCCACCGCTGCCCGCGGTGCGCCAACCACTACTGCGACAACTGCTGGAACCCGGACGAGGGCACCTGCACCACCTGCGTGCCCCGCCTGGACGCAGAGCTCGCCGTCATCCAGCGCGAGGCCAAGATCGAGCGCGCCCGCGAAGCCGCGTACGAGCGCGCCACCGTCAGCGAAGAGGACCTGCAGCAGCGCGTCGTGAGCTGCCCCGAGTGCAGCGCGCCGGTCGGCCGCGCGAAGTTCTGCCCCGAGTGCGGCACCCCCGTCGCCCTGAAGCGCAACTGCCGGTCATGCGAAGCGGAGATCCCCGCCTCCGCCAAGTTCTGCCCGGAGTGCGGCGAGAAATCCTGACTCCGCGCTCTATACCACGATCAGCAATGCGCATCCCGATCCCGCTCGTCATCCTCCTGCTCGCCGGGTGCGCATCCGCGGCGCCCGGCGCGCGCACGGAGGACGAGCCGGCGCGGATCCTGGCGCGGGCAATCGAGCAGGCGGGGGGCGCGGAGGCGCTGGAGCGGGCTCGCGGGCTCACATGGGACGCGGACGCGACGGTGCACGCGGGAGGTCGCACCGTGCCCATCAGCGGCTGCTGGGCCATCCAGCCGCCCGACACGGCGGTCGTGTCCACCTACGCGGTCGAGCGCGGGCCATCGACGATGCGCCACATCGTGCTCGCGGCGCCGCGCGGATGGCTCGTCAACGCGAACGGCTTCACGCCGATGCCGCCGCTGATGCTGGCCAGCGAGAAAGAGGAGTTCTACTTCTACTCCGTGATGCGCCTCGTTCCGTTGCGGGCGCCGGCCGTGACGCTCACCATGCTGCCGCCGGATTCCACGGGGCACCGCGGCATCCTCGCGCGAAACCCGGGACGGCCGGACGTCGAGCTGTACGTGGACGCCACCGGGCGGCTCTCACGCATCCGCGCGCGCATCCACGACGCGACCACCGGGAACCCCGTGGTGCAGGAGGCCTGGCTGAGCGGCGAGATCGAGAGCGGCGGCGTGCGCTGGCCGCGCACCATGCGCCTCACGCAGGACGGCGCGCCCTTTTTCGACCTAACGCTGAAGACCTTTCGCGTGCTCCCGGCCATCCAGGACACGCTCCTCGCGGGGCCGCGCTAAGCGAGGTCCGTCAAAGGTTGCCGGGTAAGAGCGATCACCCTGCCGCGCTCCACGAGCGGCCGTCCAGCCGCGGGAAGTCGACGCGGTAGCTCCCTGGTTCGAGGCCGTCCAGGCGGGCGTGGCCGTTGGCGTCCAGCGCGCCTTCGATGCTGCGCCCGTCCTGCGTGGTGACCACGAACGCCTCGCCAGGCACCGGCAGCCCGTCGTCGCCCACCAGCTCGATCTCCGTCCACACCGTCGCGGCGTCGGCTGGCGCGGGGGTCGTGGAGGCGAAGGGAGCCGCGGACTGGCGCGCGGCGCTCATGGCGCCGGCCTGCAGAGTGCCCGCCCCGCCGCCGCCCGAATCGCCGATCAGCACCGTGGGGGCGCCCGCCGTAATGACGCCCCCGTGCATCGTCGTGTCCCCCATTCGCGCCGCCGGCTTCCCGCCGATGAACACCGTCGCCGAGCCGCGCACGATGGTGTCCGGAGGGCCCGCGCACGCGCACATCGTCCCCACCACGGCCGCGGGCATGCCGGCAAGAAACACCGTGGGCACGCCCGCGGGGAGGATGGGACCGCCCACGTGCGGCTTGGGGCCGTCGCACATCGGGCACGCGTGCATGTCGCCGACTCGGGCAGCGGGGAGCATCGGCATGCGGGGGTGGAGGGGGAACGGCGCGGGACTTGACGCGCCGAAGAAGTCCTTCTTTCATTGTAGCGCCGTTCAGATTTCCCCGCCAGGGGGATAACGCTTCCCTGAAATCGCACAGCCCGCCGATGCCCCTCCACACCCTCGCGCAGGGCGACTGCGCGCTCAGCATCGCCACGCAGCACGGCACCCCGTGGGCCGCGCTCTGGGAGCACCCGGAGAACGCGGAGCTGCGCGCGCGCCGTCCCGATCCCGCCGTGCTCCAACCCGGGGACGTCCTCTTCGTCCCGGAGCCGGAGCCCGCCCCGCGCCCCTGCGTCGTTCAGACCCGCAACCGCTACACGGCCAGGGGTCGCACCACCCTCTTCCGCCTCCGCCTCCTGCGCGAGGCCGACGCCCCGCGCGCCGCGCAGCCGTACCAGCTGTGCGTGGACGGCTTCTGGCACTCCGGCAGCACGAATGGCGACGGCTGGCTGGAGGCGCGCATCCCGTGCGACGCGCGGCACGGCGAGCTGGTGCTCCCCGCCCACGAGGGCCAGCCCGTCGCCGAGGCCGAGGAGCGCTTCGAGCTCGCGTTCGGCCACCTCGATCCCGCGGACGAGATCAGCGGCGCGCAGGGCCGCCTCCGCAACCTGGGCTTCGCCGCGTGCGAGGTGGACGGCGTCCCCGGCCCGGAGACGGAGGACGCGCTCCGCCTCTTCCAGGCCGCCACCGGCCTGGAGGAAACGGGCCGCCTCGACGCCCCCACCGCCGACGCCCTCCGCGCCCGCCACGGAAGCTGACGTGCGCACCTCCGCGATCCGGGGTATCTCCATCGGGGCCTGTGCGCGCCGCAGGTGGACACGAGTTCCAACCGTCACTCAAGCACGATACGGCGCTGTCATGCACCGTCTCACGTTGATGAAGATCACGAAAGCGCTTACGTGGAGCGCCCTAGGACTCGCTGCGGCGTCCTTGCCGGTCTTTGGGCATCCGACAGCGGCCGCCCAATCCCCACGCGGTGTGGTGCAAACCGACGCTCAGACGAACGCGTGCGGCGATAACGCCACTGTCCGCCGGCATGCCGGAGAGACCGCCACCGCGTTCCTGATGCGAGTGCGGCCGGCCGGAATGGAGCTGTCGCACCGGGCGCTGGAGGGGGAGTTCGGATTCACGCCGCGCGACATCCTTGCACTGTTCGGCACCCGGTCGTCCGGGCTGCAGGATGGTTGGGTTCTGACGCCAGCCGCCGGTTGCCCCGGTTATTACCGCCGCCACGTCCTTCCGCTCGACGAAGTCTCGTTGTGGGAAGTCGCCGCGCCCGCGTACGAGGTGCGGGCGGCGCTCCGCGCCAACGCGGACGGTGACGCCGCGCGCGAGCTCGTGCTGATCCTCCGCGCGGAAGGCCGCGGCCCGGCCGACGATCGTGGGAATCGCGACTGGAACGTAGAGAACAACGTCGCCGTTTTCGATTGGAATGGGACGCGGTTCGTGCACCTGGATTCCATCTCGGAGAAGGTGTACGGCCTGCGCACGGCGGCGGCGGTTCGCGCGCGATTGCGGGCCCTTGGCTACTGACACTCCGACCCTCAGCTAACCGTGCCCGTCATAGGCGAGAGCGCGCCCGCCGCGGCCGACCCGCGCATTCTGGACAACAACTTCCCCGACTTCGACACGGGCCTCCAGCCACCGCAGCGGCGGACGGTGCTCGCGGCTCCGGGCGCCAATCCCGTTGCCCGCAGCGGCGGCAACACCTTGCAGACGGCGGGACCGGCGCTCCAGATCGCGAATCTCGATCGCCAGGATCCACCCGGCTACCGGGCCGGCGGTGTTCCGCGCGCCCCAGCGTTCAATCGAAACGTGCTGGCGATCACGGGCACCCCGGCCATGCCGCCCATCGCGGTTCGCTGCACACTCCGCGGCTTCTCGCCCGGGCAGACGCCGATCCACTGGCGCCTGCAGTGCCGCCACGTGCTGTCGCGCCACATCAACACCGGGAACTCGCGCTACTCGGGACGCTCGGAGATCCACCAGCTCGAATGGCAGGGGCGGAGCACAGCGGCGGACTTCACTCTTTTCGCCGCTACTCCCGATCCCGCGGTGAGCTACGATTACAACAGTCCCGCGAACCTGATGGGTGGCCACGCGCTGCTTACCGTTGCCGCTCGTCCACCCGGTTCCAGTACGTGGCTGCTGGATTACGTCCACCTGCGGATCGGCGGGTCCAATCCCCAACAGAGGGACGTGGTCGATCACCTGGAGCGTGTTCTCGCGGGCCGCAACGAGAACATACTGACGATGGTGCGAGCCGTATTCGCCCACGAATCCGACTACACGCAGTTCAGAGCACGGGCGCAGACGGGGACTAGCTACAGGGGAGTGCGCTTCGACTGGCCCGATGATCCACCGAACTTTCCCCTCGCCACGTTCGACTTCGGAGTCGGCATCTCGCAGTACACCAGGCTCCCGAACCGGCCGATCGTCCGCGAGGTGGCGTGGGATTGGCGCGAGAACATCCGGAACGGGTTGAACCTCTTTCTGACCAGCAACCTGCGTGGTGAGTACAGCGCGGGGATGACGTGGCGTGAATGGGCGCGCCAGGCATGGGCCAGGTACAACGGAAGCGGCGCCGACGCGCGTGCCTACGCGACTCGCCTCGCGGCTTCGCCCATCGGACAGGAGGTGAGCAACTCTCCCGTGCCGGCAGGAATAGACTTGAGGCGCGAGACCGCTCACATCCCCGGCCCGGCGGCACTCGGGGCGCCTCCTGCGTGGCCGCCGCAGGCCGCGCCTGCGCGATGACGCAGGCCGTGGTCGACGCCGCGCAGCTCCGGCGCTACGCGGAAGCGGGGGAGCTGTACGCCATCATCGACGCATGCGACCGCGGCGATGTGCCGCCGATGGCGTGGGAGCGGGGAGCGCGCGCGGTTTCGCTGTTCGCGGGTACCGACGCGGCGCTATGGGCCATCGCGCCGTACCTGTTCGAGGCGGACGCGGAGCTGCTGGAGTGGATCGCGGAGACGCGGGCGGCGGATGCGTGGGGCGTGTTCGTGGTGGCTGATTGCGGGCTGGAGGCGCTGGCCCGCCACCTCCGCGAGTTGCTCGTGGTGCGGTCACCGGACAGCGAGGGCATGCGGTTCCGCTTCTACGACCCGCGCGTCCTCCCCGGCCATCTCGAAAGCTGCGATGCGGATGCACTGCGCGACTTCTTCGGCCCGGCGCGGGCGTTCGGCGTGGCGGCGGAGGAGGGGGCGCGGCTCTTCTATGGCGCGGCGCGGAAGATCAGGGTGGTGGCCGAGCCATGCCCGTGATCGCGTGGGCGGGGGGCGAAGCAGCGGTCAGGTAAAGCAGCTTTCCTGACGTCCGAGCTGCCTTGCGGGCTGGCCGCGTGTTCGGCTCGCCCGCTATACTCGTCGCGGGTGTGCGTCACGCGACCAGGTGCATCAAAGGCGAAATGAAGATCGTCCTCCCCGGCGGGTCGGGACAGGTGGGAACGCTGCTCGCGCGCGCCTTCGGGGGCGACGGGCACGAGGTGGTGGTGCTTGGGCGCTCCGCGAGCGCGGGGCCGTGGCGCTCGGTGACCTGGGACGCGAGGACGCTCGGCCCCTGGGCGGCGGAGCTGGAGGGCGCGGACGTGGTGATCAACCTCGCGGGCCGCAACGTCAACTGCCGCTACAACGCCGCCAACCGTCGCGAGATCATGGAGTCGCGCGTGGACTCGACGCGTGTGCTGGGCGAGGCCATCGCCGGCTGCGTGCGGCCGCCGCGTGTCTGGCTGCAGTCGAGCACGGCCACCATCTACGCCCACCGCTTCGACGCGCCCAACGACGAGGCCACCGGCATCATCGGCGGCGACGAGCCGGACGCGCCGGTCAGCTGGCGCTTCAGCATCGAGGTGGCGCGGGCGTGGGAGCGCGCGTTCGACGAGGCCCCCGTGCCGCACACCCGCAAGGTCGCGCTCCGCTCGGCGGTGGTGTTGAGCCCCGATGCGGGCGGTATCTTTGACGTGCTGCTGGGGCTCGTGCGGCGCGGGCTGGGCGGGCGCTCGGGGGATGGGCGGCAGTTCGTATCGTGGATCCACCACGAGGACTTCACGCGGGCCGTGCGCTGGCTGATCGAGCGCGAGGACTTCGCCGGGGTGGTGAACCTGGCCTCGCCCGGTCCGCTCCCCAACGACGACTTCATGCGCGTGCTGCGAGAGGCGTGGGGCACGCGCGCCGGCCTCCCCGCGACGGGCTGGATGCTGGAGGTCGGCGCGGTATTTCTGCGCACCGAGACGGAGTTGATCCTCAAGAGCCGGCGCGTGGTGCCCGGACGGTTGCTGGAGGCGGGCTTCGAGTTTCGATTTCCGAGATGGGAGGAGGCCGCGCGGGATTTGTGTGGGGAGTGGCGGCGGAGGCGAGAGAGTGCGTAAGTGCGGCGGCGTTGCGCACGTGTGGCCGGCGGGTGAGGTTGTCACGGATGCGGCCGCGGGTTGCGGTGCCGGGGCGGGCACGGGCAGCCACATGGGGCGGCCCCTACGAGGTTGTTGTCCGTGCGACGTAGATCGGGGCGGGGGAGAGGGTGGGCGGACACGCAGGTCCGCCCCTACCAGTTGGTCGTGCATCGCGCGTGTCGAGGACGGGGAGAGGGTGGGCGTGATGAATCAAGCGCCACGGCGCGGCGCAGGCTCCCGCGGTGGGCACGAATATAGACGCCCAGTCCGCGCAGGCGGACTTTGTGCTGTTGTTGCAGCGAGTTCACTCGCCACACAAGGAGAAGCATGACGCAGCCAGAGGTCGTCGACAACGAGGCGGAGGGGCAGTTCGAGGCGGAGACGCCGGAAGGGGTGGCGGTGCTCACCTACGACCGGCGCGACGGGAAGCTCTTCCTCCTGCACACCGGCGTGCCGCCGGAGATGGAGGGGCAGGGGATCGGCGGGAGCCTGGTGCGCGCGGCGCTGGAGCAGGCGCGCGAGAAGGGGCACAAGGTGGTGCCGTACTGCTCCTTCGCTCGCGACTACGCCGCGCGCCACCCCGAGTTCGCGGACGTCGTACAGGCGGCCGAGTAAACACACCTTCACCCGCGCCAGCCCAACCCATGCCCGAACGGGAACGCACCTCGGTGGACCACCTGGAGCACGCCCGCGAGCTCGTGTGGGAAGCGCTGCAGTCGATGGAGGAGGCGCAGCGCGTCATGTTCAAGGCCGGCGACTGCTACGTGAGCCAGGTGTGGGGCGACGGCGTGCGAACCGTGATCGAGATGACGGAGCGGATGGCCGACATCGCGGGCGACCTCTCCACTTCGCACATCGAGATCGGCCGGCTGGTGAAGACGGACACCGCGCGCGACCCGCAGCCGCCCCCCTGACGCGGCGCTCCGGCCCGCGTGTTGCTTTATCCCACCGTTGGGGCCGCACCCGGCGCCCGCGAGCCGCTCCTCCACACACGAACGTCGAGCCAGAAATGCCGTCAGGGGTGCTCCGGTGGACCGCGGTAGGACTGGGGTCGCTCACCGCGGTGGGAACGCTGCTCAGCTTCAGCCGCAGCCCGCACTGGTTCGTGCGGCTGTGGGACTTTCCGCGCGTGCAGATCGCAACCATTGCCGCGGTTTCCGGGGGCGGGTACGCGCTCTACTTCTACCGGGGGCGCCGCCTGGAGAAAGTGTTTCTGGGGGCGGTGGGCGCGGCGATCGCGGTGCAGCTCCGCGAGATCTTTCCCTACACGCCGCTGCACCGGGTGCAGGTGGAGCGGAGCGCGCTCGGCCCCCGCCAGCGGCGCGCCGAGGGGGGAGCCACCTTCCGGCTCCTCATCGCCAACGTGCTGATGGAGAACGAGGAGCACGAGCGGCTCCTGGAGGTCATCCGCGACGCGGACCCGGACGTGGTGCTCGCGGTGGAGACGAACGAGCGGTGGGCGCGCGCGCTGGAGCCCCTCAGGGAGGAGTATCCGCACGTCGTCGACCAGCCGCAGGAGAACTACTACGGAATGATGCTCTTCTCGCGCCTGCCGCTGGTGGACGCGAAGATCGAGTACATGGTGCAGGACGACATCCCCTCGGTGCACGCGGTGCTGGAGCTGCCGAGCGGCGACTGTGTGACGCTCCACGGCCTGCATCCGCGCCCGCCCGAGCCGCTGCGCGACCAGGACTCCACCCCGCGCGACGCGGAGCTGGTGCTGATGGGCCGCGCCATCCGCGCCGCCGGCGACGTGCCCACCGTGGTGGCGGGCGACCTGAACGACGTCGCCTGGTCGCCGGTGAGCGAGCTCTTCCTGCGGCTGAGCGGGCTGCTGGACCCGCGGGTGGGGCGCGGCTTCTTCAACAGCTTCAACGCCAACAACCCGATCTTCCGCTACCCGCTGGACCACGTCTTCCACTCCAACCACTTCCGCCTCTGCGATCTGCAGCGGCTCAGGCACATCGGCTCCGACCACTTTCCCATGCTGGTGGAGCTGAGCTACGAGCCGGATGCGTCCAGCGAGCAGCCGCCCACGCCGGTGGGCGAGGGGGACCTGGAGGAGGCGGAGGACAAGGTGGAGCTGGAGGCGGAGGCCGCGCGCACGGGCGACGACCGCCCGGGACGCGAGTGAGCGCGCCCGACTTCGGGCAGCGGGCGCGCGGCTACGCCGTCCACGCCTACACGGCGTCGGGCGTGGCGTTCGGCTTCGCGGCGGCCATCGAGCTGTGCGGCGAGAACCCGTCGCCGGTGCGCTTCTTCCTCCTGAACGTCGGCGCCGTGCTGGTGGACGCCACCGACGGGCCTCTCGCGCGCGCGTGGCAGGTCAAGCGCTGGGCGCCGACGATTAACGGGCGCACCATCGACGACATCGTCGACTACCTCACCTTCACCTTCCTCCCGCTCCTCCTGGTGTGGCGGATGGGATGGGTGCCGGAGCCGCGCCTCCTGTGGATCGTGCCGGCGCTGATGGCCTCGCTCTTCGGCTTCGCCAACACGGGGGCCAAGGACGAGAACGCCGGCTTCTTCCTCGGCTTCCCGTCGTACTGGAACGTGGTGGCGTTCTACGCCGGTATCGCGTACCACTTCGGCGGGCCGTGGATCAACGCCGTGCTCCTGCTGGCGCTCGCGCTGCTCACGGTGCTCCCGGTGCGCTTCATCTACCCCAACCTGGCGCCGCGCCCGTTCAAGATGCCGCTGCTGCTGGGCGCCGCGGTGTGGCTGGGGCTGACGATCTGGATGCTCACGAGCTACCCGAGCCCGCCGGGGTGGCTGGTGTGGCTGTCGCTGGTGTACCCTGCGCTCTACACCGCGCTCTCGATTCACCTCTCGCGCCGGGCGTGAGGCGGGACCCGCGCTTCGGACCCGGCGTCCCGCGCCGCGTCACCGGCTTCCGGCAGGACGACGAGGGCCACTGGGCGGCCGAGCTGGAGTGCGGCCACACGCGGCACGTCCGCCACGACCCGCCCTGGCAGCTGCGCACGTGGGTCACGACCGCGGAGGGCCGGGCGGGGTTCGTCGGCACGATGCTGGAGTGCGGGGTGTGCGAGCCCTCACCCCCGCTCGTTCCTCGCGGAACCACGCCGTGACGCCGGTTCCGGAATGCACGAAGCGCCCGAGCTTGGCAGCTCGGGCGCTTCGTGTTTGGGAGAAAGTAGCCCCCCCAGGGATCGAACCTGGACTTTCCTGAGTCAGAGTCAGGCGTGTTGCCAATTACACCAGGGGGCTCTACTAGAAGGCGCCTGCTCCAGGACTCGAACCTGGGACCCTCTGATTAACAGTCAGATGCTCTAACCAACTGAGCTAAGCAGGCGTATATGGTCGATCAGGGACTCGAACCCCGGACCTCTCGCATGTGAGGCGAGCGCTCTAACCAACTGAGCTAATCGACCCTGGCGCTCGACAGGCCATGAATGTAAAACCCTCGTCGCCATCCATCAACCCCCCTCCGGAAATTCATCCGGGGCCGCTGGCTGCCTGGGCAGACGCCGCAGTGACTCACGAAATACGCGCATGGTCCCGGGCTCGACGGGGGTCGACGGCGCCACGTCCTTGATGAAAGTGCGCCGGCCATCCGGAGAGACCTCGTAGATTGCCCCAGCCTCGACCACCCAGACGTGGTTTCCCCGCGGCGAGCGATGCCCAATACGCCTGCGTCACCGCCGCCAGGTAGTCGATCTTCGCGTCGTGGTCAGTCATCGTCGCCGGCTCGCTCGTGGTTCGACTCCGCGGCCCGCGGTCAGCCGGAGTGGTCGTGGACGGCGCGCCAGCCGGCGGCGGTGCGGATCCAGACGAGGGTGAACCAGCCGGTGTTGTCCGCTTGGCCGCCGCCGGAGAGGATGAAGCGGCCCGTGCCCAGTGCGGAGCCGGGGCCCAGCGGCCGCACCACCATCTGCTCGAAGCGCAGGTTCTGCTTGGGCCTGCCGCCCTGGAAGAACGTCCGGGTGAACGATTCCTCGATCGCCGCCACGCCGGGGCGGGGGCCGTTGGGGGTCATGAAGGTGACCGAGTCCACGTAGATCGCGAGGTGCCCCTTGAGGTCGCCGCGGTTCCAGGCGTCCGAGGATGCCTGCATCGCGGCGCGGATCTGCGCCTCGTCGGCGCTCCAGCTCTGCGGCACCGGGCCGTTCGGCGCCGGGGGTGCGGCGCATGCCCCCAGCGTGAGGGCGACGAGGAGAGCGCAGAGCCCGCTTCGGGAGGTACGATTCATAGGCCAGGCCGGTGTGCGGGGATGCGGCAAGCGCCGCGTTGCGGGGGACGGCACTCCCAAGGTATGCGCGCACGTCGGCGTATCGCAAACGGCGAGTGCCGGGAGCGGCTCGCGCGGGCAGCGATCGGGCGGCTGGCGTGCATGCGGCGCGTGCGGCATTGTGGTGTTGATGCGTCGCTCCCGGCCGATTCCGCGGCGTGCCACCCGAGCTTTGCCTGCCGTGACCAACGTCGTCCGCCTCTCCCTTTTCGCGCTGGCTGCCCTGCTCGCGGGCTGCGCCAGCACGCCTCCGGCCGCGTCACCCGCGCGCGAGCTGACGGTGCTGGTCTACAACATCCACGCGGGCAAGGATGCAGGCGGCGCCGACAACCTGCCGCGCGTCGCGGAGCTGGTGCGGAGCACGGGGGCCGACCTCGTCCTCCTCCAGGAAGTGGACCGCAACACGCGCCGCTCCGGCCCGGCCGACCAGCCCGCCATCCTGGCCCGCCTCACCGGCTACTCGGTCGCCTTTGGACGGACGATCGGCTTCCAGGGCGGCGACTACGGCGTGGCGCTCCTCTCGCGCTGGCCGATCCGCGCGGACACGCTCATCCCCCTGACCGTCACCGCGCCGCCCGGGCGCACGGTGGAGGGCCGCGAGCAGCGAGGCGTCCTGCTGGCGGAGGTGGACGCGCCGGGCGGGCCGCTGGCCGTGCTCAACACGCACCTGGACGCTTCGGGCGAGGACCTGTGGCGCGCGCAGGAGATCGCCACAGTGCTGCGGGTGGCGCAGACGGCGCGGGGGCGCGGGATGCCGCTCCTCCTCGGTGGCGACTTCAACGCCCGCCCGCAGAGCGCCATCCACGGCGACATTCGCGCGGCGGGCTTCCGTGATGCGTGGCCGGAGTGCGGCGAGGGCGACGGCTTCACCTTTCCCGTCGCCAAGCCCGACCGGCGGATCGACTACCTGTACCTCACCGGCGCGTCGCGCTGCCTGAGCGCCCGCGTGCTGCCAAGCGATGCATCCGACCATCGTGCCCTGCTGGTGCGACTGCGTCTACGCTGATTCCCCGTTTCCCTTCATCCGTTTGCCCTAACCCGTCGCCCCGCCCATGAACAGCACCTCCAGCGTACTCGTCGTCAACACGGCGTCCATCATCGGTTGGGAAGTGGAATCTTACGTCGGACCGATCTCCGTCCACATGGTGGCGGGCACGAACATCTTCAGCGACCTCTTCGCCGGCTTCAGCGACATCTTCGGCGGACGTTCAGAGTCGTATGGCCGCCAGCTTTCGCGCCTGTACGACGACGCCGTGGAGCAACTCCGGCGGCGAGCCCGCGCAGCCGGCGCGAACGCGGTGCTCGGCCTCACGATCGACTTCGACGAGATCTCGGGGCAGGGAAAGTCGATGTTCATGCTGAACGCGATCGGTACCGCCGTCCGGGCGCGCCGGACCGAGGCTGCCGTGACCGTCGCTGCCCAAGCGGGTGCACCGCTCCCATTCGACCAGATGGAGGTGCTGATTCGCCGCAACCGGCTCCTGTCGGACATCAGGAACAACAGCCTGGTGAGCTCGGACGAGGTATGGGAGTTCGCGACCGAGCACGCGGTGGCCGAAATGGCGGACTTCGCGCTCGGCGCATTCCTGGGCCTGGATGCGTTGTCGGACAGTCCGCAGACGATGGAGCGCGCCGTCCGCTTCTTCAACGCGATCGATCCCGAGGTGGCCAAGGACCGCCTCTACCTGATGCTCCGCCATACCTCGTCCCCGAGATCGGCCGTCCTGCGCGAGGCGATCGTGCAGATCGTCGTGCGGCTCCACCTGGTCGACTACCACCGCATCTCCACCGCGCTGGAGTACCCGGAGGCCGTCGCGCGCAAGGAGGCCCTCCGGATTCTCAAGGGGCATCCGGGAATGTACCAGGCGCGCGACCTAGACGAGGCGGTCCAGTTGCGGGAGGCGATCCTGCGCACCTTTACGCCGCGCTGGACGCCCACCACGCGCCGCGGACTTCTCGGCGGCGAGAAGCCCGCATTCGCCTGTCCCTGCGGAGGCGTCGCCGATGAAGACGCGACCCACTGCCCGAAGTGCCACCTCGATACCTACGGCTTCGCCAGATCGGAATTCCCGCGCGACGAGGCGGTCAAGCTGATCACCGACCGGATCGCGGTGCTGCAGGAGATCTACGCGTCGAGCTGACTGCCCGATTGCGGCTCACGCCGACCGGCCTGCGTCGTGCGATGGCCGGCATAGCCCCAGGAGTTGGATCTGCCCTTGTTCACCCGGTACTCGAGACTGTGATGCCTGACGAGCGGACGACCGCCTTCGAGTGGTCCCGGTACGCCGACGCCACGCTGGCCGGCCTCTCCGTGCTTATCCCGGTGCCGTTCGTGGACGACGCCTTCGAGGGGTACTTCCGCAGGCGCATACCCGGCGCGGTGGCGCGCTCCCGCGGCCGCTCGCTCCCCGGGGAGGTGCGCGCCGCGCTGGACGAGGAGGACGCCGCCGGACGAAGCGGATGCGCGACGCTCCCGCTGCGCCTCACCCTCGGCCTGCTGAAGCGCCTTTCGCGCAAGCTGCTGTACTTCCTCACCGTCAAGACGGCCACCGACCGGCTGAGCCACTACTGGTACCGCGCCTTCCTGCTGGACCACATGCTCGCGTCCGGCCACCTGGACGACGCAGCCGGCGCCCGCGTCGCGCACCGCGCCATGGAGCAGGTGCTCGCGGCCACGCGCGGCCCGCTCCCCCAGGTCGCCCGCCAGCTGGTCTCGAGCAGCCGCAACGTGTGGTCCGCGCTCCGCCTCGCCCGCCGCGGCAAGGATTCGGAGGAGGTGCGGGAGGTGCGCAGCCAGCTGGAACTGCGCTGGAGCGAGATCGCGGAGCAGCTCGGTTCGGTGGCGGCGCGCTATGACGAGGCGTATGCGCGGGTGAGCGGCGAGAGTTGATCTTTCGTGAAGCGGCTCGAACCCGCCCCCGCTCGTAGGGGCTGGCTCCGTCTCACTCCAGCGGCGACGCTGAACGTAATCGAGAGCCCATCCTGAAACGGTGCCGCACAAAAGAGAGCCCCGGCCGGAATCACTCCCGGCCGGGGCTTGTGGCGGCGGAGAGGCCGCGCGTCAGCTGACGGTTTCCGCGGGCGGAGCGATCACGAACGACATCTCACGCTCCTCTCCGTCGCGCTGGATGCGAACGACCCACCGCGCGCCCACCCGGCGGTCTGCGAACGACCCAGCCATTCCGCGCAGTTCGGCCTCGGCACGGAACACCCGTCTCATTGTAGTCTTTTAAGTTAAATTCCAGCGCTGAGCATCCGGTGCGTACCCAAGCTCGACAATGCGTCGAGTTGCCTTTGAGAATAGAGTAGGAACAATGCGCGATCATCACGACCAAGTCGTTCCCATTCCAATGTCCAATCGCCTACCCGGGGCGGCGTCGAGAACCACAACCGCTCAAATCCTGACTTCCCTCCCAAGGCGGCACGCACTGGCTCGCGGATGACCCTTTCTAACCCTGTTACAGGGCCGCGTCGCACGTTGCCATAGGCCCAGGTGACAGTCTCACGGTGTACTTCAAAAACGCTAATCCGTTGTTTCAACCTCTGTTCAATCAGTTCCGCACACCTGATTGCTGTCGCCGCTACTGACGTTTGGAACGTGCGTGATAGCTGCAAAACTGCGTTCGCCGAGAAGCCGACCCTTACAAGTTCGCTCCAGAAAACCGCCCGCGGCATTAGGATCTCAACGGCGAGCATGTCGCAGATACGCTCTAACTCCTTTCCCACCTTTGGAGCATTTGGCCCGCTCGACTCCAGAATCGCATGCGCGATTTCGTGGGCGATGGTGAACCTCGCACGAACCCGTGACTGATACTTGGAGTAGGCTATTTCGTATCCATCCTCAACTCGCCGCAGCTCGCCTGAAAAATAAACGTCTTCAGCGAGAATCCGCATCACCCGAAACCGTGAGGCGAGCTCGACTAGTTGAGTCGGCACGGTTGGTGAATCGCCCAACGCGCGCTCCACCACAATGGCCACGGCCTGCTCCGTTGTTACCGAGCCTCCGGCCAAATCCCGGAGGCGCCGCGCCGCCGCGCTGCTCCATTTGTTTGCCCTAGCCATTGAGTTCTTACCAGTGAACCAGCTTTACGGCGGATTCTTGTTCCTCCGCCGCAATTAGTTGGTCCCAGTAGATGCGGGAAGGCTCGTTCCGGCGAGCGTTACGAGTTTTTGCAGCCTCGGTCCGTCGTCGCTCGTCTCGATTCCAAACCCCAACCCTTATACTGAGCGGGCGCCCCTCGACGGCGCGAAGAAAGTCAGCGGAAGGGGCGTTCATTAGCACCAGTTCCCATTCGGGTACAGCCGCCGCAGTCACTTCATCAAGCTCTCGCCAAATCTTGCTCGCGGCCTCGAAGTGCCTCTGGGCTGCAACCCTGCCATTGCGTCGGAGATCGTTTCGCCCACTTTGCAGGTGAGCGCGTGCGATCATTTCTGACCGTTCGGGATCAGTAGGCGTAACAACGTCAATGACTTTTTTGTAGTACCGATCAGCTGCGTCGAAATCGCCTTGCGATGCCTCAAAATCTCCCATCAGGATTTGTAAGTCGAGATAATCCTTCTCCCTGGGATCGTTAAGCCGCTCCTGTGCCTTGCCAATCGCTTCGTTAGCCTTCGCGGGGTGCCGCCCCACGAGATACGTTCGCGCTAAGAGACTGTAGCAGTCCCCAACCTCCGGGTGGATATCACCGTAATCGGGAAGGCTGGAAAACTGAACAATGGCGCTTTCGAGTAACTCGGCGCTCTCTCGTAAGCCAACGTCTTGTTTACCCGGTGGGAGTAGCTCCGCCTCAAGCCGCGCGATCCGGCCCAGACACTTGGTTCCAAATGCGAGGTTGACGTTCGCACCAAGTGCCCTGGCTTGTTCCAAACTGGTGGTAAGCGCGAGGCGTGCGCCGGCTAAGTCTCCAATTCGCTGAAGCACCCAAGCACGGCCACAGATTAAAGACCTTATCTCAGCCTCTGCTTGCGCTCGATCGCGCTCGTGCCGCGCTGCCCCGATCGACATGTCGGCGACATCCAGGACAAGGCGCTTATCCCCTAAACGTTTCAGAGCTTTGTCAAGCCTGGGGAATACGGACGCGACAACCTTCGGGTAATCCCGCAAACAGCGGCTCGCCAGTGAGAGCACCTGTTGAGATTGTCCACGGGCCTCCGCCGGGTCTGCGCTTATGATATACGTTACTAACCCGTCCACCGCACGCGCTAGCAGCGCCTGCTCGTCGGGATGCGTCAGTTCACTCGGAAGTGGCTGAAGCCGAACGATCTCTTCTTCTTGGGCTAAAACCTTTGCAGCGCGTAAGGGCTCTAACTCCGCGTCAAGGTCAGACACACTAAGGCGAACGGCGGCCGCTAAAACTGACAAGGGCAGCCCGAACTCACACTGTTGCAGCAAGTAAACAGCATTCTGGATCGGTAACGAGAGATCGCTGGCGGAGATGACGGGAGGACCTTGGAGGGGCACCTTGTCCGCACGCAACTCGAGGATCGTATCGGTGACCGAAATTGTTCCACGAGTTTCAACCGCGTCGGAGATCTTGCAGAAAAGACGATGCACGAGGTCTTGCCCAGCTGCCGACCCTGCAAGCTGGCGTGCACGATTCTCGACATCACTCACCAACGAGTCCTCTGACACCTGTGAGACGATCATGCGCCGCAGCATCAAGAGCGGGTTATCTCCCAAGACGCTGAGTATCTCCCCTGCATCATTGATGGCCTCCTCACGGACCAAAGATTGGAACTCGTCGTCGCCCTCTGCTTCTTTCGCGATCGAGATAAGCCGTCGCGCAGCCTTCAGCAGCGGTCCGCCACCCTCTGCAAACGTAAGCTGAAATACTCTGTTTCCACCTTGGTTTGCGGCAGCTGCCGATCGCTGTAACCAATCCAGTACGTCCGCTCGGCTCGGATTCAACTTAACCTCTATCAGCAACGCTGGATTCGTCTCAATCCCGATATCCCATCTCGTTACGTTGTTCCCAGCAACAGCCCTTCTCTCCATCCGCACCGATGCGTTGCTTAATGGCGCTGCGAGTGCACGCGAGATCAGATCGAGCAACCGGACGAGGGCATACCTCATCTGATAATTCATCCCCATCCCGGTGGCCGGTCCACCAACTGCGCCAGAAACCTGCTTGCGGCCTTTCGCATCTTTTTTCATTGGTGTCTCCTACGTCTTCCAAGGGCCCGACATAGAACTCTACTTACAATATATCCAATGAAGCTCGCTATTCCCAGACGCTCCTTGACGATCTGCGCGCGGTGCCAGCAAACGAACCAGGGTCAACCGGCTTGCGCCGGTGACCCTGGCCCACCTCGCGAACCCCGCCCGCCCCCACCACTACCGCGGGGTAGGGGCACCCAATGCGGCGCGGCTCCCATGCCACATCGCCAGTTGAACCCTGCGCTCAGCCACTCGGCGGGTACGGGTCATTTTCGGGACGAATTGTCCTTCGCCCGGAATTGCCCGCCGTCCGACGCCGCGATGAGCTCCCCGCCCCCGCTCCGAAGCTGCGTACGCGCGGTCTGCTGAGCCTCGCGCTGCGCCGGGTGAACCGATGCGGCGCGGTCGGCATCGAGGCGCTTTTGAGACCAGAAGCCGTCGGGGCGCCTGCAAACGATCCGGGGTCTGCCGTTCATCGAAAAGCTCCGTCGAAGGGGTCGAGGACAGCTCAGGGCATCCCGGGCGAACCGTTCGGCCTCACCCGCACTCGCTGTAGCCGCAGGCGTGGCATTTCATGCAGCCCTCGGCGAACTCCAGCTGGCTGTTGCACTCCGGGCAGGTGCCCATGAAGGACTCGCCCGGGTCGTAGGTCCCAAGGTTCAGCGTGGGCTGCGCGACGGCGGCCAGCTCCGGCGAGGTGACGTCGACGTTGGTCAGCGGGAGGACGGCCTCGGGGATCAGCTCCTGCTGGATGCCGGCCTTCTCCTGCTCGCGGAGGCCGATGGCCTGCGCGATGGCGTCAGGCAGGGAGAGCACCTTGTTCTGCCCGAAGCCGATCGCGCGATCCGACGAGATGCCGCGGAGCTGCTGGTACACGTCGTTCACCGGCACCCCGAACCGCAGCGAGAGCGAGATCAGCCGTCCGATCGCCTCCACGTCCGCCATGGCGACGGAGCCCGCCTTGCCCAGCGTGGCGAAGACCTCGAAGGGGTGGTTCTCGGTGTCCTCGTTGATGGTCACGAAGACGTCACCCAGCGGCGAGGTCATCTTGCGCGTGGTGCCGCGCAGCACGTCCGGCCGCTTGCGCTTGAGGCGCCGGGCCTGCGTGACCTGCGACTCGGCCGTGGCCAGGGCGGTGCGCAGTAGGGCAACCTCGCGCTCCAGCTTCGCCTCGCGCTCGGCAGCCGCGGCTAGCTTGGAGTGCGCCGCGGCAGCGTCGGCCAACTCGGACACCAACTGCGCCGGCGTCCTGGTAGCGCCGGTGGAGAGCACCTGGTTGTCGCGGCTGCCGTCGCGGTAGACGGTGACGCCCTTGCAGTTGAGCTTGTACGCCAGCTCGTAGATCTCGCGGACTTGCTCCGCAGTAGCGTCGTTGTGGAAGTTGGTGGTCTTGCTAATCGCGGCATCGCAAAACTCTTGGAAGCCGGCCTGCTGGCGCACGTGCCACTCCGGGGTGATGTCGTGCGCCGTCACGAAGGCGCGCTGCACCGGCTCGGGGACTTCGGGGAAGTGGATGTGGCCGCTCTCCGCGATGCGGCGCATCAGGTCCTCCGAGTACCACCCGCCCGCCTTCGCCACGCGCACGAACTCCTCGTTCACGTCCGGCATCAGCGAGCCGGCCTGGTTGCGCATGAACGCGACGGCGAAGAGGGGCTCGATGCCGCTGGAGCACCCCGCGAAGATGGAGATCGTCCCCGTGGGCGCCACCGTGGTGACGTTGCAGTTGCGCAGCCGGCGCATGGGGCGGATGCGGTCGCCGTTGGGCGCGCGGGCGCACGTCTCGTCCGGCCCCCAGATCGACTTCTCCCACTCGGGGAAGGCGCCGCGGACCTCGGCAAGGCGCTCGCTCTCCTTCTTCGACTCCTCGTCCAGGAACTCCATGATGCGCCGCCCGATCTCCACCCCGTCGGCGCTGTTGTACGGCACGCCCAGGCGGATGAGGAGGTCCGCGTAGCCCATCACCCCCAGCCCGATGCGGCGGATGCGGTTCGCCAGGTCGGTGATCTCGTGGAGCGGGTACTGGTTGGCGTCGATGACGTTGTCCAGGAAGTGCGTCGAGTGGCGCACCACTCGGCGGAACTCCTTCCAGTCCACCTTTTCGTACCAGGGCGACTCGGCCGGAACGTCCTCGCGCACGAAGAGGCCGACGTTGACCGAGCCCAGGTTGCACACGTCGTACGGCAGCAGCGGCTGCTCGCCGCACGGGTTGGTCGCCTCGTAGGCGCCAAGGTGCGGAACGGGGTTGTAGAAGTTGGCGCGGTCCACGTAGAACACGCCCGGCTCGCCGGTGCGCCACGCGTTCTGCACCACCTTGTCCCACACCGTGCGCGCGTCGAGCTGCCCCGAGACCTGGCCGTTGCGCGGGTTGACGAGGTCGTACTGCTCGCCGCGCTCCACCGCGTTCATGAACGCGTCGGTGACGGCGACGGAGATGTTGAAGTTGGTGATCTTGGTGATGTCCTGCTTGCAGTCGATGAAGTCCAGGATGTCCGGATGGTCGACGCGCAGGATCCCCATGTTGGCGCCGCGCCGCGTGCCGCCCTGCTTCACCACCTCGGTCGAGGAGTCGTAGAGCGACATGAAGCTCACCGGCCCGCTCGCCACGCCCGTCGTGCTGCGCACCAGGTCGCCCGAGGGGCGGATGCGGCTGAACGAGAAGCCGGTGCCCCCGCCCGACTGGTGCACCATCGCCATGGAGCGTAGCGTGTCGTAGACGCCGCTCTTGTCGTTGCTGAGCGCGTCGTCCACCGGCAGGACGAAGCAGGCCGAGAGCTGCCCCAGCGGGCGCCCGGCGTTCATCAGCGTCGGCGAGTTGGGCTCGAAGAGGCGCTTGGTCATTAGCGCGTAGAACTCGCGCGCGGCCGTCTCCACCTCTTCATCCGTGGCGCCGTACTTACGATCCGCCGAGGCGATGGTGTACGCGACGCGCCAGAACATCTCCTCCGGCACTTCCACCGGCTGACCGGCCGCATCCTTTTTCAGGTAGCGCTTGGCGAGGACGATCCGCGCGTTGTCGGAGAGCTCTGCGCGGGGGAGGTCCACCTGCGGGGGGGCGGCGGCTTCGGTCGGCGTGGTGGGGGTCATTCGGCGATCCTCGGGTGCTGGAGTTGAGCGCAAACAGTGGAACGATGGGCGTTTACATTCGCCCGGCGGGCAGACCACACGATGTGCAGGCAAGCACAAGCTGTAGCGGGAAGCAAAGAGTACACGCCCAACAGGTTGTGGTCAAGGGTCGCGCAAGGGGCGCAAACGTTGTGCCTGTTCATACCCCTTGAGGGGCTTGCGGTGCGGCCCGCGACGCCCAAATACCCCTCCTGCCGAGCGTTGCGAGAACGTGACCTTTTGCTGACCGGCGGTCGCGTTGCGCGGTGCGGCGCGGGAGGGGCCGGGACCGCTCGAAAGAGGCCGTGGGGTGCGGGGGCGGGCCCCCCCCCCGCTCGTGAACTCGC
>DASWNZ010000127.1:0-13233 GCA_036398975.1 Longimicrobium sp.
AACAGGAGAGGGTGCCCCTCTCGTTACCGGGAGAGGGGGAGAACTGCACGATGCATCCTATCAAACATTCGAGCCAAATGACGATGCCCTCTGCCGGCACGACGAGCGGGAGCGAGCTGGACCAGCTCTGCATCAACACGATTCGCACCCTCTCGATGGACGCGGTGCAGGCGGCCAACTCGGGACACCCGGGGACGCCGATGGCGCTGGCTCCGCTGGCGTACGTCATCTGGACGCGCCACATGCGCCACAACCCGCTCGACCCCAAGTGGTTCGGGCGCGACCGCTTCATCCTGTCGGCGGGGCACGCGTCGATGCTCCTGTACTCGATGCTCTACCTGACCGGGTACGGGCTGGAGCTGCAGGACCTCAAGGACTTCCGCCAGTGGGAGAGCCGCACGCCCGGCCACCCCGAGTTCGGCCACACGCCCGGTGTGGAGACGACCACGGGTCCGCTGGGGCAGGGCGTGGCGAACGGGGTAGGGATGGCGATGGCCGAGGCGCACCTGGCCGCGCTCTACAACCGCGACGGGCACCGCGTGGTGGATCACCACGTGTACGCCATCTGCTCGGACGGCGACCTGATGGAGGGCGTGGCGGCGGAGGCGGTGTCGCTGGCGGGGCACCTGAAGCTGGGCAAGCTGATCTACTTCTGGGACGACAACAAGATCACCATCGAAGGCTCCACCGACCTCGCGTTCACCGAGGACGTGGAGGGGCGCTTCGCCGCGTGCGGCTGGCACACGGAGCGCGTGGAGGACGTCAACGACCTGGAAGCGCTCGATGCGGCGATCCGCTCCGCCAAGGCCGATCCGCGCCCCTCGCTCATCGCCGTCCGCACCGTGATCGGCTACGGTTCACCCAAGAAGGCGGGCTCCGAGAAGGCGCACGGCGAGCCGCTGGGCGCGGAGGAGATCGTCGCCACGAAGCACAACCTGGGGTGGCCTTCGGAGGAGCCGTTCTTCGTTCCCGACGAGGCGCTGGCCCACATGCGCCAGGCGACCGAGCGCGGCGCGCTCATGCAGCGCGATTGGGAGCAGCGCTTCGACCGGTACGCCGCGGACAACCCCGAGCTGGCGCGCGGCCTCTACGGCGCGCTGGAGCAGCGTCTTCCCGAGGGGTGGGACGCGGAGATCCCCACCTGGGCGCCGGACGAGAAGCCGATCGCCACGCGCGCGGCGTCGGGGAAGGCGCTGAACGCCATCGCGAAGAACGTCCCCTGGCTGATGGGCGGGAGCGCGGACCTGGCGGGCTCCAACAACACCAACATCGACGGCGGTGCCGACTTCGAGCCGGGGAGCTACGCGGGGCGCGTCCTGCACTTCGGGGTGCGCGAGCACGCGATGGGCTCGGTGATGAACGGGATGACGCTGCACGGCGGCGTCCGCGTCTTCGGCGGCACGTTCCTGATCTTCTCGGACTACATGCGCCCGCCGATCCGCCTGGCGGCGCTGATGGAGCAGCCCACGATCTACATCTTCACGCACGACTCGGTGGGGCTGGGCGAGGACGGCCCCACGCACCAGCCGATCGAGCAGCTCGCGGCCCTGCGCTCCATCCCCGGCCTCGTCGACCTGCGGCCCTGCGACGCCAACGAGACGGCGGAGGCGTGGCGCTTCGCGATGGAGTTCACGGACGGCCCCATCTTCATGGCGCTCACCCGCCAGGCCCTGCCGCACCTCGACCGCAATCGCTTCGGCGCCGCGTCCGGCCTGCGCCGCGGCGCCTACATCCTCTCGGACGCGGAGGGCGGAGATCCGGAGGTGCTACTGATGGCCACCGGCTCGGAGGTGGCGGTGACGCTGGAGGCGCAGGAGGCGCTGCGTGCGGAGGGGATCCGCGCGCGCGTGGTGAGTATGCCGAGCTGGCAGCTCTTCGCCCGCCAGCCGCGCGAGTACCGCGAGTCGGTGCTCCCGCCGTCCATCACCGCGCGCGTGGCGGTGGAGGCGGGGAGCCCGATGGGGTGGCACCGCTGGGTGGGGAGCGACGGGCACATCGTGGCGATCACGCGCTTCGGCGCATCGGCGCCGGCCACGCGCGTCTTCGAGGAGCTGGGCTTCAGCGCCGGCAACATCGCCGCGCACGCCCGCGCCGCCCTCGGCCGCGGCCCGACGCCGACCGGCGGGGAAGGGGAGGCGGGGGCCGGCGGGGCGAAGCTGGGAATGGACGAGACGAGTGCGTGAGTGCGTCGGTGCGTGAGTGCGCTTGAACCGGCGCACCAACGCACTTCCGCACTCACGCACTCACGCACCTTTTTTCTGGAGGACGACCCATGCCCGAATCCACTCCGCTTCACCAGCTCCACCCCCTCGGCCAGTCCGTTTGGCTGGACTACATCCGCCGCGAGATCCTGGAGAATGGGGAGCTGGAGGCGATGATCGCGCAGTACGATCTGCGCGGTGTCACCTCCAACCCCAGCATCTTCGAGGAGGCCATCGGCAAGAGCGACGACTACGACTCCGCGATGGAGGAGCTGGCGGCGGACGGGGCGGACGCGAGCCGCGCGTACGAGACGCTCGCCGTGCAGGACATCCAGCGCGCCTGCGACTTCTTTCGCCCCGTGTACGACGCCGCCGGCGGTCACGACGGGTTCGTGTCTCTGGAGGTGTCGCCCGAGCTGGCGCACAGCGCGGAGCGGACGCTGGAGGAGGCGCGGCGGCTCTGGAAGGCGGTCGGCCGGCCCAACCTGATGGTCAAGGTGCCGGGCACGGAGCACAGCGTGCCCGCCTTCGAGCAGCTCGTCGCGGAGGGGATCAACGTCAACGTGACGCTCCTTTTCTCGATCTCCGGCTACGAGCGGGTGATGGAGGCGTACCTGAGCGGCCTGGAGAAGCGGGTGGAGCACGGCGGGGCGCTGGACCGTGTGGCCTCGGTCGCGTCGTTCTTCGTTTCGCGCGTGGACTCGGCGGTCGATGCGCAGCTGGAGAAGCTGGGCGGTGACCGGGCGAAGTCGATGATGGGGAAGGCGGCGGTGGCGAACGCGAAGCTGGCGTACCACCGCTTCACCGAGGTGTTCGCGGGCGAGCGGTGGGAGCGGCTGGCGGGGCGCGGCGCGCGGGTGCAGCGGCCGCTCTGGGCCAGCACCTCCACCAAGAACCCCGAGTACCGCGACGTTATCTACGTGGAGGAGCTGATTGGCCCTCACACTGTCAACACGATGCCGCTGGCCACCGTCAAAGCCTTCGCGGACCACGGCGTCGCGCGCCGCACGGTGGACCAGGACGTCGCCTCGTCGCGCCAGGTGCTCGCCGACCTCCATGAGCTGGGGATCGACCTGGATGCCGTCACCGAGCAGCTCCAGACGGAGGGCGTGGAGAAGTTCTCCAAGTCGTTCCGCGGGATGATGCAGGTGGTGGCGGAGAAGCTGGCGCGGGTGGCGGCGAAGGCTTAGGAGGGCCCTCACCCCCAGCGTCGCTCCGCGACGCATCCCCCTCCCCCGAAACTGCCCGGGGGAGGGGGTTTTGGTTTGGTGGATTTCGCACAGATCGCGGCCGTGCACGATCCCGCACCGCCGACCGCGACCTGACCCTAAGGGTGGCGAAATTGACTCCCTTGACAGCACCCTTCCGCTTGCCGAACGTTGACTACATCTGCCGGCGATCGGATTCCACATGCGGAGGGACACGATGCAGCATTCACGGGTGAGGACCCGCCGTCGAAGCCCGGCTCGGGATCCGCTCCGCAAGACGAGCGTGCAGATGCACAGCTCGACACTGGAGGCCGTCAGGCAAGCGGTCGAGCAGGGAGCGGCCGCAAGCCAGAACGAGTTCGTCGAGGGGGCGGTGCTCGCCCGGCTGCGAGCGCTTCGCCGCGAGAAAGTCTACGCATCCTACCGCGAGGCGGCGGCGGATCCCGAGTACCTGGCTGACATGGACGCGGTTAGCGCCTCGTTCGATCCTGCCGTCGCGGATGGCCTCGACGCCGAGTAGCCGATGGCGTACTCCGCGGCCGTGAAGAGGTGGGAGTTCTTCTGGGCAGACCTCGATTTCCCCGTAGGGAGTGAGCAGGGCGGGAATCGGCGTCCCGTTCTCGTCGTATCGAATGACGGATTCAACGATGCGACCACCCTGGTGACGATCCTCCCGCTGACGAAGCTGGAAGGGAAGCGGAGGAAGGTATACACCCACGAAGTCCTTCTTCCGGCGGAGATCCTCGGCACGGGCGTGAGCAGTATCGTCATGCCTCAACAGATTCGCACGATCTCGAAATCTCGGCTCCTGGAGCGGATGGGATCACTCCACGACATGGACAAACGAGACGAAATCATCAACCGGCTACTGGAACACCTCGACATCGAGTTCGAAGCCGAAGTGCCCTGAACCGCCGCCCCACCCGACCCGTAGAGGCCGCCCCACGTGGCTGCCCGTGCCCGCCCCCGCGCCGCCGCCCGCCAACCGGTTTGGGACACCCGTCTGCGACCCGCGTGCCCCGGTTGTCCCAATTGTGCCGCACATGTTCCCATCGACGGAAATGTTCCGGGTGGGCTAAGATGTTGCTGTCCCACGACATCAGGACAGGACGCGCGAGACGGCCAGGATCGGCACACCGGTTGCCCTGCCGTATGCCATCGAATGTCCCCCTGCTCGCCACCTCTCCGCACCGCCCATTCACAGCAGCACCCCGGGACCGCCTCGGATGGCGGCGCGCCCCGACCCAAGACGAAGCGGCTCCCCGCCGCTCCCCGCCAGGACCCCTCCGGACATCGCCTCCCCGCCGGGCCGCCTCCTAACCAGGAGCGGCCCGGCGGCGTTTTTGTGCCCGGGAGCTTGCCGCGCCCCGCCGGGGGTGCGTATTTGCAGCGATGCCGCGCGACGACGTGCGGCCGGCGTACACCAGTACACGCGGAGGGGCGGATGCGGCTCGGGATGGTGGGGCTCGGGAAGATGGGCGGCAACATGGTGCAGCGCCTCATCCGCGGCGGGCACGAGGTGGTGGTGTTCGACCTCAACGCCGAGGCGGTGCAAAAGGTGGCCGACGCCGGCGCCACCCCTGCGGGCTCGCTGGCGGAGCTGGCGGGCGCGCTCCAGGCACCGCGCGTGGTGTGGGTGATGGTCCCCGCCGGCGACCCCACGGAGCAGACACTGCGCTCGCTGGCCGACCTCGTACAGCCCGGCGACGTGCTGATCGACGGCGGAAACTCAAACTTCCACGATACCAAGCGGCGCGCGGCCGAGCTGGGGGCGCGCGGCATCCACCTGATCGACGCGGGGACCAGCGGCGGGGTGTGGGGGCTGGAGAACGGCTACTGCCTGATGGTGGGGGGGCCGGACGAGGCGGTGCGGATCTGCGAGCCCGCCTTCCGCACGCTGGCGCCCGAGAACGGCTACGAGCACGTGGGGCCGAGCGGGGCGGGGCACTTCACCAAGATGGTCCACAACGGCATCGAATACGGCCTGATGCAGGCGTATGCCGAGGGCTTTGAGATCCTCAAGAAGTCCGAGTTCCCGCTCGACCTGCAGCGCATCGCGGGGCTGTGGCAGCACGGGAGCGTGGTGAGGTCGTGGCTCCTGGAGCTGCTGGAGCGCGCCTACGCCGCCGAGGGGCAGGAGCTGGAGCGCATCCGCGGGTGGGTGGCCGACTCGGGCGAGGGGCGCTGGACGGTGCAGGCCGCCATCGACCTGGACGTTCCCGCGCCCGTCATCACCCTGTCGCTGATGGCCCGCTTCGCCAGCCGGCAGGACGAGAGCTATGGCGCGCAGGTGCTGGCCGCGCTCCGCAACCAGTTCGGCGGGCACGCCATCAAGGCCGCCGAGCCGGAGGGGCCCAAGTGAGCACCGCATTGCCCGCGGCGGCGGGCGCGCGCGCGGCCTCCGCGTCGCCGCTGCGCAAGGCGCTGTCGAGTGTGCGCGTGCCGCAGCCGCTGGTGCTGGTGATCTTTGGCGGCACGGGCGACCTGGCCCGTCGCAAGCTGATCCCCGCGCTCTTTCGCCTCTGGCAGCAGCAGCTTCTGCCCGAGGCGTTCGCGGTGGTCGGCGTGGCGCGCGAGCAGATGGAAGACGAGGAGTACCGCCGCCGCGCGCGCGAAGCGCTGGGCGAGTTCGCCACGGCGGCGACGGAAGAGGAGTGGGCGGATTTCGGACGACGCCTCTTCTTCGGAAGCCACGTCTTCGACGACGAGGAAGGCTTCGAGCGCCTCAAGACGCAGCTCCAGGGCATCGATCAGCAGTTCGGCATCCCCGGCAACCGCCTCTTCTACTACGCCGTCCCCCCGCAGGTGGTGGACGAGATCTCGCGCGACCTGGGGAAGGCGGGGCTCATCTGCCCGCCGAGCTGCCCGTGCTGGACGCGCGCCATCGTGGAGAAACCCTTCGGCCGCGATCTCGCCTCCGCGAAGGAGCTGAACCAGGCGCTGCTGGAGGTCTACGACGAGCGGCAGATCTTTCGCATCGACCACTACCTGGGGAAGGAGACGCTCCAGAACCTGATGGTCTTCCGCTTCGGCAACTCGGTGTGGGAGCCGCTGTGGACGCGCAGCCACATCGACCACGTGCAGATCACCGTCGCCGAGAAGGTGGGACTGGAGCAGCGCGCCGACTATTACGAGAAGAGCGGCGCCCTGCGCGACATGGTGCAGAGCCACCTCCTCCAGATCCTGACGCTGGTGGCGATGGAGCCCCCCGCATCGTACGACGCGGACTCGGTGCGCAACGAAAAGGTCAAGGTGCTGCGTTCCATCCGCCCGCTGCTGGACGAAGAGATCGACCGCGAGACCGTCCGCGGCCAGTACACCGCAGGCGAGGCGGGGCGCGGCTATCGCGAGGAGGAGGGCGCCGCCCCCGACTCGCGCACCGAGACCTTTGCGGCCCTGCGGCTGCAGGTGGAGAACTGGCGCTGGGCGGGGGTCCCGTTCTACCTGCGCACGGGGAAGCGCCTCCCGGCAAAGGCGACCGAGGTGGTGATCGCCTTCCGCCCGGCGCCGCACCCCGTGATGGACCTGGTGGACGGCGACCTCCCCTCGCCCAACGCGCTGGTCCTGCGCATCCAGCCGAAGGAGGGGATCTCGCTCTTCTTCGAGGCCAAGGTCCCCGGCCTCACCGGGCGGATGCAGCCCGTCAGCATGGACTTCGACTACGCCACCGCCTTCGACGGCGCGGAGTCGCCCGAGGCCTACCAGCGCCTCCTGCTGGACGCCATGCTCGGCGACGCCACCCTCTTCGCCCGCCGCGACGAGGTGGAGGCCGCCTGGACGCTGGTCACCCCGATCCTGGAGCGCTGGGAAGCCGGCGGCGAGCCCGAGGGGTACCCGGCCGGGAGCTGGGGTCCGGAGGCGGCGGACCGGCTGATGGGCGAGGATCGGAGGGGGTGGCACCAGCCGTAGCCCCCACCCCCAGCGTCGCTCCGCGACGCATCCCCCTCCCCCAAAACTGCCTGGGGGAGGGGGGAGTGCTCCGGATCGTGCCAGGGGCGGTGTGCACCCTTTCCCCCGCTTGCGGGGGACAAGGCCGGGGAGAGGGGGCGCCCGCGAGCCTGGATGCCCGCCCAACGAACCATAACCACAACCAAACACCCATGCCCCGCATCCTCACCTTTCCCACCGCCGCCGAGGCATCCCGCGCGTCCGCCGAGCGGTTCGCGGAGCTCGCGCGCGAGGCGGTGGCGGAGCGCGGACGGTTTACCGTGGCGCTCTCCGGGGGGACGACGCCGAGGGCGGCGTACGCCATGCTCGCGGAAGAGCCGCTGCGGTCCAGCATCCCGTGGGAGCAGGTGCACCTGTTCTGGGGGGACGAGCGGTGCGTGCCGCCGGGGCACGTGCGCAGCAACTTTAGGATGGCGAACGAGGCGTTCGTGTCGCGCGTCCCCATCCCGCCCGCGAACGTGCACCGCATGCGCGGCGAGATTCCGCCCGAGCGCGCGGCGGAGGAGTACGCGATGGAGCTGGCGGCCGACTTCGGCGATGGGATTCCGCGCTTCGACCTGGTGCACCTGGGGCTCGGCACCGACGGGCACACCTGCTCCCTCTTCCCCTTCGATCCGCTGCTGCTGGAGCGTGGGCGCACCGTCGCGGCGGCGTTGTACCGGCCGCTGGGGGAGCCGCGCATCACCCTCACCTTCCCCGTGGTCAACGCGGCGGCGCACGTGGAGATGCTGGCGCCGGGCGGGGACAAGGCCGAGGTCGTGAAGAAGGTGCTGGAAGGGCCGCGCGACCCCATCCGCATTCCCGCGCAGGGGGTGAGGCCGGCGAGCGGCGACGTGGTGTGGCTGCTCGACCAGGCCGCGGCGGCACGGCTCGCGTCACACGGAGAGGACGTGCGCGGGTAGAAGGCGCGCGGCGGCACGGGCTTCGCAGCACGGCGCGGGCTTCGAGCCACAAGGCGGGCACGCTTTTACGCCGCGCCCCCGCAAGCCAGAGACCGGAGCACGATGGCCCAGGCAACACTCCAGCACGACGTACGACTGATCGTCCAGGGCGAGCACACCGACCCGTTTCGGGTGCTCGGCATGCACAGAGTTTCCGTGGGGCGCGAGATCCGCCTCGTGGTCCGCGCCTTCATCCCCGGCGCAATCGAGGTGGCGCTGCTCGGCACCGGGATCGTTTCGCCGCGCACGCTGGACCGCGTGAACGACGAGGGCTTCTTCGAGGCGGTCCTTCCGCGCGGCACCGAGCCCTTCGCCTACCAGCTGCGCGTGACGTGGCAGGACGGGTCGGTGGGCGAGTTCGCCGACGCGTACTCCTTCAAGTCCACCATCGCCGAGTTCGACCTGTACCTGATCGGCGAGGGTACGCACCTGCGCCTGTACGACGTGCTCGGCGCGCACCCGGACGAGATCGACGGCGTCGCGGGCGTGCGCTTCGCCGTGTGGGCGCCGGCCGCGCAGCGCGTGAGCGTTGTGGGCGACTTCAACGAGTGGGACGGACGGCGCCACACCATGCGCCGCCACCCCGGCGTGGGCGTCTGGGAGATGTTCATCCCGGCCGTCCCCACCGGCACCCCCTACAAGTACGAGATCCGGGGCCCGACCGGCGAGATCTTTTTGAAAGCCGACCCGGTCGCCTTCGCGGCGCAGCACAACCCGCTCACCGCCTCGGTGGTCGCCGATCTGCGCGGCTACGAATGGACGGACGCGGAGTGGATGGAGGAGCGGCGCGAGGATCCGGGCAAGGACCGCCCGATGGCCGTCTACGAGGTGCACCTGGGGAGCTGGAAACGCGTCCCCGAGGAGGAGAACCGTCCGCTCACCTACCGCGAACTGGCGCACGAGCTCGCGGACTACGTGTGCGACATGGGCTTCACGCACGTGGAGCTCATGCCGGTGATGGAGCACCCGTACGACCCCTCGTGGGGGTACCAGGTGACGGGGTACTTCGCGCCCACGTCGCGCTTCGGGCCGCCGTGGGACTTCAAGTACCTGGTGGACCACCTGCACAGCCGCGGGATCGGGGTGATTCTGGACTGGGTGCCTGCGCACTTCCCCAAGGACGCCTTCGCGCTGCGCCGCTTCGACGGCACGGCGCTGTACGAGCACGAGGACCCCCGCCAGGGCGAGCACCCGGACTGGGGGACGATGGTCTTCAACTTCGGGCGCAACGAGGTCCGCAACTTCCTGCTCTCCAACGCGCTCTTCTGGATGGAGGAGTACCACGCGGACGGGCTGCGGGTGGATGCGGTGGCCTCCATGCTCTACCTGGACTACAGCCGCCAGCCAGGGCAGTGGGTCCCCAACCGCTACGGCGGCCGCGAGAACCTGGAGGCGATCGACTTCCTGCAGCAGCTCAACGCCACCGTGCGCGACCGCTTTCCCGGCGTGCTGATGATCGCCGAGGAGTCGACGGCGTGGCCGGGGGTTACGCAGGCGCCGCACCTGGGCGGGCTGGGCTTCCACATGAAGTGGAACATGGGGTGGATGAACGACTTCCTCCGCTTCGTGGAGGAGGACCCCGTCTACCGGAAGTACCACTTCAACCTGATCACCTTCTCGCTGATGTACGCCTTCAGCGAGCGCTTCGTGCTCCCCTTCTCGCACGACGAGGTGGTGCACCTCAAGGGCTCGCTGATCGGCAAGATGCCGGGCGACCCCTGGCGCAAGGCCGCCAACCTGCGCATGGCGCTCGGCTTCATGTGGGCGCACCCGGGAAAGAAGCTCCTCTTCATGGGCGGCGAGTTCGGCCAGTGGGGCGAGTGGAGCGAGGGGAGGTCGCTGGACTGGCACCTCCTGGACAACCCGCTCAACGGCGGCATCCAGCGCTTCATGCGCGACCTGAACGCGCTCTACGCGCGCGAAAGCGCCTTCTGGGACGCGGACTGCACGCACGAGGGCTTCCAGTGGATCGACTTCCACGACGTGGAGCAGACGGTGCTCTCCTTCCTGCGGCGCAGCACGGCCACTGGCGAAGAGCTGGTGTTCGCGTGCAACTTCACCCCCATCCCGCGGCCGGACTACCGGATCGGCATACCGCGCCCGGGGCTGTACCGCGAGCTGCTGAACAGCGACGCGCTGGCGTACGGCGGCAGCAACCTTGGGAACGCGGGCGCCGTCTACTCCGAGCCGGTGCCCGAGCACGGCCGGCCGGACTCGCTGCGGCTGATGCTTCCGCCGCTTTCCATCCTGGTCCTCAAGCGGGACGAGGAGCAGCAGCCCACGGCCGGCGAACCGGCCACCACCGACAACGACTGAGCCGAACGTCCATGGCGAAGACAGACAAGACCCGGGCGAAGGGCGCCAAAGCCGACGCCACCGCGGACGCGAAGACCCCGGCCAAGCGCACCGGCCGCTCCACCACCACCGCCAGGGGCGACACGAGCACCGCGGCGCGCAAGGGCGCCACCCGCACCCCGCGCACGGCCAAGGAGGAGGGCGGCGCCGTCCCCGGCGGCACCGAGGGGGGCACCACCTCCACCCGCACCGTCCGCGCGGCCGGCCCCCGCGCCGGCGTGAGCGCCAAGAAGGCGGCGGGTAGCTCGCCGCGCGGCGGCAACCGGCAGGACGCGGTGCGACGCGACGCCAACCTGCGCGCCGACCTGCGCGAGTTCGTCAGCGCCCGCCCGAAGGGGTGGAACCACGCCGAGTGGCTCGGCCTGCTGGACGACCTGAGCGGCCGCGGCCACGACGTCTCCGATGCCTCCGCGGTCGGGATGTCGCTGGAGCGCGAGCGCCTGGCCGTGCACCTGGAGGCGATCCCCGGCATGGGGCCGCGCCGCGTGGAGGCGCTGGTCGGCCGCTACCACACCCTCTATTCCCTGCGCCAGGCCGACGCCGCCGATCTGGCCGAGCTGCCGGGGATGAACCGGGCCCTGGCCGAGCGGGTGCATCAGCAGTTCGCCTGAGGGCCCCCACCCCCGCTCGTCACCTCGCTGCCCCCTCCCCCAATAACTACCTGGGGGAGGGGGCGTTTCATGCACCCTGGACAGGCGGATTTCCTCCTGTCGTACAAGCTTTGCATCAGGATGGCGCGGGTTGTGCGGAGGGCGTTTCAGGCGCCACCCTGTACCCGCTCCATCTTTTACCTTGCGAGGCCCTCCGTGTCGCAGCAACTTCTCTCCATGCATCCGACACCGCGCACGGTCTCGTACCTCCCTGCAGACGACACGAGTCCCGACGACGGCGCGCTGGTAAGGCGCATGGCGGCGGGCGACGAGAAGGCCCTCGGGCTCCTGTACGACCGCTGGTCCCCCCTCCTGCACTCGGTCGCGCGCCGCATCGTGGCCGATCCCAACGATGCCGAAGAGGTGCTGGAGGAGGCGTTCTGGCAGGCGTGGCGGCAGGCGGGGCGCTACGAAGAAGGGCGCGGCGGCGTCTCCACCTGGCTCACCATGATCGTGCGCAGCCGCGCGCTGGACCGGGTGCGCGCCCGCGGCCGGCTCCGCGAGGAGTCGTGGGAGAACATCCCGGAGCCCGGCTCGGGCGATGGCGAGGGTCCCGCTTCGCCCGACGCCGCGGCGGAGCAGGACGAGCGCAGGCGGCTGATCGCGGCGGCGGTGGCGCAGCTTCCGCCCGACCAGCGGGAGACGGTGGAGCTGGCCTACTTTCGCGGGCTGAGCCAGTCCGAGATCGCGGCGAAGCTGGGGCAGCCGCTGGGAACGGTGAAGACGCGCGCTCGCCTGGCGCTGCAGAAGCTGAGGGAATCGCTCGTGGTTTTCCGGGAGGAGGGTGGATGAGTCTCGATACTGAGCACGAAAACGTGCAGGCGGCGCTCGCCGCGGAGGCTCTCGACGCCCTCGACGGTGAGGAGCGGCGCGCTCTGCACGCCCACCTCGCCGGGTGCGCCGAGTGCCGCGCCGAGCTGGAGTCGCTGCGCGAGGCCGCGTCGCTCCTGGCGCACACGGCCCCGCACGTCCCGCTGGACCCCGCCCGCTCGGACCGCATACGCTCCCGTCTCCTCGCCCGCGCCGCCGCCGACGTGCGGGGCGGGGAAGCGGCCGCGCCCGTGGTGGTGGCCACGCTGCCTGAGACGCGCGTGATCCCGATCGCGTCGCGCCGGCGCTCGGCGCTGCCGGCGTGGCTCGCGGCGGCGGCCTCGGTGCTCATCGCCATCGGCCTGGGCGCCTATGCCCTCTCGCTGCGCGGCCGGGTCGCCTCGCTCGAGCAGCAGACCGCCTCCCTCTCCCGCGACCGCGGCCGGCTGGAATCGACGCTGGCGGAGCGCGAGGCGACGCTGGCGGCGCTGGCCGGGCCGGAGGTGCGCGTCATCACACTGGCGTCCACGCAGCAGCGTACGCCCTCGGGCCGGATGTTCTGGAACCCGGTCCGGCGGCGCTACACCTTTTTCGCGTACAACCTTCCGCAGGTGCGTCCGGGCCGCGAGTACCAGCTCTGGCTGATCACCCCCGCCGGCCCCGTCGCCGCCCCCACCTTCCGCCCCGGCCGCGACGGCGCCGGCAGCGTGGAGGGCGCCTACGACCTCCCCAACGAACAGATCCGCGCCATCGCCGTCACCGAGGAGCCCGCCGGCGGCCTCCCCAAGCCGACGGGCGAGGTGCTGATCGTGGGGAACGCGGCGGAGTAGGGCCCCCTCCCCCCGACCCCCTCCCCCGCCTGCGGGGGCGCAGGGCGGGTGAGGGGGAGAACTACCCCCGCGGGTCGCAGATCCCGTAGGGGCGCGATTCATCGCGCCCGTGCCCCGCGCCGCCCCGTGCCCTGCCGACGCACACCGGTACCCGGTAGAATAAATGGAAGGGCTGGCCCCCTGGTTCAGCGTGGATTAATGATCCCCGTGCGAACGCAGGAGCATCAGAGCCACATGCGGCCGAGGCCGCATTCGGACAGGAGACCAGCCCTATGCGTGAGATTATCTGG
>DASWNZ010000128.1:0-23115 GCA_036398975.1 Longimicrobium sp.
CCAGCGCCTCGCGGGCGGCCTCGGGAAGCGCCACGCCGGACAGGAGCTGAAGCGTGACCGCGAGGTTGCGCCCCGGCTCGCCACTGGAGCCGCCCAGGTCGCCCAGCAGCGCCGCCAGCCCGAGCGCCTCCTGCTGCGGAGCGCCCAGCCCCAGCTCGCGTCCCAGCGCCTGCACCAGGAGGCGGCGCAGGCTGCTCTCGGCGCGCATCACCGGCCCGTCGCGCTCCAGCAGCCGCACGAGCACTTCGGCCAGCGCGGCGGTCGACGGGCTCCCGGCGTCCTGCGCGGGGGCCGCGTCCGGCGCGGACGTGCTCGCGGGCGGGGTGCTCACGGAAACGGCTTCATCGTCGGCCATTTCGGGGGCCGAGACGGCGCGCTGAGCGGGCTTGGGCATGGTGTTCCTCGCAATACGTGTCAGGAGGGTGTGCCTTGGACAACGGTCGGCCGGGTGGCCAGCGGCGGGCAAAGCGTCGCGGAACCTCTTCGCCGGCCCTGCGGCGGCGTGAGGCTGGCCTGCGACTCCAAAGCAAAAAGCTTGCCCCCAAAAAAGCCTGTTTCCAGGGCTCGCGCAAGTGTAATGTTACGTTTCATCGTAACAGAACGTGCTAGTCGCGGCGCCTTCCCGGCCACGCGCGCCGGAGGGCGCTCGCGGCAAGGAGCCACACGACCCCGCCGATGGCCATCAGCAGCACGATCCCCGCCGGCACCATGAGCGCCGCGAACGCCACCGAGAACACCGTCTTTCCGGTCTTCGCCAGCGTCGGCGCGTCTTCCCTCAGCTTGACGGAACGGGCCGTATCCGCCCCTCCCGCCGTGCCCGATACGACGCCCGACACCGGGTAGGACTCCGCCGTCTCACCCTCGGGCGAACGCGACGGCGCCGGCCTGGGAGCGATCACCGCGGCGCCGCCCAGCATCGAGTCCGCCGGCTCATCCGCCACGCGCGTCGTCGCCGCAACTGCGCCAGCCGAATCCGCGGCGTCATCGGGCGTGCGCGCCAGCGGATCCGGCGCGCTGGCCGCACGCGACGACGTATCTGGCGCAGCCGTCTCCCGGCGCGACGTTGCCGCGGGCGCGACCGCCGCCAGGCGAGGTGCCGGGGCGCGGGCCGCCGTGTCCCGGCGAGTTGCACGGGTCGGCGGCACTGCGCGAGATGCGGAGGCTATCGGTGTGTCGCCGAGAGTTGTCCAGGTCGGCGGACGCGTTTCGCGGCGAGGGGGCGTGGCTCGCGCAACGGTATTTCGGCGAATTGCCGGGGCTTCCGCTGATGTCTCCCGGCGAGCAGTCGGCGGGGGCGCCTGCCGACGAGATGCTGTGGATCGCGTTGCCGTGTCGCGGCGGGCTCCTGGGGCGCGCGCAACCGTCTCCCGGCGAGCAGTCGTCGCACGCGGCTCCCTGCGAGGTGCTGTGGATCGCGCAGCGGTGTCGCGGCGAGCCACCTGCGTCGAGGCAATGCGCTCGCGGCGAGGGGTCGACGCGGCGATGTCGCGCACGCGTTCTGCTCTCGGGCCCGATGTCGCGCGGCGCGTCGATGCAGATGCGTCCCGCTGGCGTGCCGGCGTGCTCGGCGAGGTCTCCGGTGGCGCGGAAGACGATGTCTCCGGGCGGGATGGAACGGACGAGTCCCGGCGAGAAGGTGTAAGCTCGGCGGCGCGCGTGCGCGGGCGGGGAGCGCGCGGGGGTACCAGGCCCGACGCCAGAACGGGCGGCGGCTCGATCCGGCCTACCTCCGCGCCGCCGATCCTCACCGCCGAGAGCGTTCCGGCCGGGTACTGGTGGACCGCGACGGCGTACTCCCGCGGCCGGAGCCAGACGCAGCGCGAGCCGCCGGCCACGGTGCCGGCGGCGCCCCACAGCTCCGCGTCGAAGCGGACCGCCACGGGGTACGGGTTGGTGTTCTCGACGACGAGGTGGCCGGCGGAGGGGGTGCGGTTCGTGTCCAGCCAGGCGTGAAAGACCACGCCGGAGCGCGTCGCGGTGGGGATGTACTTCACCAGGGCGGGCGCGGACGGGGACGATGTTGCGAGCGACCCCTGGCACGTGGCCTGCGCTTCAGCCACCTTGCCCGTCGCCAGCGCGCACACGCCCGCCAGGAGCGCCGCGGCGACGCTCCCGTTGCGGGCCGGCGGCCGTGCTCGCACGGGCCTTCCCGCGCGGGCATCGGACCGTGTCCATCCGGCCCCAAAGATGAAATCCCGATTCGTGCAGAATCCCACGGTGTACGCCACGGCCCTCATGCTCGGTATTGGGGGCTGGCTCGTGTTGACCTCTCCAGACGGGAGCTCCGGAAGATCGGGCGACGCACATCCCGCGCCCCAGTCCGCGCGTGCGGCCCAGGTTGCGCGTGTGGCCCAGGCTGCGCGTGCGGCCCAGTCGCGCCCCCTGCCCCGCTTCGAGCTGGACACGCTTCCCGGCGAGCGGGCGGCGTTCATGCTGGCCGCCCAGAGCGCCTGGGTCTACGTGGAGCGCGAGTACCAGCCTACCACGGGCTTGGTAAACTCGGTCGCCGCGTACCCGTACGCAACGATCTGGGACATCGCGAGCGGCCTGGCGGCGCTGTACTGCGGCAACCGGCTGGGGCTGCTGGAAGACGACGAGTACGACCGCCGCATGCGCCTGGCCCTCAACACGCTGGGACGGCTGCGGCTGTACGACGGGATCGCGTTCAGCAAGAACTACTCGACGCGCACCGGCGTCATCGCCGGGCGCGACGACCGGGACTGGAGGGCGGCGGGGCGCGGAACGGGGTGGTCCGCCACGGACATCGGGCGGATGCTGATCTGGCTGCACGTCATCCGCACCAACCAGCCGAAGTACGCGCCCAGGATCGACTCCATCGTGGCGCGGCTGGACATGACCGAGCTGGTGAAGGACGGCTACCTGTGGGGCTCGACCCTCACCCCGAACGGCCGCGAGCTGAAGTACGTGGAGGGGCGCATCCCGTACGAGCAGTACGCGGCGGCGGGTTACGCGGCGTGGGGGCACCGGGCGGAGCAGGCGCTGAACCCCGCCCTGAACGCCATCCCCATCACGGTGCTGGGCGTGCCGCTGGTTGCGGACCGGCGCGGCCAGGATCACCTGACCAGCGAGCCGTTCGTGCTGCACGGCCTGGAGGTGGGATGGTCGCCGCCGCTGCGCGACCTGTCGATGCGGATGCTGGAGGTGCAGCGCGAGCGTTTCAGGCGGACGAAGCAGGTCACCATGGTGAGCGAGGACGCCATCCCCCGGCCGCCGTACTACTTCTACTACTACAACGTGAATCTGCAGGGGAAGACGTTCGTGGTGAGCGCGCAGGGCTCCAACAACGCCTCGCGCACGCCGCGCTGGGTGAGCGCCAAAGCCGCCTGGGGATGGCACGCGCTCCTTCCCAACGACTACACGCGCATCGCCCTGCGCACGGTGGCCGATGCGCGGCGCACGACCGGGTGGAGCTCCGGCGTCTACGAGGCGGACGGACGCTCCACCGGCGGCGAGAACGTGAACACGGCGGCCGTCATCCTCGAGGCGGCGCTCTACCGCATGACCGGCCGCCCGCTCGCCGCGCCGGCACCGCGGACCGCCCGCTAGAGCCGGCGAGAGCCGCGCGAGACGGGCACCCCACGAACACAAAGCTTTCGCAAATCGTACGGATGAATTAAATGGTGGGGGGAGGGCCAGATCTCTGCGCCCCCTCTCTGCGTCTCCGCGTCTCCGCGTGAGGCCCGCCGTTCCACCCTGGAATCCAACGGAGACCATGAGCATAAGGCGAATCGCGGTGCTGGCCTGCATCCTTTCCACGACGGGATGCGCGACCGTCGGCCGGCGCCCCGCGCCTAAGTCGGTGTCGGGGACGCTGGCGCACGGAGAGTTCGTGAACGTCCCATCCGGCACCGTGAACGACTGGAGCCTGCTGGTGTCGCCGATGCGGATGGGGGTGGAGGAGCCGCGCTCCGAGAACGACAACCGCCTCCTCGCCATCCGCGTGTTCGCCACCGTCGCCACGGACACCTCGTGGCAGGTAACCGCGCAGTACCGCTTCGGCTACGCGCTCACCAACGGGTCGGTGTTCTGGGTTCCGGGCTCGGCCAACTTCCTCCTCGTGCCTCGCTGACGGACGAAATCATACCGATTACAGGAAGCCGGTCCACGTTCTGACCGACTTGCCTCACGCGGAGGCGCAGAGACGCAGGAGAAGAGAACGGCGAGAGGACGGCATCGACACTGGATCCGAGGAGCCGGCGAGGTTTCAGAGAGCCACACCGTTCTTTCAGTTTTCTCTATGGCTCGGTGCGCATCTGTTATTTTCTCTCCTGCGTCTCTGCGCCTCTGCGTGAGACTTCCGTTCCGACCTTTGCACAAGCTGCGTGATGGTGTAGAAAAGAAGCGCCCCGCCGAGAGCATCTCTCGGCGGGGCGCTTTCGCGTGCGGTCCGCTCAGCGCGAGGCGAGCATGTTCGCGTTGCGGGAGGCGGCGGGTGCCTCGTTGTAGGCCATCGCGACCCCGTTGTCGCGCATCGCGTCGCGGAAGGCAGAGAGCGAGGCGGCGCTGGAGTTCACGCGCCAGTCCGTCTCCTTGTCCATGTTGAACCAGACGGCGCCCACCACGTTCGGGTGCGAGCGGAGGGTGGCGTAGGCCTCGCGGATCCAGCGGGCCTTCGCGTCGCCGCTCCCTTCGTCCGACGCGAACTCGCCGATCAGGATCGGCTTCCCCGGGTAGCGCTTGGCCAGGTCGGAGAGCATGTGGTCGGCCGAGGCGCCGTCGAACATGGCGGCGGGGGCCAGCCAGTCGCCGCCCCACAACTTGGGGGCGTTGAAGCCGTGCGCGCCCACGTAGTCCACGTAGTCGCCGCCCGGGTAGTAGTTGCCGTACCAGTTCCAGTGCGACTCGCCCGTGGCGCGGTTGGTGAGCGGGTTGCCGACGTTGGGGTTGAAGACCCAGCGCACGTTGGTGGCGCCCTCGCGGCGGAAGATGTCCACGATGCGGCGCCAGGCCTGCGCGTAGCGCGCCGGGGCGTTGTGGTCGGCCCCGTTGGCGGCGCCCTGCCAGGCGTAGTCCCAGTTGCCGTTCATCTCCCACGCCGGCTCCACCAGCACCACGCTGCCCAGCGAGGCGATCTGGCGGGCCATGCGCGCCAGCTCCGCGTCCGCCTTCCCGGCGATGATGGGCTCCAGCACCCCGGTGCGCGGTCCGCCGGCCCAGCGCACGTCGAGCGCAAGGTAGCTCGTGGCGCCGGTGGAGACGACCTCGCGCACCAGCTTGCCGCACCAGCCCGTGGCGGAGAAGTCACACGACAGGTCGTGGAACGTCTTCACCAGCGCCGGCTGCTTCCCGGTGAGCTTCCCGAAGTCGCGGATGGCGCCGGCGATGTGCTCCGGCGTGCTGAGCGCGTCGCCCAGGTACGCGCCGCCGAAGAACGGGCGGTTGGCCGGGTCGGCGATCATCGGGGACGTCGCCGGCTCCGTCTCGGTCGGCGTGGAGCCGGTGGGGGAGTCGCCGGTGCAGGCGGAGATCGCGACGATCACGAGGGGGAGGAACAGCGCGGCTGGACCGCGGCGTACGGTGCGCGTGGATCGCATGGCACTTGACCCTCTTCGGCGGCCCGACTGGCGTGGCGGGCGTGTGGCCCGCGGTAGCCTCGTAGCTTTGCGTCCCCGTCTTTCGGCGGGTTTGCCGTTCTCGGTGGGAGCCCGGAGCGTCCGGGCGAGGAACCGGGCGTTCTACCGCCCGCCCTCTCCATTCGCACGGCTCGTTCCGGCGCCGTGCAGAATGCCAAGTTGCCTTTCCTCAATCACTTACAGTTGTTGTGCCCCGGGTGGGTGCGGCCGGGGGTGCCGTGTTTTGCGGTGGAAGCTGAATTTTGCAACAGCACGGAAAAACGATCTCACACAGAGACACAGAGGCACAGAGGAAAGGACGGAAGCCCTCTCTGTGCCTCTGTGTCTCTGTGTGAGCCCTGCAGTTTGTTGATCAGACCGTCGATTCGCGGCGGCGGAGAAGCGCGTCGAGGGTGGCGCGCACCTCGGGGAACTCGGCGTCGGCCGGGAAGCAGACGTCCGCGCCGGCGCCAAGGAGCTCCACGCGGCGGCGTGCGTCCGTGGCATCAACCACGAGCACGGGGAGCGAGCCGCCTACCGCGCGCATCTCCCGAACCAGCGCGGCCGCATCCGCGTCCGGCAGGTCGGCGCCCAGCACCAGCGCCTGGGGTGAGCCGGTCCGCAGCAGCTCGCGAAGGCCCGCGGCGCTGCCGGCGGTCTCGGCGGCGTAGCCCTCGCCGTGCAGCCGCGCGGCGAGCTCAAGCGCGCGTAGCTCGTGGGGGTGCACGACGGCCACGCGCCCGCCCCAGCCGTAGCCGATGCCGTGGCGCTCGCGCTGCGCGAATACGCGGCGCAGCACGCTCACCACCAGCGGGTCGAAGGCGGTTCCGGCCTGGCGCTGGAGGTCGTCCACGACCTGGCCGGCACCGGGGCGGCGCTCGGAGAGCAGCGTCGCGGCCGCACGCGCGACGGAGAGGATGCGCGCCGGGAAGGGGATCCGCTCCTCCCGCAGCCCCGCCGGGAAGCCGCCGCCGTCCCAGCGCTCGCACTGGTGCGCCAGCGCCTGCCGCGCGGTCTCGGGGAGCGTGACGCCGGAGAGGAGCTGCAGCGTGACCGCCAGCTGCCGCCCGGCATCCGCCTCGCCGCCGCCGCGCAACTCGCCTAGGGCGCTGAGGAGCGCCGCCAGCGCGAGCGCGTCCTGCTGCGCGGGCGGAAGGCCGAGCTCCCGCGCCAGCGCCACCGCCAGCAGGCGGCGCAGGCTGCTCGCGGCGTGCATCACCCCGCCCTGCTGCTCCAGGATGCGCACCAGCACCTCCGCCAGCCCCGCGGCGCCGGCGCCAATCTCCGCTTCGGCCGCTTCCTGCGGCGCGCCGTACATCTCCGCGCGGATCTGGGCGAGCGGGTCGGCGGGCGGGGGCGCCGGCCTGGCCGTGTACGCGAGCTTCGCGAGCTCGTCGAAGCGGACCGGTCCCGCCTCCGGCTCCTCGTCGAATGCCTCCGCCTCCGGCTCGCCCACCGGCTCGGCGGGCATGGGATCGTTCTGCGCCTGGGCCTGCACGAAACGGGTGATGTCCTCGTCCGCGCCGTCGAAGATGGAGGCGACGGGGGCTTCGGCCTCGTCCTCCTCTTCCTCGTCCGGCGCATCCTCGTCCACCTCCATCGCCACGATGTCGCCGGGCACCACTTCGTCCACTTCCTCGTCCTCCGGGAAGGAAGCGTCGGGGGCGGCGTGGTAGGCGATGGGCGCGTCCTCGGCAACAGGCGCTTCCTCCACTTCCGGATTGTCCGTGGAGGCGGCCCAGCGCTCCGCCACGTAGGCGGATGGCGCGAGCGCGGCGGCGTCGATTCCATCGAGGACGCCTTCGAACGGCTCGGCTTCCTGCTCCTCGGCGGCCGGCTCCGGCTCGGCGGCGAGCGGCGCGAGGTCGGCATCCAGCTCCGACGGATCCGCGACCTGGATGGGCTCGGCGGCGGGGATGGGCTCCGGCGGCGCGTACCGGGCAATCGTTTCCGGAAGCTCTTCCCGCGGTGGCACATACGCCTCCTCCGCGGGTACTGGGTCCGGCGTGGCGGGGGGCGCTTCGAAGACGGTCTCCTCGCGGACGCGCGGGGGTGCGGGAGGCGCGGGCGGCGGCTCGTCCACGCGTCCCCCGGTGACGGTGCGCACGAGCCACGAGAAACGGCTCTTCGGCTGCGAGGGTGCTGGCTCCGGCTCCGGTTCGCGCACGGGCTCCGCCGGCGGAGTGGGCGCGATGGGATCGGGCTGGCGCATGCGCCACGCGGGCGTGGGCTCGGGCTCCGGAGTGGGCGCGGGCGGCTCGGCCGGGGGCATGCGCCACGCGGGGACTGGATCGGGCTCGCGCGGGGTCTCGGCGGCGGGAGGCGCGGGCGGATCGACGCGGCGCAGGCGCCACGCCGGGACCGGCTCGGCCGGGGCGGGCGCGGGCTCCGCGGCGGCGGTGGGCTCGGCATCCTCCTCGTCGAAGTCCGGCGCCACGATCTCGGACTCGCCGTCCTCCGGGTCGCCGTTCTCCAGGCGCACCACGCGGCGGTAGAGCTGCATCGCCTCCACGCGGCGCCCCGCGGCCTCCGCAATGTCGCCCAGAGCACGCAGCGCGACGATGTTCTCGGGGTCCAGCCGCACCACGTCGCGCCACACGGCGGCCGCGCGCTCATCCTCGCCCTGGTCGGCCAGGACGCGGGCCAGCACCACCAGGCCGCTGGGGTAGTCGCCGTGCCGCCGCAGCCCCTCGGTGAGCACCTGCTGCGCCTGCTTGAGCTCGCCCGCCTTGCGGTGCGCCTCGGCCAGGTGGACGAAGACGCGGCTTCCGGGGTTGCGCGCGTATTCTTCTTTGAGCTTGCGGAGCTGGCTACGGGAGGTGTCGGCCATGTTGGCTTCGAGGAGTTGGATGCAGAGGCGCCGGACGCGCGGAGGCACCGGTCCCCACACAATCGGGCCGGAGCGCGGGTCCTGCAAGGTCTGCGGCGGCGGCCCCATCGGCCGGAGCGCACATCGTGGGCCAATCGCCCGCCGGTCGCAGCCATTTTGTTACACCCAAGCTGCTACTTCCCTGGTCCGCAGATTGCAGGAAACGGCGTTCAGCAAGGCAACCGAATGGCGTCCGCTCCAGATGCCGCCTGGCATCTGCCGGTGTCGATACCAATCCAAATACAAAGTCCAATGACCGCAGCGATCGCCCGCGCAGCCCGGCTGGCCGCAGTCGTGCTCGCCCTCGTTTGCGCGCTCCCCGGCGGGGTGTGGGCGCAGCAGGTCTCGCTCGATCCGCTGCGCCCGGGCGACCTGATCCGGCTGAAGATCTGGCGCGAGCCGGACCTTTCCGGCGAGTTCCGCGTGGACGACGAAGGTGTGGCGGTGCTGCCCCGCCTGGGACCCACGCAGGTCGGCGGGCAGGAGCCCGCGGCGCTCACCGCCCGGCTGGTGGCGGCGTACGGGGACTTCCTCCAGCATCGTTCCATCGAGGTGGTGCTCCTCCGCCGCATCCAGGTGCTGGGCGCGGTGCGCAACCCGGGGATCTACTCGGTGGAGCCCACCATGACCGTTTCGGACGCCCTGGCGCTGGCCGGCGGCACCACCTCGGAAGGGAACCCCAAGCGGATCGACCTGATCCGCGGCGGGCGGCGCATTCCGGTGGCGCTCTCCGCCGAGACGCGCCTGGCCGCAACCTCCATCCGCTCCGGCGACCAGCTTTTCGTGCCGGAGCGGGGCTGGCTCACCCGCAACACCGGGATCGTGACCGCCGCCATCACCGGCACGGTGAGCCTGCTGATCGCGCTACTCCGCTGAGGTATCCATGAACGAACGACTCGCCCTTCCGGGCTCCACGACGCCGGTCGCCCACGCGGCGGCCCCCGGCGTCGTGCCCCGCACCGTGTGGGGCGCGCTGCGCCGGCACCGCTGGCTGATCCTCGCCTGCCTGCTCGCGGGGCTGGGAACCGGCTTCATGCTGGTGCGGCGCATCGAGCCGTCGTACCAGGCGCAGGCCTCGCTGGAGGTGCGCCCGCCGCGCCCCGGCCTGCAGACGGCGGCGCCCGCGGTCGCGGTGGTGGAAGACGACAACATCGCCACCGACATCCGCGTGCTGCAGAGCCGCACGCTGGCCGAGGCGGTGGTGGACTCGCTGCGGCTTCAGGTGACGGTGGCGAAGCCCGGCGGGGCGCGGCGCTCGTCGCTCCTCGCCGGCATGTCGGTGGCGCCGGACGTGCAGCCCGCCCGATACCGCTTCGAACGGCGGGACGACCTGACCTTCGACGTCACCGACGCGGAGAGCGGCGCCAGCATCGGCACCTTTGCGCCGGGCGCCGAGGTGAGGATCCCCGAGGGCCGGCTGGTGCTGGCGCGGACCGCTTCGCGCACCGCCGAGTTCGAGATCGCCATCGACTCGCGTCAGGGCGCCGCCGCGTCGCTGATCGACGCGACCGACGTGTCGCAGCAGGACCGCAACGCCAGCGTGGTGGACATCCGCTACAAGGGGGGCGACCCGGAGCTGGTGCGCGACGTGCCCAACGTGCTGACCGCCCACTTCATCGCCATGCGGCGCGAGGTGCACAGCACCGACGCGCGCACCACCGCCAACTTCCTGCGCGGCCAGCTGGGCACCATCAAGGGGCAGCTCACCGAGGCGGAGAACAAGCTCCAGGCGTTCCGCGAGGCGAACCAGGTGGTGGACCTGCCGGTGGAGGCGAGCACGCAGGTGGCGCGGCAGGCGCAGATGCAGGCCGAGCGCGGCGTGCTGGAGGCGGAGCGGGCCTCGCTGGGCAACCTCATCAACCAGGCGCGCACCCGGGCGCGCACCCCCGGCCAGCCTTCGCCCTACCGCGAGCTGGTGGGCCACCCTTCCCTGCTGCGCAACGAGGCCGCGTCGGAGATGCTGCGCTCGCTGACGGCGGTGGAGAGCCAGCGCGCGGAGCTGCTTACGCGGCGCAAAGAGCACGACCCGGACGTGGTGGCGCTCACGCAGCGCGCCCAGGCCCTCGAGTCGCAGCTCACCTCGCTGGTGACGACGTACCAGCGGGGGCTCGCCAACCAGGTGTCGTCCATCGACAACACCCTCGGCACCTTCTCCCGGCGGATGGACCAGATCCCGGGGAAGCAGCTGGAGTTCGCGCGGCTCTCGCGGCAGACGCGGGTGCTGGAGGAGACGTACGGGCTGCTGCAGACGCGCCTCAAGGAGGCGGAGATCACGCAGGCGGTGCAGGACCCGGGCGTGCGGGTGGTGGAGGCGGCCGACCTCCCCATGAAGCCGGTCGGCTCGCAGAAGGGGCTCCTGCTGGGGCTCACCGGGATCGCCGGTCTGCTGCTGGGGGTGGGCGCGGGGATGGTGCGCGAGTACCGCGACGGCACCGTGCACAGCCGCGACGACGTGCAGGCCGCCACCGGCTACCCCGTGCTCGGCTGGGTGCCGCGCATCGCGGAGCTCAAGGAATCGGAGAAGCGCCCCGGCGCCCTGAGCTCGGCCAGGCGGATGCTGACTCCCGGAGGCGGAGGCACGGCCCTCGTCCCCGCGGGCGCGCTCCCGCTGCTGCCGGGCACCGCCGCCGGGCCCTCGCCCGCGGCCGACGCCTACGAGTGGCTGCACCGCAACCTGCAGTTCGCCGAGCCGGACGCGGAGGTCAAGACGCTGGTGGTGAGCAGCCCCCTGCCCGGCGACGGCAAGAGCACGAGCGCGGCGGGGCTGGCGGTTACGCTGGCCCGGCGCGGGCTCAAGGTGCTGCTGATAGACGCAGACCTGCGCCGCGGCACGCTCAGCACGCGGATCGGGCCGCGGAAGCGCGGATTGAGTGACCTTTTGGCCGGCAACGCGTCTTTCCAGCAGGTGCTGCGAACCGTGGACGTTGGGAATGGCAACGCTTTGCATTACATTCCAACCGGGGTCCTTCCCGCGGACTGCACACGGCTGCTCGGCTCGGCCCGCGCGCAGGCGCTCATGGAGTGGCTGCGGCAGAAGTACTACCTGGTGATCCTGGACACGCCCCCCATCAACGTCTTCGCGGACACGGCCGTCCTGGGCGGCTACGCGGACGCGGTGATGCTGGTGGCGCGGGCAGGGGTGACCCCCTTCGACGCCCTGGTGGAGTGCGCGGAGCAGTGCCGCCGGGCCCGCCTGCCGGTGCTGGGGACGCTGCTCAACGACATCGACCCCGACCGCGACCGTGAGTACGACGCAGCCTACAAGTGGCAGTCGTACGCCCAGAGCTACTACACGGCATCGCAGGCGTAACGATCCGCGCAACGCACGTAACGTGAACGCGCCAAAGCGGATCGGCATATAATTTTACAGGGGAAACACCCGCTGCAGATGGTACGGAATTCGCTTAGTCCCACAGCAAGGACGGACGCCGGAGAGGAACCCGGTGGTAACAGCCTGAGCGTCGTCCGGCGCTTCGGTCCGCACCCGAGAAGAGCACACCCGCCGCGAGGCGGGGCCGCAGAGCCAGGGGTCTCGCAGGTGCAGCAGCCTGCCGAGACGGCCCAGCCGCCGAAGGTGAGCGTGATGAGCACTCCAGTACTGAAAAGCCCCTTTCTTCGAGCGTTCCCCGGCGTCGGGCTCTTTCCGACGCCCCGGGCCGCCGAGCCCACGGCCCCCGCGGCCGGCATCGCCGCGGCGAACCCGCCCGAGCGGAACGCGTTCACCCCGGAGCTGGGGGGGACGCTCGACACGTTCGCGGCGCTCGCGGTGCTGTTCGCGGTGTGGGCCTTCGCCAACCTCCAGCAGCTGCCGACGGGGGTCGACGCCTTCCTCGCGCAGCAGGTGAGCGTCAAGAGCGCGGTCATGGTGGGCGGCTTCGCCCTCCTCTGGCCGCGCATCCTGTCGCTGGCCGGCCTGTACGAGCCGGGGCCCTTCCGCCGCCGCGAAGACATCCTGCGCGTGCTGGCCGCGTGCACGGTGGGCGCGGCGCTGGCCTTCGCCTTCCCGCTTATGGCGCTCAGCCCGGCGATGCGCGTGCAGACGGCGCTCTTCTTCTGGGCGGGCTCGGTGGGCGCCACGCTGGCGATCCGCGCGCCCTTCTGGACGCTGGTGGGCACCACCCGCACCCGCACCGTGCGCCGCGTGATCGTGCTGGGGAGCGGCCCGCGCGCCCTGCGGGTGGCGCAGGAGATCCGCGCCAGCGGCGACGGGGTGGAGCTGCTCGGCTTCGTGGACTCCAACGACCACCACCTGTCCGAGAGCCTCGACGCGCCCAAGCTGGGCTCGCTGGAGGAGCTGGAAGAGATCCTGATGCACCAGGTGGTGGACGAGGTGCTGATCGCCCTCCCCATCAAGTCGTGCTACGAGCAGATCCAGCACGCCATCGGCGTGTGCGAGCGCACCGGGACCGAGTCCAAGTACCTGGCCGACGTCTTCCAGGTGGCGGTGGCACGCCCCCGCCTGGAGCACGGCGACCGGCTCTCGGTGGTGGCGATGAAGGTGTTCCACGACGACTACCGCCAGCAGATGAAGCGCGCGGCCGACTTCGTGTGCGCCGCCATCGGGCTGGTGCTGCTGGCGCCACTGATGCTGGCCATCGCCATCGCCATCAAGATGGACAGCCCGGGGCCGATCTTCTTCGCCCAGGAGCGCTACGGCCGCAACAAGCGCCGCTTCAAGATGTGGAAGTTCCGCACGATGGTGCCCAACGCGGAGGTCCTGCAGAAGCTGCTGGAGTCGCAGAACGAGGCGATCGGGCCGGCGTTCAAGATCCGCAACGACCCGCGGGTCACGGCGGTGGGCCGCTTCCTCCGCAAGACCTCGCTGGACGAGCTTCCGCAGCTCGTCAACGTGCTGCGCGGCGACATGTCGCTGGTGGGCCCGCGCCCCATGGCCGTGCGCGACGTGCAGCTCTTCGACCAGGCGTGGTTCATGCGCCGGTTCAGCGCCCCTCCGGGGATGACCGGGCTGTGGCAGGTGAGCGGGCGCAGCAACCTGGGCTTCGACGACTGGGTGACGCTGGACCTGAAGTACATCGACGAGTGGTCGCTCGCGCTGGACATGAAGATCCTGGCCAAGACGATTCCCACCGTGCTGCGCGGGGTGGGGGCGAGCTAGCCCCCACCGCACTCCGATGACAGAAGTGTTTCCGGCATGAGCGGCCCGGCACCCGAGCCCGGCCGCGGCTCGCTTCGTGAGCGCGGCACGGCGCTGCGCGACCGGCTGAAGGGGAGCTCGCTGGCGCGCGGCACCTGGTCCATGCTCCTGGGCTACGGGTGCCGCTCGCTCGTCCAGACGGCGTATTTCGTCCTGATCGCGCGGGCGCTTGCGCCGGACGGGTACGGCGCGTTCGTGGGCGTGGTGGCGCTGGCCGGCGTGCTGGTGCCCTTTGCCAGCTGGGGGACGGGGCAGCTCCTGATCCAGGACGTGGCCCGCGATCCGGGGCAGTTCGCGAAGCGGTGGGGGAACGCGCTCGTCGTCACCACCTTGTCCGGGCTCCTCCTCTGCGCGGCGGTGCTGGGGCTCTCGCGGTGGATGCTCCCCACCTCCATCTCTATCTGGCTGGTGGTGACCGTCGCGGTCAGCGAGCTGGTGTTCGCGCGGCTCACCGACATCGCGAGCCAGGCCTTCTGGGCGTTCGGGCGTCTCAAGCGCACGGCCGCCATTTCAGTGTGGATGGTGGTGGCGCGCCTTGCCGCCGCGCTGGTGATGCTGGCGGTGGTGCCCTCCCCTACCCCGGTGGCGTGGGGCGTGGGCTTCCTGGCCAGCTCGGCGTTCGCGGCGGTGCTCGCGCTGGTGCTGGTGTTCCGCGAGCTGGGCGCGCCCGACTTCGCGGGGGCCGGGATGCCGCGGATACGGGAAGGCTTCTACTTCTCGGTGGGACAGTCGGCGGGCGGCATCTACAGCGAGATCGACAAGACGATGCTGGCGCGGCTCGCCACGCTGCAGGCGGCGGGCGCGTACGGCGCGGCGTACCGCATCCTGGATGTCGCGGTGGCGCCGCTGCTCTCGCTGCTGATCGCCTCGTACACGCAGTTCTTTCGCAGCGGTACGGCGGGGGTGAGCGGCACGGTCCGCTTCGCGAAGAAGCTGCTGCCGATCGCCAGCGGCTACGGGGCGCTGGTGGGGGTGGGGCTGTGGCTCTGCGCGCCGCTGATCCCGTACCTGCTGGGCGAGGGGTACGCGGACACCGTGGGCGCCCTTCGCTGGCTGGCGCTGCTCCCCGTGCTGCGCGCGGTGCAGTTCCTGGGCGCGGACACGCTGACCGGCGCGGGGAAGCAGGCGGTGCGCAGCGCCCTGTACGTCATCGTGGCGGTGGTGAACGTGGGGCTCAACCTGTGGCTGATTCCGCTCTACTCCTGGCGCGGCGCGGCGTGGGCGAGCCTGGTGTCCGACGGGCTGCTGGCGCTGCTGGTGTGGTGCGTCGTTCTGTGGCTGTACCGGGCAGAGCGGGGGGCGGCGCGGGCGGGGGCGGTGTTCGCGGCGCCGGCCGAGGCGCGCTGAGGAACTGCTGGTCTCACGCGGAGGCGCGGAGGGCGCGGAGAACGGCAACTGCAGGGCTCACACAGAGACACAGAGACACTGAGGGAAGAACGGAAGAGGTTTTCCGTGGCTTTCCGTCGCCGAACCTTGTGAACCGGGTATTTCGATGAGCAACGATGCGGGGGTGACGCTGCAGGTGAGCGTGGCGCCGTCCGACACGCGGTACGCGGGCGAGACGATCGCGCACCAGCTTCGCCAGCTCGGCGGGCAGGTGGACGAGGTGCTGTTCACCATCGACACGCACCGCGGCGGCCGGGGGCACGTGCGGAATCCCGAGGCGGAGAGGGCGCTGGAAAAGGTGCTGGAGCCGCTCTGCGGGCTGCACCCCAATGCCCGCTTCATCTACATCGACTACTCGCCGGAGATGATGGCGGAGGTGGCGTCGGTGTACTTCGACGGGCGAGAGCTGCCGCGCAAGGACTTCAAGGGGACGCCCATCTACCCCTACTTCTACGCCCTGCACGCCTCGAAAAACGACCACGTCTTTCACCTGGACGCGGACATGATGCTGGGCGGCGGCAGCGCCACCTGGTCGCAGGAGGCCATCCAGGTGCTCAGGGACCGGCCGGACGTGCTGGCGTGCAACCCGCTCGCCGGGCCGCCAGCCGCGGACGGGCTGCTGCGCTCCCAGCGGTCGGACCCGGAGCACGACCTGGGGCGCGCCTTCCGGTTCGACACGCTCAGCAGCCGCATCTTCCTGATCGACCGCCGCACGCTTGCGAAGCACTTCAGCCGCGAGCGCATCCGGATGCGGCGGCCCTTCCGGTCGGTGGCCAAGGCGATCGTGAAGGGGCACACCACCCACGAGTGCCTGGAGGAGACGATCAGCCGCATGATGCGCGAGCGGTCGATCCGCCGCGTCGACTTCCTGGGCGAGGAGCCGGGGATGTGGTCGCTGCACCCGCCGGTGCGCAGCGAGCGCTACTACCGCATGCTCCCCGAGCTCCTGCGCCACGTGGAAGCGGGCGAGGTGCCGGAGGTGCAGCGCGGCGAGTTCGACCTGCAGGAGGCGATGCTCGACTGGATGGAAGCGCGCGCTACCGTGGGGGTGTAGCGGTGGAGCAGGTCTCGGCGGTGCCGGCGCGGGTGGCCATCTGCGTGGCCACCTTTCAGCGCCCGGTGGGACTCCGCCGGTGCCTGGAGGCGATCGCCGGGCTCACCTTCGCGCGCGTCGCGCCGCCGGAGGTCGTGGTGGTGGTGGTGGACAACGCCCCCGACAGCGCCGCCGCCGTCTGCAGCGAGATGCGCCCGCGCCTCCCGTTTCCGCTGCGCTACGAGCGCGAGATGCAGCGCGGGATCTCCTTTGCGCGCAACCGCGCCATCGCCGTGGCGCGCGAGGAGGCGGACTTCGTCGCGTTCATCGACGACGACGAGGCGCCGGAGCCCAACTGGCTGGACGAGCTCCTCCACGCCCAGGCCGCCAACGACGCGGACGTGGTCGCCGGCCCCGTGACGAGGCACTTCGAGAGCGAGCCGCCGGAGTGGGTGCGCAAGGGCGGCTTCTTCGTCGATCCCCGCCGCCCCACCGGCACCCCCATCCGCGACCCGGGGACGGGGAACGTGCTGATCCGCCTGGCCGCGCTGGAACGTTTCGATGCACCCTTCGACCCGCGCTTCGCCCTCACCGGCGGCGAGGACACGCACCTCTTCCTGCGGCTGCACCGCGCGGGGTGCACGATGGTGTGGGCGGACGAGGCGCTGGCGCACGAGTGGATCCCCGCCAGCCGCGCCAACGCCCGCTGGGTGCTGATGCGCATCTACCGCGGCGCCAACACCTGGAGCCTCTGCGAGCGCGAGCTGGACCCCGGCGTGCGCGCCACCACCCTGCGCGCGGCTAAGGGGGTCGCGCGCGTGGGGATGGGGATGGCGATGCTCCCCTTCTCGTGGATGATGGGGCGCCACATGGTGGTGAGGTCGCTCTGGTACGTGTGCTTCGGCACGGGAAACCTCACGGGGCTGGTGGGGATGAGGTACGACGAGTACCGGGTGACCCATGGCAACTAGGCTGCAGCCGTCGTTCGCCCCCGCGCGCCCGCGCCACCCGCGGCAGGCGGCGCTGTACGACGCGGCCGTCGCCGTGCTCGACCGCGCGGAGGCGGCGATCGTGGTGGCGGGGCTCTTCCTCTTCTCCACCGCGCTGGCCCCCATGATGGCGGGCGTGGAGTCCGACCCCACGGCCGAGAATGCCACGCTGCGGACGGTGTACACCTCCGTCTACATCGTGCTCTTTCCCTGGATCCTGGTGCACTGGCGCGAGGTGTTCGCCGCGGCCATGCGCAACGTGTGGACGATGGCGCTGGTCGCCCTCGGCGTCGCCTCCACCCTGTGGTCCGTGGCGCCGGACGTTACGCAGCGGCGCGGGGCGGCGTGGGTGCTGACGACGCTGTTCGGCGTGTACCTGGCGGCGCGCTACGACACGCGCACCCTGCTGAAGCTGCTCGCCACCGCCCTTGGGATCGCCGCGGTGATGTCCGTGGTCTTCTCCATCGCGCTCCCCACGTACGGCGTGCATTCGGACATGCACGCGGGCGCCTGGCGCGGCGTGTATCCGCAAAAGAACACGCTGGGCCAGGTGATGGTGCTGGGGACGGTCGTCTTCATGGTGCTGCGCCCCTCGCTCGGCCGCTGGCGCTGGGTGGGGACGTGCGGCGCGGCGCTGTGCGCGGCGCTGGTGCTCGCCTCCACCTCCAAGACGGCGCTCGTCGTGCTGATGAGCATGGGGCTGCTGGCCGTCCTCTTCCGCTCGCTGCGCTGGCACTTCACGCTGGCCGTGCCGTTTCTGATCGCGTGCGTGATGGTGGGCGGCAGCATGGCCCTCTGGCTCGCGGCCAAGGCCGAGGGGCTGCTTACGGCGATGGGCAAGGACCCCACCCTCACCGGCCGCACGCCGATGTGGGAGGTGGTGTGGGACATGATCATGCGGCGCGCGGGGCTGGGCTACGGCTACAGCGCCTTCTGGGTGCCGGGCCCCAACAGCCCCGCCCGTGAGGTCGCGAAGATGCTGGAATGGGAGACGCCGCACGCACACAACGGCTTCCTCGATCTCGCCCTGCAGGTCGGCCTGATCGGCGTCGGCCTCTTCCTGGTGGGGTTGGCGGTGGCGGCGGTGCGCGGAGTGAAGCTGCTGCGCGCCCAGCACGAAGCACTCTCTCTGTGGCCGATCCTCTTTCTGAGCTACATCCTGCTCTACAACATGACGGAGAGTGGCCTGGGCGCGCGCCACAACCTCTTCTGGGTGCTGTACGCCGCCACGGTGTGCTCGTGGATCCTGCGCCACCCCGCCGCCGAGACGCGCGCCGTCGCCGAGCCGGCCCCGCAGCCCGCGCACGCCCCGGTGTACGCCCACGCCGGCGCCCGCCGATGAGCGTGCAGGACGAGCGGCCCACGTTCTCGGTCCTTATCGCCAGCTACAACCAGGCGGAGTACGTGCTGGCGACGCTGGACACGGTCGCCGCGCAGACTTCGGCCGACTACGAGATCGTGGTGGTGAACGACGGCTCCACGGACGACACCGAGGCGCGCGTGTCCGGGTGGATCGAGCGCTTCCGCGCGACGCATCCCAACCGCGCCGTGCTGGACACGATCCCCAACAGCGGCCAGTCCGCGGCGGTGGAGCACGGCTTCGGCCTCTGCACCGGGCGGTACATCGCGCTGCTGGACTCGGACGACCTCTGGCTTCCGCACAAGCTCGCCACGATCGCGCAGGTCGCCGCCGAGAGCCCGGACGCGGGGATGGTGATCCACCCGCTCTTCGTGATCGACTCGCAGGGCCGCCGCACGGGCGACGTGCGCCCCAAGCATGCCAAGCTCTCCGAGGGCGACCTGCGCGAGCAGATCCGCAAGACGTCACGCGTGGCGGCGCCCGCGACGTCGGGCGTCATCATCCGCGCCGACGTCTTCCGGCAGCTCGTGCCGATGCCCATCAAGCACTTCCGTGCGGCGGCGGACTTCTACCTGACGCTCGGCGCGGCGCTGCTGGCCCCGGTGCGCGCGGTGGCCGAGCCGTTGGCGGAGTACAGGATGCACCCGGGCGGCGTGCACATCCGCACCATGCTGTCGCCGGAGGGGGTCGGCCGCTGGGTGGAGCTGCAGTCGGTGCTGGCGAAGCACTTCGGGCTGGAGGAGGTGGTGGGGCGCAACTCGTACTTCGTCCGCCACGTCTTCGCGCTGGCGAAGTTCCAGGGGAGCGCCGCCGAGCAGGTGCACTCGTACTCGCAGCTCACGCGCGCCACCTGGATCGACGGCACGTTCGGCGTGCGCCAGAAGCTGCTTTTCACCGCGTACTGGACCGCGTGCCTGGTGTCGCCGCGCCCCGTCTTCTCCCGCCTGTGGCGCACCTTCCAGATGAAGCAGACCGGCTTCGACAAGATCGGCCTCGCGCCGGAGCGGGCGTGACGGCCACCATCGACATCGCGGGCGTGCGGGTGGACGCCTGCACCTTTCGGGAGGCGGTGGATCGGATCGTGGATCGCGCGCGCCGCGGCGGCCCTCCGGCGTACGTCGTCACGCCCAACGCGCACCACGTGGTGATGCTCCAGGAATCGGAGCGCTTCCGCCGCGTCTACGAGAACGCCTGGCTCTCGCTGGCGGACGGGATGTCGATCGTGTGGGCCGCGCAGCTCCTGGGCACGCCGGTCCCGGAGAAGATCAGCGGGAGCGACCTCTTCCCCGCCCTCTGCGAAGCGGCGGCGAAGTCGGGCGTGCGCATCTTCCTCTTCGGCGGCCGCCCCGGCGCGACGGAGGCGGCGAGCGAGCGGCTGCGGGCGAGCTATCCGGGCCTGGAGATCGCCGGCACGTACTGCCCGCCCTTCGGCTTCGAAAACGACCCCGCCGAATCGGCGAAAGCGGCCGAGGCGATCCGCGCGGCGGCTCCGCAGATCGTGTTCGTAGGGCTGGGCGCGCCGAAGCAGGAGTACTGGATGGCCGACGAGGGGGCGCGGCTGGGGGTGCCGGTGCTCGTTGGGATCGGGGTGAGCATCGAGTTCGTGGCCGGGATGGTGAAGCGCGCGCCGGTCTGGATGCAGCGCTCGGGCCTCGAGTGGTTTTACCGCCTCGCCGCCGAGCCGCGCCGCCTCTGGAAGCGCTACGCCGTCACCAACCCACGCTTCGTCCAGCTCGTCCTTCGGCAGTACCGCCGCGGCAGGCATTGAAAACAGCAATCTCACGCAGAGGCGCAGAAGAGCTCGCGCAGTTCTCTCCTGCGTCTCTGCGTCTCTGCGTGAGGCCCTGTTTTTTAGAATGCCTGACTGTAGTAGCTCATGTACAACTGGGCCGACTTTTCAAGCGTCATCTCGCGGGCGATGAACTGGCGGGGCTCGTAGCTGGCAAGACGGGGCCAGAAGCGGTCGAAGGTTTCGTCGAAGTCGTCCGGGCCGCGGAAGCGGTCGCCGCATTCGTCGGAGAAGTAGGGGACGGAGGTGGCGGGGACGGGACCGAGGCCGTGCTCGTCGCGCTGGGGGTCCTGCCAGAAGCCGATGTCCCAGGCCAGGATCGGGAGGTTGGATGCGAGCGCTTCCTGGTACGCGAGGCCCATCGTCTCGTGCTCGCCCAGGAAGATCATGCAGCGCGCACGTCCAAGCGCGGCGCGGTAGCCGGCGCGGTCGTGGCCGCCGTAGCGCAGCACCTCCGCGCGCAGGCCGTCGCGCTCCAGGCGGGCGAGGATGGGGTGCAGCAGCTCAGGCTCCAGCCGCTCGCGGTCCCAGTGGATCTTGTCGTACACCAGCACGTCGACCGTCTTCTCGTTGGCTCGCGTGTCCGGCCACTCCGCCAGGTCGATCCCCGCGTGCCACACCCCGCAGCGCTCTCCGTAGTACGGCTCGAACATGCGCCGCACCCACTCGCTGGGGGTGAGGTAGACGCGGTTGAGCGGGTCCTTCATCAGGTCGGGCGCGATGCGCGGATGGTCGAACATCCCCACGCCCAGCACGCGCGGATTGGGGAGGTCCCACCCGTCCAGGATGTGCGAGAATCCAAAGAGCCCCACCGGGTGCTTGGGATACTTCCGTGCGGTCCGGTAGTCGTTGGAGCGCACGTCGTAGCCCTGCTCCCGCAGCGCGCGCACCATGAGCTGGTACGTGACCGCGAACCCCGTAACCTTCTTTCGCCGGTGCAGCCGGTCGTACAGCGGCCGTACCAGGCGCTTCAGGTAGCGATCCCCACGGATGAACCGGTCCGTCTCGTAATCCTTGTAGAACAGCAGCACGGTGTTCGCGCGGAACTCAGACATGCTTCATCTCCACGAAAGGAACTGGGCTCACACAGAGACACAGAGGCACAGAGAAAGAACTTCTTGTCCTCTCCTCTGTGTCTCTGTGTCTCTGTGTGAGATTGCTGGTTGCGGTCAGCGTGCGGCCTCGCTGTAGCACTTCATGTAGAGCTCGGCGGACCCGGCGAAGCTCAGCTCGCGGGCGACGTACGCGCGCGGCTCGTAGCTGTCCAGCCGCGACCAGAAGCGATCGAAGACCTCCTCGAACTCGCCGGCGTCGCGGAAGCGCTCGCCGCACTCGTCCGAGAAGTAGGGCACGGAGCTGGCGGGCACCGGGTCGGGCTCGTAGCGGTGGCGCTCCGGGTCCAGCCAGAAGCCGTTGTCCCACGCCAGAACGGGGACGTTGGACGCGAGCGCCTCCTGGTACGCCATCCCCTGCGTCTCGTGCTCGCAGAGGAAGAGCATGGAGCGCGAGCGGCGCAGCAGGTCGCGATAGGTGGCGTGGTCGTAGAACCTGTAGCGCACGTACTCCACCTTGAGGCCGCGCGACTCCAGGTGGCGGCGCACCGGCTCCAGCAGGCCGGGCTCGTAGCGATCGCGCTCCCAGCGGATCTTGTCGTAGATCAGCACGTCCACCGGCTTCTCCAGCGGGCGCGTGTCCGGCCACTCCGCCAGGTCGATCCCCGCGTGCCAGCTCACGCAGCGGTCGCCGTAGTACGGCTCGAACATCCGCTTCATCCAGTCGCAGGTCACGATGTACGAGCGATAGCGCGGATCCTCCATCAGCCCGGGCGCCACCTTGGGATGGTCGAAGAGGCCCGGGCCCAGCACCGCCGGGTTGGGGAGGCTCCACCCGTCCATGATGTGCGGGTAACCCGTGACGCCCACGGGGTGCTCCGGGTGCCGGCGGGCGAGGCGGTAGTCGTTGGTCCTCACGTCGTAGCCCGCGTCGCGCAGCGCACGCACCAGCAGCTGGTACCAGACCTGGAAACCGGTGACCTTTTGGCGGCGGGTGAAGCTGTGGTAGGCCCGGCGCGCCAATCGCACCAGGTGCCGGTCGCCGCGCACCCAGCGGTCCATCACGTGGTCTTCGAAGAAGAGGAGAACCGTCTTTTCGCTCAGCTTGCGCATGGTCGGGCCAGATGTGGCGCGTCGCCGGAGCGGGCACGGAGGCCCGCCCCGGCGACGCAGGGACTTTCGGCGGAATCGCGGGTCAGTAGCGCGCCAGCCGGTCCTTGACGACCCGCCCCGCGAAGCTCGGCGTCCCCGACCAGTCGGTCAGCAGGTCGAACGCCTTGCAGGTGGGCTCGTTCCCCACCGCCTGGTCCGGGGCGCCGGTGGCCACGCTCCAGCTCCACGCGACCCAGGAGATGTCCAGCTCGTCCGCCTTGTCCAGCACCTTGGCCAGGTAGCCGGTGGTGCAGTCGTAGTTCCCCGTCTCGGTGAGCATCACCGGGTCGGTCTTCGCCAGGAAGGCCCAGTCCTTTTCCCAGCGGTCGGGCTGCTTGTCGACCCAGTCCCATGGGTGCGCGGAGTAGGCGATGTTGTGCCCCTTCACGCGGTACTTGGGAATGGAGTCCAGGTAGTAGCCCCAGTGCGTGCCGGCGATGATCACCATGTTCTGCGCGCCGGTGCTGCGCACCACGTCGTACAGCTGCTGCATCCCCGCGGCCTGGTACGACGGGCGGGGCTCGTCGTACACCCGCGCCGCCGGCACCCGCCCGCCGTTCAGCCAGATGTCCCAGTTGGAGTTGTATCCCTGGAACGCCCAGAACGGCTCGCTGAACAGGTCGAAGAGGACGTTGCCGTCGTCCTTGTAGCGCGACGCCAGATCCCGCCAGAAGGGGACGGAGTGGTTGACGTCCGCCATCTCCTGCTGCGGGTTCGAATTGTAGATGTCGCCCGGATAGTTCGGATCGCCGCGGTC
>DASWNZ010000129.1:0-33024 GCA_036398975.1 Longimicrobium sp.
TCCCCCCGACCCCCTCCCCCGCCTGCGGGGGCGCAGGGCGGGTGAGGGGGAGAATTCGACGCGCCGCGCACACGCCCCGGTAGGGGCGTGATTCATCACGCCCGTGTCACGCGCTGCTCCGCCGCCTGACGGCCGCAACGCATCCGCAATCCCATACGGGCAGACCTGCGTGTCTGCCCGCCCTTGGCCCGGCCGCGACCCCCGCCCCGCGGCACCCCAACCCGTAGGGGCAGCCCCGCGTGGCTGCCCATGCTCGACCCTGCGCCAAACCCTGGTTCCAGCACACGAAAAAGGGGAGAGACGCGCCGGCCTCTCCCCCGAGTCCGCGAAGGCGGACTTTGTGCTGTTGTTGCCGCGAGTTTACTCGCCCCCCGATCCCATCGCATCCACCTGCTGCTCCAGGCGCTTAAAGCGGCGCGCAAGGGAAATCGCGTAGCCGAGGATCATCAGCCAGGCAAAGGTGAAGGCGGCGAAGACGTGCCAGTAGGCGCGCAGGGTGCGCGGCGGGGCGGACTGCTCCGGCAGCGTCTGCACGTTGGTACGGAGCGCCTGCGATGCGTCCGGCGTCGCGGCCGCCGGAGCGGTCGCCGCGGGGGCGGGCTCCTGCGCGCGCAGCGGTGCGCTTCCAAAGGCGAGCGACAGGGCCAGGACGGGGGCCAGCAGTGCGCGGCGCATCAGGCCAACGCTCCGCCGCGGCGCCAGTCCACGCGGTTCTGCAGACGCTCCAGGCCGTAGCGCACCATCAGGAGTCCGAAGAAGAGGAGCGTGAAGGCGAGGAACGACACCAGGAGCGTCTGCACGATCTCGGGGGCGGCCTGGGGCCCCTCGGGGCGCAGGATGACGGCCTCGGGGTGCTGCGAGCGGAACCAGGTGACGCTCAGGTGGATCAGCGGGATGTCCACCGCGCCCACGATCCCCAGAATGGCGGCGAAGCGCTTGCCGCGCTCCGGCGAGTCGGCGGCGCCGCGCAGGATGAAGTAGCCGACGTAGATGAACCAGAGCAGCAGCGTGAGCGTCAGGCGCGGCTCCCACACCCACCACGCGCCCCACGCGATCTTCCCCCACAGCGGCCCCGTCACCAGCACAATGGTGGTGAAGAGGAGGCCCAGCTCGGCGGAGGCGACGGAGATTGCGTCGAGCCGCTCGTCGCGCAGCCAGAGGTAGCCGAGCGAGCAGAGCGCCACGATCCCGAAGGCCAGGAACGCCACCCAGGCCGAGGGTACGTGCACGTAGAAGATGCGCTGCACGATGCCCATCTCGGCCTCGGTGGGGGCGTAAAAGAACACCATGTACAGCGAGGCGGTCAGCGCGAGCGCGGCCAGCGCGTTCAGCACGATCGCCCAGCGGCGGGTGCCCGCGAGCGAGTTGTCGTCGGTCGTCATCACTCCTCCAGCACGGCGCCGAAGAGGGCCGTGCACACGAACAGGAACACGAGGTCGAACGCCGCAAGCATCCGGAGCTGCGACGAGATCTCGGCGACGGGGCGCCCCGCCAGCAGCCGCTGCGTGGCGGATGCGGCAAAGATCACCACCGGGATCAGGAGCGGCAGCATCAGGATGGGAAGGAGCGTCTCCCCCAGCCGGGTGTGCGCCGCGATGGCACCGAAGAGCGTGCCCAGTGCGATAAAGCCCAGCGTGGCGAGCACCACCACTGCTATCAGTGCGGGGAGCGACCGCCCGTACGGCAACCCGAAAAAGAGCCCGTACACGGGAAAGATCACCGCCTCCACCACCAGCACCACGGCGAGGTTGGCGAGCCACTTCCCCAGAAAGAGCGCCCCGCGGTCCACCGGCGACACCAGCACGCCGGTGAGTGCATCCGCCTCGCGCTCCAGGGCAAAGGCGCGCCCCATCCCCAGCGTCCCCGCGAATAGCACCGTCACCCAGATCATGGCCCCGGCGATCTCGCGCGCCCGCACGGACGGGTCGAGCGCGAAGGAGAAGACCACCGCCACGAGCGCGGCAAAGGTCCCCATGGAGAGGACTCGCTCGCGGGAGCGCAGCTCCAGGAGCAGGTCCTTGCGCGCGACGGCCCACATCTGGGCGAAGAAGCTCATACCGCGGCGGCGACGCGCTCGGTGTAGAGCTGCTCCCAGCGCGCGGGGTCGATGGCGGAGCGCGGCTCGTCGGAGACCCACTCGCCCCCCACCTGCACCGCCACCCGGTCCGCCAGCTCCAGCCCCTGGGAAAGGTTGTGCGTCACCAGCACCACCGTCCGCCGTCCATCGCGCAGGCGCTCCAGGACGCCGCGGAGGGTGGCGGCGGCGTGGGGATCGAGGCCGGTGTACGGCTCGTCCAGAAACACCGCCTCCGGATCGTGCAACAGGGTCCGAGCCAGCGCCACCCGCTGCTGCATTCCGCGGCTGAAGGTGCGGACGCGGTCGTCGCGCCGCTCCCACAGCCCCACCGACGCCAGCGCCTCGGCCACGCGGGCGGCGCGGTCCGGGAGCCCGTAGAGCCGGGCGTAGAAGTCCAGGTTCTCCCCCGCCGTGAGCCCCGGGTACAGGAAGGTCTGGTGCGAGAGGAGGCCGATCTTGCGGCGCCACTCGCCCTCCCCGCCCTTTGTAACTTCTCCGCCGATCCGCACCGTGCCGCGCGTGGGGGCAACGGCGCCGCAGAGCATGCGGAGGAGCGTCGTCTTCCCCGCGCCGTTAGGCCCGAAGACGGTGAGGAACTCGCCCGGCGCGAGGGCGAAGGTGATGCCTCGCACGGCCGGGAGCGGGCCGTACCACTTCTCCACCGCGATCGCCTCGACCGCGGGGACCGCGCCGGCCGTCAACGCAGCCGCTTGCCGCACCCGGCGCAAAAGCGGCTCCCGGCGGGGTTCGCGAAGCCGCAGGTGTGGGCCGCTTCGATGCGTGCCTCGCGGCGCCCACCGGTGACGGCGCGCTCGGCGGACTCCGCGGCGCGGATCGCCTCCAGCGCTTCGTACGACATCCGGTCGCGCTGGGCGCGGTAGTCCGTCTCGTCCAGCTTGCCGCCCAGGAAATCGTACTCCAGCTCCCGCAGCGAGGCGAGCGTGGCGCGGCGGCGGGCATCGGCATCGAGCAGCGCGCCGGGCGCGGCATCGACCAGCACCGCCGTGCGCCGCCCCGCGATGGGCCGGATCACCCACGCGGCGGCGGCGAGCGCCAGGATCAGCCCGAAGACCAGCACCGTCATACGCCCGCCTCGCCGCGCTCGAAGGCACGCAGCGCCGCGTCCAGCCGCGCGCGGTCCTCGTCGGTCATCCCACCGGCCGGCATGGGGGTGGCGACCGTGCGGCCCCGCATGCGGCGGATGGCGAAGAAGACGGCGAATCCGCCCAGCAGCAGCACCAGCGGCGGCGCGAGCCACGCCCACAGCCCGAATCCGTCGCGGCGCGGCAGCGTCCTCATCCGCTCGCCATACCGCGCGACGACGCCCTCCACGATCTGGCTCGACGTCTGGCCCTGCAGCGCGGCCGCGCGGATGGTGTCACGCAGGGCGATCGCCTCCGCGGCCGGGCACATGTCCAGCGTGTGCGAGGGCGTGACGGGGGAGCGCAGGCTGACCAGCGTCTCGTGCACCACCGCCTGCACCTTGGGCGGGAGCTTCGGCTGCACCTGCGCGTGCGCGGACGCGGCGATCGCCAGCAGGAGCGCGGCCAGGAGGATGCGCATCACGCCTCCACCAGCTCGGGCTCGCGGACGGCGACCGGCGCGCGCAGGCGGGGGACCGGACGCGTGGCTTCGGCGGAGGGCCACATGGCCACCAGCGTGCCGATGGCCATGATGAGGCCGCCGAGCCAGATCCACGGCACCAGCGGGTTCACCAGGACGCGGAAGGTGACCACCGGGCGCGGGTTCGTCCCCTGCGCCACCGCCTCCATGTTGTCGATGCCGGCCAGGATCAGGTACAGGTCCTCGTTCCACGCGCGCCGGATTCCGACCTCGCTCACGATCTCCTCGCGGCGGCTGTAGGCGCGCTTTTCAGCGGTCAGCATCCCCGCGAACTCGCCGTTGCGCGCGACCTCGACGGAGGCGACCAGCTTGCTCATGTTCTGCGCCGGGTACGACGACATCGCCTGGTACGTCAGCGTGTACTCGTGCCCGAACGGCGAGCGGATCTTCACCGACTCGCCGGGCGAGAGGGCGGCCTGCTCCTCCACGTTGAAGGCGGCGCCCGCGAAGCCGGCGAACATCACCACCAGCCCGGCGTGCACCACGTAGCCCCCGTAGCGCCTTCGGTTGCGCGCCACCAGGTGCATCATGGCCGCCAGGTAGCGCTCGCGCTCGATGTGGGCCCGCGCGCGCGTCCCCTTGTGGAACTCGACCACGATCGTCGTCATCACGAACGCGCCCAGCCCGAAGGTGAGCAGCGCGTAGGTGTGGCGCACCCCCACCATCCACAGCACCGCCGCGGTCGCGAGCGCGACGGACACGGGCACCAGGAAGTTGCGCCGCAGGTTGCGCGGCGACGCCTTGCGCCAGGCGATGACCGGCCCGATCCCCAGAAGCGCCAGCAGCATCAGCCCGATGGGGATGTTGACGCGGTTGAACCACTCCGGCCCCACGGTGATCTTGCGCCCCGCGAAGCCCTCGGAGATCAGCGGGAACATCGTCCCCCAGAGCACCGCGAACATCCCCGTGACGAAGAGGAGGTTGTTCCCCAGGAACGCCGCCTCGCGCGAGACGAACGACTCCATGCGGTGATCCGGCTCGAAGCGGTCGCGCCGCCACCACACCAGCGCCGCCGTCACAAGGATCAGCGCGCTCAGGAAGCCGAGGAAGATGTACGCGATCGTCAGGTTCTCGGCGAACGAGTGCACCGACTCGATCAGCCCCGAGCGCGTCAAAAAGGTGGCGAAGATGCTGAGCAGAAAGGTGCCCATCACCAGCAGCACGTTCCACATCTTGAGCATCCCGCGCTTCTCCTGGATCATCACGGAGTGCAGGTACGCCGTGCCGGTGAGCCACGGGAGCAAGGACGCGTTCTCCACCGGGTCCCAGAACCAGTAGCCGCCCCACCCGAGCTCCTCGTACGCCCACATCATCCCGAAGATGATCCCCACCGTCAGAAAGAACCACGCGAGCAGCGTCCAGCGGCGCGTGGTGGCGATCCAGCGCGTGTCCAGCCGCCCCGAAAGGAGCGCGGCTACGCAGAATGCGAACGGGATGGTGAAGCAGGTGAAGCCGAGGTAGAGCGTCGGCGGGTGGATCGTCATCCAGTAGTTCTGGAGCTGCGGATTGAGCCCGCGGCCGTCGGCCGGGGTGAAGTCCAGCAGCTTGAACGGATTGGACGCGAAGACGATGACCACCAGGAAGAACGCCAGCACCGCGAGGTTCGTCCCCGTGACGTAGGGCATGAACTCGCGGTTGCGCCGCCGGTTCTGCGCGACGACGATGGCCGAGAAGAGGGCCAGCAGCGTGGCCCAGAAGACGAGGGAGCCGGTCTGCCCGGCCCATAGCCCCGTGATCTTGTAGAAGAGGGAGAGCTCGCGGTTGGAGTACCCCGCGACGTACTGGTAGACGTACTCGTTGCGCAGGAACGACGCGATGATCGCCCCGCACGACACCAGCAAGAGTCCGAAGACGGCGTACACGGAGCGCTCGGCGCTGAGCACCAGGTCTCCGCGCCCGCGCCGCCCGCCCACAAAGCCGAGCGTGGCGCCCCACCCTGCCAGGAGGAGCGCCACCCAGAGGGCGACTTCGCCGATCGAAGTGATCACGACGTCTTCAGATCCGCTTCGACGGCTTCGTAGCGCGAGCCGCACTTGGTGAGCACGGTGGACGCCTCGAAGGTGCCGGCCCGCGTGAACTTCCCTTCCACCACCACGTCGCGCCCTTCCTTGAAGGTGTCCGGGAGCGGCCCGTTGTACTTCACGGGGAACTGCGTGGTCCCGTTGGCGATGTCCATCACGGAGAAGGAGAGGTCGAGCGTGCGCTGGTCGTAGCGCACGGTGCCGGGCACCACGCGCCCGCCCACCTTGTACCCCAGCGCGTGCAGCGACGGGTCCTTGCCCACCGCCGACACCAGCTCGGTGGGCGTGTAGTAGTACATCGCGGAGTCCTTCATCCCCGTAACCATCAGGTACCCCACGACGCCCACCAGCGCCACGGCTGCCGCGGCGAACTTGCGCTGCTTCTTCACCGGGAGATCCTCCGCGGAAGGGTGCGAGTCAACGCGCCGAATATAGCGCGCAATCTTCTGCGGTGAAAGGCGTTCGGCGCTACACGGTTGTGGGGGAATGCCTGACATGCGTGCCCTCACCCCCGGCTCGTTACACTCGCCTGCCCCCTCTCCCGATAACAGGAGAGGGCTGCGCCCTCCTGTCATCGGTAGAGGGGGCCTGGTGTGCATTGGCCAGCGTCGGCGCACGCAGAGGGCCCCCTCCCCCCGCCCCCCTCCCCCGCCTGCGGGGGCGCAGGGCGGGCGAGGGGGAGAACTTCGCCCGCGCCTTCGCAGATGCCCTGCACGGGCGCGATTCATCGCGCCCGTGCCCGCCGCCGCTCCGCCGCCCGCCGAAACACACCGAACCCGTAGGGGCAGACCTGCGTGTCTGCCCACCCCCGCCCCCACGCCAACCCCCGCAACACCGCACCCAAACCCGTAGGGGCCGCCCCACGTGGCTGCCCGTGCGCGCCGACGTGACGGCCTCCGCTATCCGACCCCCACGCCCCGCTCCAGCAGCTCCCGCGCATGCTCCAGCGACTTCTCGCTCTCGGGATCGCCGCCGAGCATGCGGGCGATCTCGGAGACGCGGGCGGCGGATTCCAGGGCGGTGACCTCGGTGGTGGTGCGCCCGTCGCGCTCCAGCTTGGAAACGAGGAGGTGCAGGTGCGCGCGCGAGGCGATCTGCGGGAGGTGGGTAATGGCGAACACCTGATGGCTCCCCGCCACCTCCCGCATCTTGTCCCCCACCTGCAGCCCCACGCGCCCGCCGATCCCCGCGTCCACCTCGTCGAAGATCAGCGTGGGGACGGAATCCAGCCGCGCGAGGATCGTCTTGAGCGCCAGCATGATGCGCGACATCTCGCCGCCGGAGGCGACGAAGGAGAGCGGCTTTGGATCGAAGCCCTTGTTGAGTGACACGCGGAACTCGACGTCCTCCGCCCCGTGCGCGCCCGGAACCGCGAGCGGGACGCGCACCGCCGCGAAGACCCCGCCCGCCATCCCCAGCTCGGGGAGCACGGACGTGACCTCGCGCGACAGCTTCTTGACCGCCTTCTCGCGCCGCGCCGTCAGGTCAGCCGCGGCGGTATCGCGTGCCTCGCGGGCGGCGAGCAGGCGCTTGTTGAGCGCGGCGGCCTCGAAGCCGGCGCCATCCACCAGGTCCAGCTCGGCGCGCGCCTGCCGGCCGATCTCCACGATCTCCTCCAGCGTGCCGCCGTACTTGGAGCGCAGGCGGAAGAGCAGGTCCTGCCGGCGGCGGATCTCGTCCAGGCGCGCGGGATCGTGCTCGATGTTGGCGGCGTAGCGCTCCATGCGGTCGCCCAGCTCCTGGAGCGCGTAGTACGCATTGTCGTACAGCTCCTGGAGCTCCCCCTGCGACGGGTCGATGCGGACGAGCGAGTCCAGCGAGCGGCGAATGCTCCCCAGCCCGCTCACCAGCGCCTCGTCCGCGCCGATCAGCGCCTCGTAGAGCCCGCCGGAGAGCGCGGTCAGCTCCTCCGAGTGCGTGAGGCGGCGCGCGTCGTCCTCCAGCTCCTCCTCCTCGCCGGGGCGGAGGGCGGCCTTTTCGATCTCGTCCGCCTGGAAGCGCAGGTAGTCGGCGCGCTGCATGGCTTCGCGGCGGCGCGACTCCAGCGACTCCAGCTCGCGCTCCAGCCCCAGGACGGCGGCGTGCGCGGCGCGCATCTTCTCCACCGCATCCGCGTTGCCGGCGTAGGCATCGAGGATGGCGCGCTGCTCGTCGCGGCGGAGGAGCGTCTGATGCTCGTGCTGGCCGTGGAGGTCCACCAGGAGCCGCCCCAGCTCGCCCAGCACGGAGACGGTCGTCGGCGAACCGTTGACCCAGGCGCGGCTCCGCCCCTCGGCCACCACCTCGCGCTTGAGGACGAGCGTCCCCTCCTCCGCCTCGAAGCCGCGCTCGTCGAGCATGCGCTCCACGTCCTCGCGCCCGGCCACGTCGAACACGCCCTCCACGGACGCGCGCTCCTCGCCGTGGCGCACGACGTCCGCGGAGGCGCGCTCGCCCAGGAGCAGGCCCAGCGCGCCCACGATGATCGACTTGCCCGCGCCGGTCTCGCCGGTGAGCACGTTGAGGCCCGGCCCCAGCCGTACGCTGAGCCGGTCGATCAGGGCGAAGTTGCGGATTCGCAGCTCGGAAAGCATGCGCGAAGATACCCCGAAAGGTGGACACGGTTCGCGACCGCTACGAATACGCCAGGGACGAATGCGTGTCCCTCGTCCAGGGGCGAGTGAATTCGCCGCTGGGAACCGCCGGCACGAGTCCCAGCATCGCACGCCATACTCTCTGCGGCGACCGAAGGATCTAGCCGGCGAGGCGAGAGGATCGCGGGCCAACCACGAGCCCCTCGCCACGCACAGTAGATCCTTCACTCCGCGCCATAAAACGGTGACGCGGCAAGGATGGAGCAGCGCGTCGCTCAGGATGACAAATAGTCCTGAGCCGGCTTCAGCCGCGTTCCCGTGGTTCCAGCCGGGGGCTTTAGCCCCCGGCGATGCCCGCACCCCGTGCGATGCCTTCCCGCCGCCCGGAGTTCCATGCGCACAACCTGCGAAGGCAGGTTTCCCGCCGTTGTTGCTGCGGTTTCAACCGCCGGTGCCCCCCCTACAACAGCATCTGCGACGCGAGCCCGAGCAGCAAAAAGAACCCGAACATGTCCGTGAACGCCGTCACGAAGATGGAGGAGGCGATGGCGGGGTCGATGCCAAGGCGCTCCAGCATGGTGGGGACGAAGGCGCCGGCGAAGCTCCCAACGGCCAGGTTCCCCCACATCGCCATCAGCACCACCAGCGCGAGCTGGGTGTTGGCGCCCTCGTAGCGGGCCAGGAGATAGGTGGCGCCGGCGAGGACGAGGCCCGTCGCCAGGCCGTTGGTGGCGCCTACCAGGAGCTCCTTGAATAGGACGCTCCACGGCCGCTTGGTGCCGGGGGTGAGCGCGAGGCGCCGCACCGTCACCGCGAGCGCCTGGGTGCCGCTGTTGCCGCCCATGCCGGCGATCACGGGCATGCACACGGCCAGCAGCGCCACGTTCGCCACCACGTCCTCGAAGGCGTAGATGATGGCCGCGGCGGACGAGGCGGTCAGCAGGTTCACGCACAGCCAGGGGAGCCGTGAGCGCACGGCATCCTGCCAGCCGCCGCGCAGCTCCTCCGCCTGCGAGGTGCCGCCGAGGCCGAGGATGTCGCGCGTGTTCTCCTCCTCCATCACGTCCAGGACGTCGTCGAAGGTCACGCCGCCCAGCAGCCGCCCCGCGCCGTCCACCACCGCCACCACCGTCAGGTTGTAGCGCGACACCATGCGCGCCACCTCCTCGCGGTCCGTCTCCGGGAGGACGGTCGCGGGGACCTCCTCCAGCAGGTCCGTCACCTGCGCGGCGGGGGAGGCGCTCACCAGCCGGGCCAGCGGGAGGAAGCCCTGGAGCACGCGCCGCCGGTCGACCACGAAGACGACGTACAGCTCCTCCAGCTCCTGCTCCAGCGCCTGCCGCCGCACCTCCTCGGTCGCCTCCGCGGCGGTGAGGCCCACGGGGATGGCGACCAGCTCCGTGGTCATGATGCCGCCCGCGGAGTCCTCCGGGTAGCGCATCAGGTCGCGGATCTCGCCGGCGTCCTCCACCGGGAGCGCCGCCAGCACGCGCGCCTGGTCCTCCGGGTCCATCTCGCCGATCAGGTCCGCCGCGTCGTCGTCGGACATCTCGGCCACGACGGCGGCGATCTGCTCGTTCTCCAGGCCGGCGAGCGAGTCCTCGGGGTGCTCGTCGGGGTCCATCTCGGCCAGCGCCTCGGCGGCGAGCGCCGGGTCGCCGGCCAGCACGCGCACCGCGTGGGCGCGGTCCTCCTCGTCCAGCTCCTCCAGCAGGTCCGCGATGTCGCTGGCGTGCGGAACCTCGTCCAGGAACGCACGCAGCCCCGCGTCGTCCTCGTGCTCCAGGAGCTCGCGGAGGCGTGCGACGGACAGCTGCTCGGAAGCGGGCGTCAAGCGCGGGCCGGGGGCGGGGCGTGGCGAAGGATCATGCGTCGCCTGTGAGGAAGGAGCGCAGCAGCTCCTCCTGGCGGACGAACATCTCGGACTGCATGCGCTCGGGGCCGTCGGGATGCTGGTAGCCGAGGACGTGCAGGACGCCGTGCATCGTCACGCGCAGCACCTCCTCCTCCGCCGTCGCGCCGAACTCGGCGGCCTGCCGGACGGCCTGCTCCACCCCCACGTACACGTCGCCCAGCGGCGGCTCGTCGCCCTCGTGCATGGCGAAGGTGATGACATCGGTGGGCCCCTCGTGCTCCAGGTACTGGTCGTTCATCGCCGCGATCGCGCCGTCCGCCAGCAGCGCGACGGAGATCTCCGCCTCGGTGACGCCCTCGGCGTGCAGGACGTGGCGCACGGCGGCTTCCACGCGCTCGGGCTGGACGGGCGGCGTCACGCCCTCGCCCACGCTCACCTCCACGATCGGCTCTTGCACGTTCACCCCGCGGCCCGGGTGGGCTCCGGCTCCTGCGCTTCCCGGGGGAGCTCCGGGGCGGGGACGGCGGAGGGATAGTCGAGGCGCTGGTGGTACATCCCCGAGAGGACGCGGGCCAGCACCTCGCGCGTCGTGTGGATCTCCCGCAGCGTCAGCGGGCACTCGTCCATCTGTCCCGCGGCGATCTTGGCGCCCACGATGCGGTCCACCAGCTCCCGGATCCGCTCCGGCGTGGGGTCCTGCAGCACGCGCGCGGCGGACTCCACCGAGTCGGCCATCATCACCACCGCCGTCTCGCGCGTCTGCGGCTTGGGGCCCAGGTACTGGAAGTCCGTCGCGTTGACACGGGCGTCCGGGTCCGCGGCGCGGGCCTGGTCCAGGAAGAAGGAGATCGACTGCGTGCCGTGGTGCTGTGTGATGAAGGCGCGCACCGTGGCCGGCACCCTGTACTCCTCCGCCAGCCGCAGCCCCTCGACGACGTGGCTGCGCACGATGGCCGCGCTCATGGCTGGCTTCAGCTTGTCGTGCGGATTGCGGCCGCGCGGCTGGTTCTCGATGAAGTAGTGCGGCTTGGCGATCTTGCCCACGTCGTGGTAGTAGACCCCCACGCGGGCCAGCAGCGCGTTGGCGCCGATGGCGTTGCACACCGCCTCGGCCAGGTTGGCCACGCTGATGGTGTGCGCGTACGTCCCCGGCGCCTCCATGGAGAGCCGGCGCAGGAGCGGGTGGTTGGGATCGGCCAGCTCCAGCAGCGTCTGCGCGGTGGTCACGCGGGTGAACCACTCCGCGACGGGAAGGAAGCCGATGGCCAGCAGCGTGCACGCAGTCGCGTTCACCACGCCCCACAGCGCCGACCAGCCGATCACCTGCCACGGCTCCGCGCGCTGCAGCCCGACCGCGAGGGCACAGGCCGCGTACGCCGCCCCCACCACGCCCGCCACCGCCCACGTCTGCAATCTGCGCTGCGCCAGCCGCACGCCGAACGACGCCGCCGCCCCGCCCACCGCCGCCGAGAACGCCGTCGCCGCGCCCAGGAAGGGGGTCTGCCCGCCGAGAAGGAGCGCGAGTATCAGCGCCGTAACCAGCGCCAGGCGCCCGCCCCAGAGCACGGCCACGACCAGCGTCGCGAACGGCACCGGGATCAGCTCCGGCGGCAGCCCGCCGCGCGCCACCAGCGCCGCCATCCCCGAGACCGCGACGATCAGCACCGCCAGAAAGGTGACGGCGCGGTCGTCGTCGTACACCTGGAGCCGCGCCAGGCGAAGGAGGAAGCCGACGATGCCCAGCAGGAGCAGGTTGTAGAGGATGGAGCCCAGGACGCGCCCCGTCGTGCGTCCGCCGCCACGCTCGTCGCGCTGCGCGTCGAGGGCGGCCTGGTAGGCGCGCAGGCGCTCCTCCTCGCGCTCCCCCACCTGCTCACGCGCACCGACGATCCTCTCACCGGCCAGGACGCGCGCCTTGACGGGGTCGACGGCGGCGCGGGCGCGGGCACGGGCGGCGCGCGTCTCCGCCTCGTTGCGCGCCAGCGACGGGCGGAAGTAGCGCACCAGCAGGAGGCGCTGCAGCTCCGCCGCGTCCGCGCCCAGCTCGGGCGGGAGCGCCGCCGCCGCGCCGCTGAAGAACTCGTCCGCCGTGGGAAGCGAGTCGGACGGCACGAGCCGCTCGCCGCCGGGCAGCCCGCGCACGCGCACGGCGGGGAGGCGCGCCCGATCGGCGGCACCACGCGCGATCCCCTGCCCGAAGCGCTCGCGCACGGTAGCCTCGGTGGCCGCCGCCAGCATCGCGCGCCGCGCGGAGTCGCCCAGCACCTCGACCGCGCCGAGCGTCGTGGGGACGCGTGCGGCGGCCAGGGCGCGGCGCACGGCGGCGTCGCGCCCGGCTGGCGGCGCGGCGGCGAGCTGGCGGTCCACGGACGCAAAGAAGACCCGCAGCCCGCGCACGACGCTGTCCGCGGCGGTGGGGTCGAAGTCGTAGACCGGGGGGATGCCGCTGGCGGCCTCGTCCTGGTCGTGGCGCAGCTCCTCTGTGGTCTTGGGGATCTGGAAGGGGATCTCCGCCACCACGTCCTTGCGGGCCACCACGCCGCGCTCCAGCACCGGCGTGTCCGACCCGCGCGCCGCGGGGAAGAGCGCGGTCACGGCCCCCGCCGTGCCCAGGAGCAGGGCCAGGCGAAAGCCGTGGTGGCGCAGGCGCCGCGCGCGGGTCCAGGGCGCATCGTCCCCGGCGGGGCGCAGGGCGGCGCGCCGCTCGGGCCGGGGCAGCTCCGCGGCGGCGGGCTTCATCAGGAAGCCACCGGCTCCTGGCTGCCGTCGGGCACCGTCTCGCCACTGGCGGCGGCGTACGCCTCGATGATCTCCTTCACCAGCCGGTGGCGGATGACGTCGCGCCCGCTCAGGTACGAGAAGGCGATCCCCTCGATCCCCTTCAGCACCTGCTCCACCTCGATCAGCCCCGAATCGCCCTTGTTGGGGAGGTCGATCTGCGTCTTGTCGCCCGTGATCACCGCCTTGGAGTTCAGCCCCAGGCGTGTGAGGAACATCTTCATCTGCGCGCGCGTGGCGTTCTGCGCCTCGTCCAGGATCACGAAGGCGTCCTGCAGCGTGCGCCCGCGCATGTACGCCAGCGGCGCGATCTCGATGGAGCGGCTCTCCATCGCCCTGCGCAGCCGGTCGGGCGGGATCATGTCCTCCAGCGAGTCGTACAGCGGGCGGAGGTACGGATCGATCTTCTCCTGCAGGTCGCCCGGCAGGAAGCCCAGGTTCTCGCCGGCTTCCACGGCGGGACGCGCCAGGATGATGCGCTTCACCCGCTTCTTGAAGAGCGCGTCCACCGCCATGGCGACGGCCAGGTAGGTCTTTCCGGTCCCCGCCGGTCCGATCCCCACCGTGATGTCGTTCTCCTCGATGTTCTGGAGGTACGCCGCCTGCCCCTCGGACTTCGGCGTGATGGCGCGGCGCACGCCCGGCACGACGACGCGCCCCGGATCGGCCAGCTTCCCCACCCCGTTGCCGGAGCGCGACGCGTCGAAGAAGCGCGCCACGTCGTCGGTGCCAAAGGGCACGCCGGTGCGCGCCATCTGGATCATGTGCTGCGCGACGGGAACGGTGCGCTCCACGTCTTCGAGCCGCCCGCTGAGGAGGAGGTGGTCGTCGCGCAGCACCACGCGCAGCCCGGACACGCGCCCGAGCTCGGTGAGGTTGGCGTCGTTCACCCCGCCCAGCGCGAGCGGGTCCGCCCCTTCGGCGGGAAGCCGGTGCTGGACCGGCGATGAAGTATCAGGCATTTAGTTTTGCTGCGGGTGTATGTAGAACTGAAAGTGCCAAGTGCCTAGTGCCAAGTGCCCAGTGCCCGCCCCCGCACCGCCGCCCTCGCGCGCACGCCGACCCTCGTAGGGGCAGACCTGCGTGTCTGCCCACCCCTGCCCCTGCCCCGGCCTACGCGTTGCGCACCACCCCCTGGTAGGGGCGGCCCCACGTGGCCGCCCGTGCCCGCCTCCGCACCGCCCCCACGTGAGCCCCGCCCGAAACCCCTCTGTCATCCTGAGCGACGCGCCTCACCATCCTCTCCCGTGCGCGAGCCTCTGGCGCGGAGCGAAGGATCTACTGCGTGTACCGAGAGGGCCAGCGTGCCGCACACCGTTCTCCTGCCTCGCCGGCCAGATCCTTCGGTCGCCGCAGGGAGTTCGGTTTGCTCCGCGGTGTTCCGTCCGGCGGCTCCCTCAGGATGACAACTGGGGGGGGCGCTTCGTCGCCCTCTAGGCACTAGGCACTTGGCACTCGGCACTGTCCTTATTACTTCCCACGCACCTGTATGTTCGCTTCCTTCAACTGATCCTCGCCGAGCTTCACCGGCGCGCCTTCGAAAAGGGCGCGGGCGCTGGTCGTCTTGGGGAAGGCGACGACGTCGCGGATGGAGGTGACGCCGGCAAGGAGCATCACCAGGCGGTCGAAGCCGAAGGCGAAGCCCGCGTGCGGCGGCGCGCCGAAACGGTACGCCTCCAGCAGGAACCCGAACTTCGCCTCCGCCTCCTCCTCGCCGATCCCCATCGCCGCGAAGACGGAGCGCTGCAGCTCGGGGATGTGGATGCGGACCGAGCCGCTCGCCATCTCCGCGCCGTTGCACACCGCGTCGTACGCACGCGAGCGCAGGCCACGAGCGTACAGGGCGCGCGCCTCCGCACCCGTAGGAGCGCCATCCTTTGACGCCTCCAGGAAGATGGGGAGGTCGTCGGGGTGCGGCATGCTGAACGGGTTGTGCGCGTACACCAGCCGCCCGTGCTCCGCGTCCCAGTCGAAGAGCGGGAACTCCGTCACCCAGAGCCACGCGTGCTTCGTCTCGTCGACGAGATCCATCTTGCGGGCGAGATGGCGGCGCAGCTCGTCCAGCGCACCCTCCAGCGGCGACGCGATCGCCTCGTCGGTCGCGGAAGCGGCATCGGGGGCGGAGCGGAAATGGCCGACGACTGCGACGAACAGATCGCCTGCCTCCATACCGCTGGCACCGAGGAACGACTCCAGCACGCCGCCGGTGAGCGCCTTGGCGAACTGGCCAGACATCCCCTCATCGCCGCGTTTGACCCACAGCGCGCCCGCCGCGCCGCCGCGCTTCGCCACATCCTGCAGCTCGTCCAGCTCCCTGCGCGACAGCCGCGCTCCACCGGGCACTCGGATGCCGCGGATGCGCTGCGCGGTACCCTCGATCGCCTGGAAGAGGCGGAAGTCGGCGCCGGCCAGCGCGTCCGTCACGTCCACGATCGGCAGGTCGAAGCGCAGGTCCGGCTTGTCGGTGCCGTAGCGGGAGAGCGCCTCCATGAACGTCATGCGCGGGAACGGCGTCGCCAGCTCCACCCCCAGCACGTCGCGGAAGACCGCCGCCATCAGCCCTTCGCCCGTGCGAAAAACGTCCTCTTCGTTCACGAACGCCATCTCGGCGTCGATCTGCGTGAACTCGAGCTGGCGGTCGGCGCGCAGGTCCTCGTCGCGCAGGCAGCGGGCGATCTGGAAGTAGCGGTCGTAGCCGCTCACCATCAGCAGCTGCTTGTAGATCTGCGGCGACTGCGGGAGCGCGTAGAACTCGCCGGGGTGCATGCGGCTGGGCACCACGAAGTCGCGCGCGCCCTCCGGCGTCGGCTTGGTGAGCATGGGCGTCTCGATCTCGAGGAAGCCCTGCCCGCCCAGGTACGTGCGCGTGGCGTGCGCCGCCTGGTGCCGCACCTTGAAGTTGTTCTGCAGCTCCGGCCGGCGCAGGTCCAGGTAGCGATAGCGCAGGCGCAGGTCCTCGGATGCCAGCTCGTCGGACGGGGCGCGGTACACCTGGATGGGGAGCGGCTCGGCGCGCGTCAGGATGCGCAGCCCCGTGCAGCGCAGCTCCACGTCGCCCGTGGTCATGTCCGCGTTGTGCTGCCCCGCGATGCGCGGGAAGATCGTCCCCTCCACCTGCACCACGTCCTCGGGACCCAGGGCGCGCGCCTCGGCGAGCACATCCTCCGGCGTCCACGCGGGGTCGAAGGAGACCTGCACGATCCCCTCACGGTCGCGCAGGTCCAGGAAGACGAGACCGCCAAGGTCGCGGCGGCGGTGGACCCAGCCGGCCAGGGTGGCGGCGGTGCCTGCGTCGGCCGCGCGGAGCGTCCCCGCGGCGGCGGTGCGGAATGCGGTGGCGAAGTGGTCCGTCATCGGCGCAAAGGATCGGCGCCCGGCACGGCTGCCCGGGCGCGTCGTCGTGAGAAGAATCGGTGAGCGGCAAGCACGCCGGCGATCGCGCCCAGCGTGTCCGCCACCCAGTCCAGCAGGTCCGGTGTGCGGCCCGGCACGAAGCTCTGGTGCACCTCGTCCGACGCGCCGTACAGCGTTCCGATGGCGATCAGCGGGAGCCGGCCGGCCGCGGACGCCGCGCCGCCGTACGCCAGCAGCGCGCCGAGCCCCGCGTACGCCGCGAAGTGCAGCATCTTGTCCGAGTTGTCCACGTCCGGCAGCCGTATCGTGGGCCGGGCGGACGCCACGAAGATCGCGGCCATGCACAGCAGCGCCGGTGCCCAGCGCAGCCAGGGCTTCACGTGCTCTCGGCCTCGGCCAGCACGGCGAGGAAGTCGTCCGGCGTGCGGGCGGCGGCCAGCCTCTCGCGGAGCGCGTCGCGGCGCACCAGGCGCGAGATGCGCGAGAGCGCCTTGACGTGCGCCCCCGCCGCCGACTCCGGCCCCACAAGCAGGAAGACCAGCGTCACGGGGCGCCCGTCGAGCGCGTCGAAGTCCACCGGCTCGGGCGCCACGCCGGCCGCCATCACCAGCTCCGGCGCGGAGTCCGATTTCCCGTGCGGGATCGCCACGCCGCTGCCGATGCCGGTGCTCAGCACCTCTTCGCGCGCGCGCACGGCGCGCAGCACGTCGGCGGGGTCGCTCAGGTAGCCGCCGCGGCGCAGCACCTCCACCAGCTCCTCCAGCAGTGCGTCCTTGGACGCGCCCCGCAGCGGCACCTGGATGCGGTCCGGGGTCAGCAGCTCGGTCAGCAGCACGCGCACCTCAGAGGGGTGGAAAGCACCGGCCACGCCGTGGGGGAGCGTGGCCGGAAGCCCGTCAACCTAACGTGGGCCCGCGGCGGCATCAAGCATGCGCCCGGGGAACACCGCGGCCGGTGGGGGGAATCAAGCCGGCAGCGACTCACTCGGACGTAGCCAGCGCGGAGCCATGACACCCGATGCACCCCCGACGGACCTGATCGGCCTCCTTCCCGAAGAGGCGGAAGCCGTGCTCCGCGCCCACTTCGAGCGCCGGGGGCAGCCCGCCTTCCGCGTGAAGCAGGTGCTGCGCTGGATCTACGAGCGCGAGGCGTTCGGCTTCGACGACATGACCGACCTGCCGCTGGCGGAGCGTGCCGCGCTGGGCGAGGCGTTCGCCTTCACCGCCCCCGCGCCGGCCAAGATCTCGCGCTCGGTGGACGGCACCGCCAAGCACCTCTGGCGCCTGGCCGACGGCGAGCTGATCGAATCGGTGCTGATCCCCACCGCCACGCGCCTCACGCTGTGCATCTCGTCGCAGGCGGGGTGCGCGATGGCGTGCACCTTTTGCGCCACCGGCTGGGCCGGTTACCGCCGCCAGCTCACGGCGGGGGAGATCGTGTCGCAGTTCCGCGGCGCGCGCCACTGGGCGCGCAGCCACGGCTACGACGACATCACCAACATCGTGTTCATGGGGATGGGCGAACCGCTGATGAACCCAAAGGCGGTCTTCCCCACCCTGCGCATCCTGAACCACGGCTACCGGCTGGGGGCGCGGCGCATCACGGTGTCCACGGTGGGCGTGGTGCCCGGCATCCTGCGCATGGCGGAGATGCCGGAGCAGTTCCGCCTCGCCGTCTCGCTGCACGCGCCCAACCACGAGCTGCGGCAGAAGCTGATCCCCCTCGAAAAGAAGTACGACCTGGGCGAGCTCCTCGACGCGCTGCGCAAGTTCGACGCGGCGGGGGGCAAGCGGATCACTTTCGAGTACGTGATGATCGACGGCGTCACCGACCTGCCGGAGCTGGCGGACGAACTGGCGGTGGTGATCCGCGAGTTCAACGCCTTCGTCAACCTGATCCCCTTCAACCCGATCCCGGGTACGGACTGGCGCCCCTCGAAGCGGCAGCGCCTCAACTACTTCGTAGAGCGGCTGGAGTCGCGCGGCATCTCGGCCTTCGTGCGCGAGAGCCGCGGCAGCGACATCGCCGCCGCCTGCGGGCAGTTGCGCGCGGAGGTCACTGAGGGGAGGAAGCCGGTGCAGATGGGGTCGATTTAGCGGCGGGGGGCGGATCGCCGGGGCGGACGGCCGAGGGCCGAGGTCGCCGGGGGCTGAAGCCCCCGGCTGGAACCACGCGAAGTCGGCTGAAGCCGACTGGAGATCAGGCCGGAACGTAGGTCAGCCTGAGCACCTCGTCGATCCGATCGTGCGAGATGAGGCGGAGCGGCGGGCGGGGTCCGGCGAAGTATGGTTTGCCGTGACCAAGGACGACCGGGTGCAGGTAGATTCGGTACTCGTCGATCAGGCCAAGCTCGGTGAGGCTTTGCGCCAGGACGGTGCCGGCAACTTCTATTTCCCCATCGCGCTCGGCCTTGAGCGCGCGGATCGCCCCCTCCAGATCATCCCCGACAAGAGTGGCGTTGGGGCCGACCGACTTCAACGTGCGCGAGACGACCCATTTCGGCTGGTTCCGCCACGCCGCCGCGAAGGCGTGTTCGTCCGCATCCCATCCGGGCTGCTCGTCGTCCCAGTAGCGCATGATCTCATACATCCGGCGACCGTACACGCTGCCCGCCTGCCCCTGTGCCTCCTCGATGAAGTGACGGAAGAGCGTGGGGCCTGGCGCAAACGCGTCATGATCGACGTAGCCGTCCAGCGACTGGTTCATTCCGAACACGAGCTTGGCCATACCCACCCCTGGTTGCGTTGAGATATCGTTCGGAATCTTGATCGACTGATCCGTACGCACGCATACTTTGCGTAAGGGATCTCGCCCCCGAGTCCGCGCAGGCGGACTTTGTGCTTTTGTTGCCGCGAGTTTACTCGCCCCAGCCAACTGGCAGCCGCCCGAGCTCGCGCAACGTCTGGAGGTCCGCCTCGAATTCGGGGACGTCGTAGTGGATCGTGATGTCGCGGCTGGCGAGGAGGTGTTGGAATCTGGCGACGCCCTGGCCTGCCAGGCGTGCGGCCTGCGCGAGCGTGACGCGCTCCCGTTCAAAGAGCATCACCGCAATCTCCTGCCGCAGCTCCTCTTCGGACATACGCGCCGCAACGAGGACCTCATCCGAGATCATGACACTCATGGATCTGTCTCCGGGTCCGTTGACCTGCGTCGATGTGATGTAGACGCAGCAATCCGTGTGCTCCGGCGCTTCAACCTACCTTCTGACCCCCGTCAGGGCGGGCTCCGCCCGGAAGCTGCAGGCTCTCTGACTCGCGGAGTAGCCGGTCCCAGTCTCCTGGCGGCGCTCCCGCCTTCAACATGCGCTCGAAGACCGCGTACGCATCGTTCCGGGCGCCGCGGGCCCGCAACGTCTCTTCGTCGTTCACCCACGCGTAAACGATTGCACGGGCATCGCTGCGGAACCGGAAGAAGAGGCGGTACCGCTCGTAGAACCCCGCCGAGAACCAGTGACGGTTCGCGCTGCCAAGGGTGTTCCCCTGCCTGAACTCGGGCGCATTCGGGTTCGAGGGAATCGTGACCGTGATCAGCCGGTAGATCGCGGCGAGCCGCTTGGTCGAAGGGTGCGCGCGGAACTCCAACGGATTTTCGCGCTCCAGGCGTTCGACCTCGCTGACCAGATCCGCGAAGGCGCGGCTGAACTCCCTCCACGCGTACAGCTTCCACCCGTTCCGCTGCGGAGGCTCCTCGCGCCCTACGGGTGCCGTTGGGCCATCGCTCGGCATGTCAGTCGATCCGCTCGTTCAGATCGACATCCATGTCTCCGACGAGCCGCTGCGCCCGCTCCAGCAGATCGGAAGAGAGCGGCTGGATGCTGTCCGGGTGCTCGATCATGTCGCGCTCCACGAAGGCCAGGAACGCGCCGAGCACAGGATCTTCGCCAGGCCCCGCGCCGTCTCCGGCATCCACTGCACGGACCAGGAGCACCCCGGGACCGATGTACTCCGCCTCGACGTTGCTGGAGTCAAACTCGGGGTGCGAGCGGAAAAGCGCGGATTCGAATGCGTACGACTTCGAATTCCCCGCCCTGGTGAAGCGTCCCTTGTATGCCATCTCGACTCCCGTGGCGATCGGCTTCCGCTCTTGTCAGTACAATTGTACTTACATTCGAGAGAAACTGCAACTGCGGGCCTCACACAGAGCCACAGAGAAGACTGCAAGAGGTAACAACAAGCAGGAGTAATTTCTCTCGGCTTCCTCTCAGTTCCTCTGTGGCTCTGTGTGATATCAGGGAGCTTTGGGCGCGCGCCAGTCCCGGCCGAGCACCACGGTGGCGTCGAGGTAGAGGTTGGAGTCGGGGCGGGCGGTGACGCGGCGGATGCCGACGGCGTCGGCCACCTGGCGCGCGACTTCGATCCGGCCCACGCGGTCGAGGACGACGGAGGAGTCGGGGGGGAAGCCCTGGCCGTTGCCGAACTCCTTGACGTCGAAGCCGCGATCGCGGAGGACGCGGGTGGCTTCGCGGGCGAGGCCGGGGCGGCCGGACGCGTTGAGCACCTGCACGCGCACGCGCCCCGCCGGCACCGCATCCGCGGCGGTCGCGGTGGCGGGGGAATCGGCGGCGGCGGCGGGGAGGGATTCACGCGAGCGGCCTTTCATCACCCCCGCCACGAGCGAGCCGATGAGGACCGCGACCAGCACGAGCGTCGCGAAGATGCCGAATGTCTGGAGCCGGCCGCCCGCCGGCTTACGCTTCGCTTTCGACCTGCTCATACAGGGCCTGCGTTTCCGGGTGGGCGGTGCCGCCTTTTCCCGTGATGTGCGTCCAGCGGAGGCGGACGACTTCGCGGAAGATCGCGTCCATGTCGCCGGGCATCCGCGCGCGCAGCGACTCGGTGTACTCCGGGTCGAAGGTGCGGCCCGGCTCCAGGAAGTCCGCCAGGTACAGCGCCCGCCCCAGCCTGCCGAAGCGCGGCGAGCCCAGCGTGTGGAAGCGGATCGCCTCGCACATCTCCGGGTCCAGGTCGTCCCTGAGGCGCACCGCGGCGGCCGGGCCGTGGAGCAGCTTGCCCGGCAGAGGGCGGAAGAGGAGCGGCACCTTGGGACGCAGCTCCTCCGGATCGGCCTCGCGCAGGACGTCGTGGAGCCAGCCGGTGGCCGTCCAGCGCTTGACGTCGCGCTCGGGCAGCGCGAGCGCCTGGGCCCACTCGCCCATCAGCGCCGCCACGCGGCCCATGTGGGCGCGCCGCTTCTTCCCCGCCTGCGCCCAATCGGGGAGCTCGCCGCGGGCGGCGGCCTCCACGAGCGGCGAGAGGGGGGCGTCAGTCGAACCCGCGGCGGACATGCGGCTCCAGGATGGCTCGGTTGCGGATGGAGGTGTGCGACAGGTAGTTGAAGCCCTTGAGCTCGACCCCGCTCCCCACCCAGCTGTTCACGATGCGGCAGCACGGCCCCACCACCGTCTCCGCGCCGATGGTGGTGCGCCCCTCCAGCACCACGCCCGGGTAGATGATGGTGTCGCGCCCGATCCCCACGTCTACGTCCACCAGCACGGACTGCGGAAGGAGGAAGGTGACGCCGCCCTCCATCAGCTTCAGCACCAGGCGGTCGCGGATCGCGGCGCCGGCACGCGCCAGGTCCGCGCGGCTGGTGACGAAGGATGCGTCCGGATCGTGGCGATCCCCGGCGCCGGTGCCCTCGCCGTCGTCGAAGAACGCGACGGGGCGGCCGGCGTCGTCCACCGCGCAGGCGGAGGTCCCCGCGTCCAGCAGGCGCTGGAAGGCGGGACCGGCGCAGGGGGCGGCGGCGTGCACCCGCAGCGTGCGGCCCTCCCACGGCGTCTCCTCGCCGGGGGCGACCACCTCCACGCGCCCCGGTAGGTCCGCGAAGAGGTCGGCCGAGGAGGCGTCGGGGTCCATCACCACCAACACGCGCTCGGGGGCGGGAACCAGCGACACCACGGCGCGCACGGTGTGCCAAACGAGCGGCCTCCCCGCCACCGGGTGCAGGTGCGCGGGGAGGCTGGAGTTCAGGTCGTCGGACCCCGGCTCCGTCAGCGGCAGCACGACGCCGGTCCAGGGTCCCATGTCGCTCAGGACGGCAGGGCCCGCAGCGCGTCGCGCGAGATGCGGTTCTGCTCGTCCACGAAGATGAACCGCGGGCGGTAGCGCGCCATCTCGGCCTCGTCGTACTGCGCGTACGAGATGACGATCACCTTGTCGCCCGGGTGTACCAGGCGCGCGGCGGCGCCGTTCAGGCAGATCTCGCCCTCGCCCTCCACGCCCGGGATGACGTACGTCTCGAAGCGGGCGCCGTTGTTGACGTTGACCACCGAGACCTGCTCGTACTCCAGCAGATCCGCGGCTTCCATCAGCACGGGATCGATGGTGATCGACCCCACGTAGTTGAGATCCGCGCCGGTGACCGTCACCCGGTGGATCTTGGACTTGCACATGGTGCGCAGCATAGGGCCATCCCCCTGTTCGCCGAGTTGACCCTTCAGGGCAGGATCGCGTTGTCGATCAGCCGCGTCCTGCCGACGCGTGCCGCCACGGCCATCACCGTGCCCGGCACCGCCCTCTCCACAGCCTCCAGCGTGCGCGGATCGACCACCTCCGCGTACTCGGGCTCGACGCCCGGCACCGCCATCTCGCTCCAGAGCACGGCGCGCAGCGTGGCCGCGTCCGCCTCGCCCGCTTCCCACAGCGCGCGCGCCCGCCCCAGCCCGCGCGAGAGCGCCAGTGCGCTCTCCCGCTCCGACGGCGAAAGATACACGTTTCGCGAGCTCATCGCCAAGCCGTCCGGCTCGCGGACGATTGGGGCCACCTCAACCCGCACGGGGATGTCCAGGTCGTCCACCATGCGACGGATGAGGGTGGCCTGCTGCAGATCCTTCTGGCCGAAGACGGCCACGTCCGGCTGGAAGATGCCGAACAGCTTGGCCACCACGGTGAGCACGCCGCGGAAGTGCCCCGGCCGCGACGCGCCGCACAGCCGCTCGGCCAGCGGCCCCGGCACCACCTGCACCGCGGGCTCGCCGTGCGGGTACATCTCCGCGGGCGTGGGCGCGAAGACCAGCTCGGTGCCGCGCGTCGCTGCCAGCGCCAGATCGCGATCCAGATCGCGCGGGTAGCGGTCCAGGTCCTCCGTGGGCCCGAACTGCAGGGGATTCACGAAGATGGACATCATCACCACGTCCGCCCGCGCGCGCGCCTCGTCCAGCAGCGAGAGGTGCCCCTCGTGCAGGTAGCCCATGGTGGGGACGAGCGCCACGGTCTTTCCCGCCGCGCGCGCCTCGCGGACGGCCTCGCGCACCTCGCCCACGGTGCGGGCCACGGCCAGCGTCGCCGTCATTCGAAGGTGTGCTCCGCGGCGGGGTACTCGCCCCCCTTCACCGCCCTGACGAACGCGTCGACGCCGGCCGCCGCGGCCTCGCCGACCTCGGCGAAGCGGCGCAGGAAGCGGGGCTGGAACTCCGTGTTGATCCCCAGCATGTCGTGCAGCACCAGCACCTGCCCGTCGCACCCCACGCCCGCGCCGATGCCGATGGTGGGGATGGTGAGCTCCGCCGTGATCGCCTCCGCCAGCGCCCGCGGCACCAGCTCCAGCACGACGGAGAACGCGCCGGCCTCTTCAAGGCGGCGCGCGTCGGCCAGCATGCGCTCGCGCGCCTCCTCGCCCTTCCCCTGCACCCGCACGCCGGTGACGTTCACCGACTGCGGGGTGAAGCCCAGGTGCCCCATCACGGGGATCCCGGCGTCCACCAGCGCGCGCACCATCGCCGCCGTCTCGGGCGAGCCGCCCTCCAGCTTGACGGCGTTGGCCTCCGCCTCGCGCATCACCCGCCCCGCGTTGCGCAGGGTGTCCTCGCGCGAGACGTGGTAGGTGAGGAAGGGGAGGTCCACCACCAGCAGCGCGCGCTCCACCCCGCGGCGCACGGCGCGCGCGTGGTGGATCATGTCGTCCAGCGTCACCGGGAGGGTGCTGTCCAGCCCGAGCACCACCTGACCCAGCGAATCCCCCACCAGCACGACCTCCACGCCCGCGCGATCCACCACACGGGCGAAGAGGAAGTCGTACGCGGTGAGCACGGCGATCTTGTCGCCGCGGCGCTTCATCTCGCGGAGGTCCCGCACGGAGACCTTCCGAACGCCGTTCCCGCTTTGCGTGGACATGTGCACCTTTCTCCCCGGCCCAGCCATCGCTAGGCGCCGCCGGGCCGAAATGCGGTCCAAAAACAGCGGGTTGACGTGGCGGGAAGCTAGTCGGATCTTCCGGGGGTGTCAAACGCCATCCGCTTCGATCCGCCGCTCGTCCGCGCCCTCGCGGCGGAGCTGGACGCCCTGCTGCAGGGGCGTGCGGCCCACCCCGCGCCGGTCTTCGACAAGGACCTCTCCGCCCTCCTGCTGCTGGACGGCGGCGAGGCGCTGCGCCTGGACCTGCACCCCACGCGCGGCTGGGTGCGCATCGTCCCGCGGCCGGAGGGGCTGGAGGGGCACGCCCCCGAGGCGCGCATCGTACGCGTGGCCGCCGCGCCGGACGAGCGGCTCCTGCGCATCGAGCTGCAGGAGGGGAACCGCTTTCGCGGCGGCGCGCGCTCCCTCTTCTTCGAGCTGCACACCAACCAGTGGAACGCGCTGCTGGTGGATGGGGCGGACCGGCGCATCGTATCCGTCCTGCGCTCGCGCGAGGCGGGCGGGCGGCGGCTGCACGCGGGCGAGGAGTACGCGCCACCGGCCCCGCAGGCGCGCCTCTCCGCGCGCACCACGGAGCGCGACCGCCTGCGCGTGGAGTGGCACCTGCGCCTGGCCTTCGTCGCCCCCGACCAGCGCCGCGGCGAGCTCCTCCGCGGGTTCGCCGATGCCAGCCCCCTGAACGCCGACGCCATCCTGGGCGACGCGGCCGTCAGCGACGACCCGGCGGCGCTGGACCCCGCCTTCGAGCGCTGGTGGCGCGTCCACGCGGGCGACACGGAGCCGGTGCTGCTGGACGCGCGGTGGGGGAAGCAGCCTTACCCGCGCCGTCTGGAGGGGATCGCGGCGGAGCCCTTCCCCACCCTCCTCGCCGCCTGGGCCACGCTGGCGACCACGGACGAGGTACCGGGACGCGAGCAGGAGATCGCGCGCCTCCTCGCCCGCGCCCGCCGTCGGCTGGAGGGCGTCCGCCGCCGCGCAGCCAAGCTCTACACCGAACTGCAGGGCGTCGGCGCCGCGGAGCCGCTGCGCACGCGCGGCGAGCTCCTGCTGGCGAACCTGCACCGGGTGCAGCACGGCGCCTCGCGCGTCACGGTGTACGACCACGAGGGCCGCAAGATCAAGCTCGTCGTGGACCCCGCCCTGCGCCCGCACGAGAACGCCAACCGCTGGTTCGAGGAGGCGCGCCGCCTGGACCGCATCGCCGAGCGCATCCCCGGCCTCATCGAGCGCGCGGAGGCCGAGGTGCGCCGCTGGGAGAAGGGCATCGCCGCCGCCGAGGCCGGCGACCCTCCGCCGTGGATGGAAGCCGCCCTGCGCCGCGTGGAGTCCAAGGAGGCGAAAAGCCCCGCCCAGGTGCGCGACCGCAAGCCGTACCGCGTCTACCGCACGTCGGGCGGGCTGGAGGTGCGCGTGGGCCGCACGCGCGAGGACAACGACCGCCTCACCTTCCACCACGCGTCCCCGGGCGACGTGTGGCTCCACGCGCGGTCCGTCCCCGGCTCGCACGTGGTCCTTCGCTGGCAGGAGGAGGGCGCCCCTCCCGCCCGCGACCTGGAGGAGGCGGCGACGCTGGCCGCCTGGCACAGCAAGGCACGCTCCTCCGGCACCGTCGCCGTGGACTGGACGCGCCGCCGCTACGTGCGCAAGCCGCGCGGCGCCCCGCCCGGCCGCGTCACCATCCAGCAGGCGAAAACGGTGTTCGTTTCGCCGGACGGGGAGCTGGAGGAGCGGCTGCGGGAGTAGGAGGGGCGCGGGCCCCCTCCCCCGCTCGTTCCTCGCGGCCCCTCCCCCAAAACAGCCTGGGGGAGGGGCGTACGCGCGCGTCTGCCCACGCTGCACAGGACCCGTAGGGGCGCGATTCATCGCGCCCGTGCTCGCCGCCGCACCGCCCTTACCCGTCAGACCGATGCCGCGTAGGGGCCGACCCGCGTGTCTGCCCACCCTCGCCCGCACGCCAACGCCGGCAACCCCGCACCCAACCCCGTAGGGGCCGCCCCACGTGGCTGCCCGTGCCCCGCCGCGCGACGAACCCCGCGGCCGCGCACCCATGCACGCGGAAACGCCCCTCCCCCAGGCTGTTTTGGGGGAGGGGCCGCGAGGAACGAGCGGGGGTGGGGGCCTGCCCGCCCTACGCCCCCATCTCGTTGAACCGCGCGATGTACGTGTTCAGCCGCACGGAAACCTGCCCCAGCGCCGCCACCGCGCGCTCCACCTCCGCCAGCGTCTCGGCCTGCTCGCGGGCGGCGGTGGCGACGCCGGTGGCGCCGTGGCCGTTGCGGTCGGCAAGCTGCGCGATGGTGGCGATCTCGCCCAGCAGGGCGGCGAGGCGCAGGCGCTGCTCCTCCGCGCGGCCCGCCATGCGCGTGGTGAGCTCGGCCGACTCGCCTGCGGCGGCCGCGATCCGCTGCACGGAGTCGAGCGCGGTGCGCGACAGGTCGCCGACGCCGGAAACGCGCTCGGAGCCGGCCTGCATGCGGCCCAGCGCGGCGTGCACCTGTCCGCGGACGGACTCCACCACGTCGCGCGCTTCGAGGGCGGCGCGGGCGCTGCTGTCCGCGAGGTTGCGCACCTCGTCGGCCACCACGGCGAAGCCGCGGCCCTGCTCGCCGGCGCGGGCGGCCTCGATGGCGGCGTTGAGGGCGAGGAGGTTGGTCTGGTCCGCGATCTGGCCGATGGAGCCCACGAGCGAGGAGATGCGCTCCGAGGCGCGCTCCAGGCCGGCCAGCTCCTGCGCCTCCAGGTCCACGAAGTCGCGCAGCTCCACCAGCCGCCCGATCGCCTCCTCGATGGCGCCGCGGTTCTCCACCGCCATGCGCCCCGTGTCGCGGCTGGTGTCCGCGGAGGAGCGGGCGTCGCGCGCCATCTGCTCGGCGGCGGCGGCGAGCTGGGCGGCGACCTCGCGGCCGCGGGCGGTGCGCTCGCCCTGGTCGGCCACCTGCTCGCCCATGGCGGCGGCGTGCTCGGCCACCTCCACGCCGCTGGCGCGCAGCTCGGCCAGGCGTCCGCCCAGCTCACGGAGCTGCCCCTCCACCTCGCCCGCGCTCTGCGTCATGGGGCGCACCAGCGAGTCCAGCTGCAGGGCGAGCGACACCTGGCGGCCGAAGCGCTCGATCAGCCGCACCTCGTTGGGCCCGTATGCGCGCGGGCGGTGGTGCGCGATCTCAAGCACGCCCAGCACCGTCCGCCCGTACTGGAGCGGCTGCAGCACGAGCGAGCGCGCGCCATCGTCGTCGACCCGGCCCTCGCGGCGCAGGTCGGCCACCACCAGCGCCTCGTCGCGCCCGGCGGCCTCCACGTGCAGGTCGCTCGCCTCGACGACGGGGCCGCCGTTGGCCGCGGGGTAGATGGGCGCCAGGCCGTTGCCATCGCCGGCGTAGATGCGCAGCCAGCGCCACTCCACCAGCCGCGCCGCCAGCCGCTCGATCTGCTCCAGCGACTCGCCCAGCGTCATCCCGGCGGCGATCACCGCCTCCATCGCCACCACCTTGCGCAGCTCCTCGGACGCGATCGCCTCCACCACCAGGGCGCGCGCCAGGAGCCCGGCAAAGATCACGAACGCCAGGATGAAGGCCCATCCCAGGTGCGTGCCGTACATGGTGAGCGCCGCCGCCACCGCCAGCGCGGCGATGATCCCCAGGAACGCGGAGATCACCTCGTAGCGGAAGATGATCATCCACTCCGCCTGGCTCAGCTTTCCGCGGTACGCCAGCGAGAAGTAGAAGAGCGCGCGGCTGGCCGCCAGGTACGCCAGGAAGAATGCGACGACGGTGGGGATCCACTCTGCCGTGAGCACGTCGCCGGTGCCGATGCCGGCCGGGTACACCTGCTCGCGCACCGATATGACGGCCGCGAAGACCCCCGCCCCGGCCACCGCGGCGAGCGACTCGCGCCCCGCGTTGATCAGGGTGGGGACGACGTCCTTGCGGCGGAGCGCGTCGCCGGCCACGGTGCCCAGGTAGGCGGCGAGGACGGCGGCCGCGGGCTCGCCCATCATCACCAGCGGCGCCACGGGCACCACCGTCATGGTGACGTACGCGAACTTGGAGAGCGGCACCGCGCCCAGCCGCAGCAGCGCCACCGCCACGATCCCGGCGAGGGCGGCGATCCACGCCGCCGTTGTGCGCGGCGGGTAGAACACGACGACCGCCACGGTGAGCAGCGCCCCGGCGTACAGCACGCCGCGCGCGTAGCCGGCGAGCACGCGCTGCATCACCGTCGACATCCCCTGCTCCGTGTCCATCTCAGCCCGGGCGCTGGACCGCGGCGCGCAGCCCGCGCACCAGGGGACGCGCGCCTTCCACGCCGGCGCGCCCCAGCAGGTCCACCAGCGCGCTCCCCACCACCACGCCGTCCGCGTTGGCGGCGACGACGGCCGCCTGCTCGGGGGTGGAGATGCCGAAGCCCACCGCTACGGGGACGCTCGTGGCGGCGCGCACCGCGTCCACCTCGGCGGCCAGGCCCGCGGCGAGCGACATCTGCGCCCCCGTCACGCCCGTCCTCGACACGTAATACACGAAGCCGCGCGCCGCCGCCGCGATCACCTTCACCCGGGCCGGCAGCGTGGTGGGGGCGATCAGGCGGATCAGGTCCAGCGGCGATGCGGCGAAGGCGGCCTCCAGCTCCGGATCGGCGCCCACGGGAAGGTCCGTCACCAGCACCCCCTGCGCGCCCGCCGCCGTTGCATCCGTCAGGAAGCGCGCGACGCCGTGGCGCAGGATGGGGTTGAGGTACGTAAAGATCACCACCGGCGTGGAGTGCGTGGCGCGGAACTCGGCCAGCCGCTCCAGCGTCCAGCGAAGGTGCACCCCCTGCTCGATCGCCTGGAACGACGAACGCTGGATGGTGGGGCCGTCCGCCAGCGGGTCGCTGAAGGGGACGCCCAGCTCGATGACGTCGGCGCCCTCTTCGGCCAGCATGCGCAGGAGGGCCGGGGTGTCCGCGGGTGAGGGGTGTCCGGCGGTGATGTAGGGGATCAGGGCGGCCCGCCCCTGCGCGCGGCAGGCGGCGAAGGCGTCCGCGAGGGTGATTCGGTCAGACGAAATAGTCGCCGACATGGATTCCGTACCGCTCAGGATCGGTGGTCTTGATGATGGATCGCAGCGGCTCGCCCGTGGCGGGGTTCACCTGCGTGAGGTCCAGCAGGGGCGCGGGGTCGAGCGGTATCCCCATGGAGTCGTGGATGATGCGCACCGTCGGCTGGTGCATGGCGTCCGGCCGGGTGCTGGCGGCCACCACCACGGCCAGCTCGTAGCTGTCCAGGATGACCAGCGAGCCCACCGGGTAGATGCCGGTCATGCTGATGAACGCCTTCACGATCAGCGGGTCGAAGCCGCGCGTCTGGTTGTCGCGCATCTCGCGCAGCACGTGGTCGGCCGGCCAGGGCTGCGCCTGGTAGCTGCGCTTGGTGGTCGCCGCGTCGAAGCCGTCCGCCACCGCCACGATCCGCCCGAAGAGCGAGGTCGTGCGCGGCCTCACCGAGCGCGGGTAGCCCGTCTGGTCGATCTTCATGTGGTGCTCGTACGCCACTAGCATGGCGCGCAGCGGAAGCTCGGCCAGCCCGCGCATGGCGAAGAGGGTGAGGAGCCCCTCGGTGGGGTGCTCCTGCATCACCTTGAACTCCTCGGTGGTCAGGGGGCCGGTCTTGTTGATCAGCTCCCACGGCATCTTCGCCTTGCCCACGTCGTGCAGCAGCGCCCCCAGCCCCAGCTCGTAAAGCTGGTGCTTGTCGAAGCCCAGCTTCTTCCCCAGCGCCACCGAAAAGATGCACACGTTCACCGAGTGGGTGAAGGTGTACTCGTCGTAGTCGCGCAGCGTGGTGAGGCCGAAGATGGAGGTCTCGTTGGTGAGCACCTGGTCCACGATGGACTGCACCGCGCGCTTCACGGGGCGGATGGAGACGCCCTTGCCCATGCGCAGCGCCGACATCGTCTCGCGCGCGACGGCGACGGTGTGGGCGTAGGCGCGCTTCGCCATCTGCTTCGCGTTCTCGTCCGTCTCCGGGTCGCGGTCCTGGTCCGGGTGCACGGCCAGGTGCAGGACGGCGCTGCGGGCCAGCCGCTCGGCGAAGTGACCGAAGCGGTCGTCCGCGTGCGGCTCAGCCATCAGCAGCGACAGGAACGCCGTCCACTCCCCCGCCCCCGCGCCGGGAAACGCCTCCACCGTGCCGATCCCGTGCCGGTGCAGCGCGCGGCCGACGAGTCCGAAGGTGGCGTAGCTCGCCAGGTCGATGCGCAGCCGCAGGTCGTTCACGAAGAAGAAATCGCCTACGTAGCGCACGGAGAGCTCGCCCTCCTGGTCCAGCAGGGCGCGCGCGGTGGCGTCCAGCTCGGCGAGGGCGTTGACCACCGCCTGGTTCTCAAGCGGGTAGAGCTGGAGGGCGCGCGTGGCGGCCGCCATGGCGAAGAGGAGGTCGCGCCCGCGCTGCTGCACCACGCGCTCGTCGCCGGAGTGCAGCGCGCCGGTGGAGGTGGCCGGGGCGCTCACTGGCGCATCGTCCGCAGGGCGCGCCCCACCGCGCTCCGCACCACGGGGTCGGCGTCGGCGGCGGCGGCGTTGAGCGCCTTCTCGGCGGCGGGATGGCGGATGCGGCCGAGGCCCAGCGCCGCGCAGGCCCGCGTCTCCCCCGACTCGCGCCGCCCCAGCCAGCTTTTGCCGTTGAGCACGCGGTCAAGCATCGGCACCCCCTCCGCGCCCGCGACGCCGCCGTACGCCTCGAAGAAGGCGATGCGCTCCGAGAGCTCGGAGTCGCGCAGGCGCCTGGAGTCGAGCGCGGCCTCCAGCTTCAGGCGCGCGGGGGCGTAGCGCATGGTGCCCAGCGCTCGGGCGGCGGCCACGCGCACCTCGCGGTCCACGTCCTCCAGCGCCGCCTCCAGCGCACCTGCGGAGGAGGGAGAGCGGATCTCCTGCAGCGCCTCCACCGCCGCCAGCCGCACCGCCGCTTCGGGACGCGAAAGGAGGCGCGTGACCTCCCCCGCCGCCGTCTGTACGCGCAGGCGCCCGACGAGCCGCGCGGCGCCGGTCACCAGCGTCGCGTCCGTCTCGGCCAGCAGGCGCACCAGGTGCTCGCGGTTGGCGTCGCCCAGGCGCTCGGCGGCGCTCTGCACGGTGGCGCGCACGCGCGGGGAGCCGCTGCTCTCGGCGGCGCGGACGAGGGGACCCAGCGCTTCGGGAGGGAAGAAGGAGAGGAGGGTGGAGAGGTCGTCATCGCGCACCCTTTCGCCGGCTTCTTCGACCGTTCGCACCAGCTCTGCGACGGTGGCGGGCTCGGCGAGCTGGGCGAAGAGGGCGCGCACCCCGCGGAGCACCCCGGGCGCCAGCCGCGCCGTCGTGGCGACGGAGACCATCTCCCCCACCACGTACGCCGCCAGGTCCACCCGCGCCGCGCCCAGCAGCGTGGGGATGGCGTCGCCCAGCACCTCCATCACCTGCTCCTGCCGCGCGTGCGTTCCGTCCTGCAGCCGGTCGAAGAGCGCCGTGAGCACTCCCGTCCACAGGTCGCGGTCCATCTCCGCGCGCACCTCGGCGGCCAGCCGGTTCAGCTCCGTCTGGTCCAGGAAGTAGAGCGCCTCGCGGAAGTCGTCGGTGGTGAGGGTGGCGCGGGGCGCCTGCTCCGCCTCCGCGCGCGGTGCCGCGACGGCCTTCGTCTCTCCTGATACAGCGTCGGGAAGGTGCACGCCGTCCGGCAGCGCCTCCACGTAGCGGTAGCGGAAGCAGAGCCAGTCCTTCTCCCAGAAGATGGTGAGAAGGTCGTCCTCGTCCGCGCCGCGCACCTGGTGCGCGTGTGCCAGGATCTCCACCAGCCGCTGGAGCTCCTCCTCCTCGAAGCCGCGGCGCAACGTGACCTCGCGCACCCCGTCGCGGTAGAGGAGGAAGGCGAGGTTGTCGCGCTCGTCGCTCTGGAAGACGGCGGCGCCCTGCCAGTGCAGCTCGCGCTCCTCCACCGACAGCGTGAGGTGCGGCATCTGCTCCCAGAGCTGCCCCATGCGCGCGGCGAGCAGCTCCATGAACCGGTCCAGCGCGGGGCTCTTTCCCTCGTACAGCAGGTGCGCCCGCAGCGCCTTGGAGATCCCCTGCACCACCTCCCTGACTTCCGCGCGCAGCGGGTCCGCGGCCGCGTGGGCAGCCGAAGATGCGTTTGCGCTGGTCTGGAGGAGGGAGTCGGTCATGCGGGCGGGGCTTTGGGAAGGATGTAACAGTTTAGCCGCCCGGGGTACGCCGCACAACCTCTTGCAAGCGCGGCAGAAAGGCCTCAGACGGAAGGCGACGGGATGTAACTGCGGGCTCACACAGAGACACGGAGGGGGAAGGAAAGAATACCGAGAGGGGTTCTCCGTGGCCTTGCGGTTCCCCTCCGTGTTCTCTGTGCGATGCTTGTTCTCTTTTTTGCCGCTATCGCACTCCCATCGCCGCCACCTGCGCGACGTCCTTGTCGCCACGGCCGCTCAGACAGATGACGACAGGACCCTTGCCGGCCCACTTCGCACCCTCGCGGAGGACGTAGGCGATGGCGTGGGCGGTTTCGAGCGCGGGGATGATCCCCTCGAGGCGCGCGAGGCGGCCGAATGCGTCGAGGGCCTCCGCGTCGGTGACGGCGGCGTAGGTGGCGCGG
>DASWNZ010000130.1:0-21273 GCA_036398975.1 Longimicrobium sp.
GGTAGGGGCGCGATTCATCGCGCCCGTGCCCCGCGCCGCTCCGCCGCCCGCCCTTTCGAACCGGAAACCCGTGGGGGCAGACCTGCATGTCCGCCCCGCCCTCACCTCCACGCCGATCCACACGCCACCAATGGAAAGGGCGCCGCCCGATCTCGGACGGCGCCCTCACATCAAACCAACCACGCGGTCCTACAGGTGGATCATCCTTCCATCCACCCCCAGCGCGGCTTCCTTCACCGCCTCCGGCAGAGTCGGATGCGCGTGGACGGTGCGGGCGATATCCTCCGCCGAAGCCTGGAACTCGATGGCGGTGGCGAGCTGCGCGATCAGGTCCGATGCGCGCGGGCCGATGATGTGCGCCCCCAGCATCCGGTCGGTGCGGGCGTCGGCCAGGATCTTCACGAAGCCGTCCGTCTCGCCCATCGCCTTGGCGCGGCCGTTGGCCAGGAAGGGGAACTTGCCCGTCTTGTACTCGATCCCCTGCGCCTTCAGCTCCTCCTCGGTGGCGCCGACCGAGGCGATCTCGGGCCAGGTGTAGACGATATTGGCGACGGCGTCGTAGTTGACGTGGCCGTGCTTCCCCGCGGCGATCTCCACCGCGGCCACACCTTCGTCCTCCGCCTTGTGCGCCAGCATCCGCCCGCCGATCGCGTCGCCGATGGCGTACACGTTGCCGACGCCGGTGTGGTAGCTGGTGTCCACCTGGATCACGCCGCGCTCCATGCGGATCCCGGCCTCCTCGAAGCCCATCCCTTCCGTGTACGCGCGCCGCCCCACCGACACGAGCAGGTAGTCCGCCTCGATCGCGTCCTGCCCCTCGATGCTGACCACGACCTTGTCGCCCTGCCGCTCCGCGCCGGTCACGCGCGCGCCGGTGCGGACGTCGAAGCCCTGCTTGCGGAAGACGCGGTCCGCCGTCTTCACCACCTCGCCGTCCAAGCCGGTGAGGATGGTGGGCATCGCCTCAAGGATGGTGACCCTGGCGCCCAGCCGCAGCCAGACGCTCCCCAGCTCCATCCCGATCACGCCGCCGCCCACGATCACCAGGTGCTCAGGGACGGCGGGGATGAACTGCGCGCCAGTGGAGTCGATGATCCGCTCGTGGTCGAACTTCAGAAAGGGGAGCTCGACGGGAACGGAGCCCGGCGCCAGGATGATCGTCTTGCCGCGCACGGTCTGCGTGCCGCTCTCGCCCGTCACCTCGATGGTCTCGGGCGAGGTCATGCGGCCGAAGCCCCTGATCCACTCGATCTTGTTCTTCTTGAAGAGCCCGGCGACGCCCTGCGTGAGCGACTTCACCACCGCGTCCTTACGGGCGAGCATGGTGGGGACGTCCACCGTGGCGCCCTCCACGCGGATGCCGTGCAGCTCGGCCTTGTGGCGGATCTGCTCGAAGAGCTCGGACGAGTCGAGGAGCGCCTTGCTGGGGATGCACCCCACGCGCAGGCAGGTGCCGCCCAGCGCCGCCTCCTTTTCGATGCACGCCGTCTTGAAGCCCATCTGCGCCGCCCGGATCGCCGCCACGTACCCGCCGGGCCCGCCGCCGAGGACGACGAGGTCGAAGTTCAGTTCTTCTGACATATTCGAAAGTGCGTGAGTGCGTTAGTGCGTGAGTGCGTCGGAACCGAAGTCCTGAGTCCTAAATGCCAAGTGCTGCAAGCTCTGACGCGGTAAGCTGATTCGCAAGCCCGCCAATGTTACACCTGATTGAGCGAAGGGGACCGATCGAGTGGATCGGTCCCCTTCGGTCCAGCGTCGGGTCGTCTCAGTGCGTCAGGAGCTGAGCGTACACCTCGTCTTCCTCGTTCCCCCAGACGGCTTCGAGCGACGGCTGGCTCGCGCCAGTCCAGAACTCTTCATCCGCCGGCACGTCTGTCGGCATCTTCAGCCCTCGAGGAGCAGGTTGAGTGGGTCCTCGATGTTCCGCTTCACCGTCACCAGGAAGCGCACGGCCTCGCTGCCGTCCACGATGCGGTGGTCGTAGGTGAGGGCCACGTACATGATGGGGCGGATCTCCACCTGGCCGTTCACGGCGACGGGGCGCTCCACGATGTTGTGCATGCCCAGGATGCCGACCTGCGGCGGGTTGAGGATGGGCGTGGAGAGCATGGAGCCAAAGGTGCCGCCGTTGGTGATGGTGAAGGTGCCGCCCTGCAGCTCCTCCAGCGTCAGCTTGCCGTCGCGCGCGCGGGTGCCCAGGTCGGCGATCTCCTTTTCGAGCGCGGCGAAGCTCTTCTTGTCGGCGTCGCGGATGACGGGCACCACGAGCCCTTCCTCGGCGCCGACGGCGATGCCGATGTCGTAGTGCTGCTTGAGCACCATCTCGTCGCCCTGGATCTCCGCGTTGATGCGCGGGAACTGCTTGAGGGCGGCGATCACCGACTTGGTGAAGAACGACATGAAGCCGAGCTTGATGCCGTGCTGCTTCACGAAGGCGTCCTGCCGCTCCCTGCGCAGCTTCATCACCGCGCTCATGTCCACCTCGTTGAAGGTGGTGAGCGACGCCGTGGTCTGTTGCGCGTCCACCAAGCGACGCGCGATGGTCTGGCGGCGCCGCGACATCCGCTCGCGCGTCTCACGGCCCGGTGCGGCGGGCGCGGCGGGCGCCGGCTGTGCTCGCTTAGCGGCGGGCTGAGGTGTGGGCGCGGCGGGAGCAGCGGCCGGCTGCTGCTGCTGCTGGCTGCGCGCGCGCCCGTCCTCGATCACCTTGAGGACGTCTTCCTTGGTGATGCGACCGTTGGGGCCGGAGCCGCGGATCTGCGCGAGGTCCAGGTTGTTGTCCGCCGCCAGCGTGCGCACGGCGGGCGAGGTCTGCGCACCCTCGCCGACGTGCTCGGCCACCTCGGGAGCGGCAGCCTGTGGCGCGGCGGCGGCCGGAGCCGCGGCCGCGGCGGGAGCCTGCTCGGCAGCGCCGGCGCCCTCGCCCAGCTCGGCCAGCAGCTCGTTGACGCCGACGGAGTCGCCTTCGTTCTTGACGATCCGCCCCAGGACGCCCGCCTGGGGGGCCGCGACCTCGACGGTGATCTTGTCCGTCTCCAGCTCCACCAGGATCTCGTCTTTGGCGACGGGCTGCCCTTCCTGCTTGGTCCAGCGGCCGACCGTGGCCTCCACCACCGACTCGCCCAGCGGCGGAACGCGGATCTCAACCGGCATCGGGGTACGCTCCAGATTTAGGGATTAGGGATTAGAGATCAGGGATCAGGGATCAGCCGTACTAATCCCTAGCCCCTAGTCCCTAGTCCCTCGCAGTTACTTCCGCTTTCCAATCAGCGACGCCCGCATAGGCGCGGCATCCGGCGCATTGGCCAGGGCCGCGTGCACGATGCGGTTCTGCTCGGCGGTGTGCCGGTGCGCGTAGCCCTCGGCGGGGGAGGCGCGCGGCGGGCGGCCCGCGTAGCCGAGCTCCACGCCTTCGGGAAGCAGGGCGCGCAGGCGCGGCTCCACGAAGCTCCACGCGCCCATGTTGCGCGGCTCCTCCTGCGTCCACACGACTTCGCGCAGGGCGGGGAGCGCCGCCAGCGACTTCGCCAGCTGCTCCTCGGGGAAGGGGTATAGCTCCTCCACCCGCCCGATCGCCACGCGCTCGAGCCCGACGATGCCGGCGCGGTCGGCGCGCTGCTCCTCGCTGGACCCAAGCAGGTCCACGTACACCTTGCCGCTGCACAGCACCAGCCGGGTGATCTCCGCGGCGCGCTCCTCCGGCACGTCCAGCAGCACCGGGCGGAAGGTGCCGCTCGCAAGCTGCTCCAGCCGGCTGGCGGCCAGCGCGTGGCGGAGGAGGCTCTTGGGGCTCATCACCACCAGCGGGCGCGCGTCGGTCGACAGGAGCGTCGCCTGGCGCCGCAGCAGGTGGAAGTACTGCGCCGACGTGGTGCAGTTGGCCACCCGGAAGTTCCCCTCGGCGCAGAGCTGTAGGAAGCGCTCCAGCCGCGCGGACGAGTGCTCCGGGCCCTGGCCCTCGTACCCGTGCGGCAGCAGGAGCACCAGCCCGCTCCGCTCGCCCCACTTCTGGTACGAGGCGGCCAGGTACTGGTCGATCATCACCTGCGCGCCGTTCACGAAGTCGCCGAACTGCGCCTCCCACAACACCAGCGCGGTGGGATCGGCCATCGTGTAGCCGTACTCGAAGCCCACCACCGCCATCTCGCTGAGCGGCGAGTTGTGGATCTCGAACGTCGCCCGCGCGTCGGCGATCTGGTGGAAGACGTTCAGCTTCTTGCCCGTGACCGCGTCGTTGAGCACGGCGTGGCGGTGGCTGAAGGTGCCGCGCTCCACGTCCTGCCCCGTGATGCGCACCGGGATGCCGTCCTGCAGCAGCGACGCGAACGCCAGCGCCTCCGCGTGGCCCCAGTCGATGCCGCCCTCGGGGCCCATGGCGTCGCGGCGCTTCTGGAGGAGGCGCTCCAGCTTCGCGTTGGGGGTGAACCCCTCCGGCCGCGCCAGCATCGCCTCGTTGAGCACGGTCAGGCGCTCGGCGGGCACTGAGGTCTCCACCCCGTGCTTGCCGTTGCGCGAGGGGGCGTCGTCGTGGCCGTGGGCGGCGTGGTCGCCACCCTTGATGCGGTCCAGGATCTCGCCGAGGCGCGCCGTGACGCCCTGGAGCATCGAGTCCGCCTCTTCGCCCGCCACCACGCCCTCGTCCGCCAGCCGGCGCGCCAGGATGTCGCGCACCGTGGGGTGGTCCTTGATGACGTCGTACATGCGGGGCTGGGTGAACGCGGGCTCGTCGCCCTCGTTGTGCCCCCAGCGGCGGTACCCCACCAGGTCGATGACGAAGTCCTTGCCGAAGCGCTGCCGGTACGCGTGCGCCAGGCGGGCGGCGTTGACGCACGCCTCCGCGTCGTCGGCGTTTACGTGCACCACCGGCACCTCGAAGCCCTTGGCCAGGTCGCTCGAGTAGCGGGTGGAGCGGTCCTGCTCCGGGTTCGTGGTGAAGCCGATCTGGTTGTTGGCGATCAGGTGGATGGTGCCGCCCACCGTGTAGCCGGGGAGCGACATCATGTTGAACGTCTCGGGCACCACGCCCTGGCCCGGGAACGCCGCGTCGCCGTGGATCAGCACCGCGACCGCTGCGGAGGTCTCGTGCCGGGGCGCGCCGGGGCCGGTGGTGTCGTCCTGCGACGCGCGCGTCATCCCCACGACCACGGGATTGACGAACTCCAGGTGGCTGGGATTGGGCGAGAGGGTCACGCGCACGCGGGCGCCCTCAACCTCGCGCTCGTCCTGCCACCCCATGTGGTACTTGACGTCGCCCGAGGGCTCGTCCGAGTTCTGCGCCGCGTCGCCGCCGGGGACGTGCTGGGCGCTGAGGAACGCCTCCACCATCATCTCGTACGGCTTCCCGAGCACGTGGGTCAGCACGTTGAGCCGACCGCGGTGCGCCATGCCGATCAGCACGTCGCGCGCGCCGGCGCCCGCCGCCTCGCGGATGATCTCGTCCAGCATGGGGACCATGGTGTCGGTCCCCTCCAGTGAGAAGCGTTTCTGGCCGAAGAAGGCGCGGTGGAGGAAGTTCTCGAACCCCTGCACCTGCGAGAGCCGCTCCAGAAGGGCGCGCCGCCGCGGGGCGGGGAGGGGCTGGTTGAAGCGCCCGCTCTCGATGGCGTCGCGCAGCCAGCCGCGCTCGTCCGCGTCGGGAAGGTGGAGGAACTCGTAGCCCGTGGACCCCGAGTAGATCTCCCTCAGCCGCCGGATGGCGGAGAGCGCGTCGGTCGTCCCGTCCGGCGCGCTGCGCGCGACCGATGCGGGGAGCGCCGCCAGGTCGGCCTCGCTGATACCGTGGAATGCGGGGTCGAGCGACGGGTCCACCGACGGCTCCTGGCCGAGCGGGTCCAGCCGCGCCGCGGTGTGCCCGCGGGCCCGGATGGAGCGCGCCAGCTCCCGCGCCGCCACGATCCGGTCCACGTCCGTGGGGGTGCCGGCGGCCGCGGTGCCGGCGGACGCGGGCTCGCCGGTCGGCGAAAAGGATGCGAAGTAGCCGCGCCACCCCTCGTCCACCGAGGCGGGGTCGCTCAGGAAACGGTCGTACAGGTCCAGCACGTAGGCCGCGTTAGGGCCGGTGAATTCGCGAAGGTCTGCCATGGTCCACACATCGTGCGGGCGCCCGCGAGGGTGCGCCGGTGAGCCGCCCCGCCCCGGAGGCGTGCGGCAAGCCGCGACAACTTAGTGCCCGTGGTGGCGGGCCGCTACGGCGCTGTGCTGCAAGTGTCTGACCTGACGAGCAGTAGCGTGCAGAATTTCACGGATGCTGCGCAGGCTCGATTGCGAGGACGTGTCGCAAACCGAACGTTCGGGTTTACAAAACCGAACGTTGGGTGTAGGATTCGTGCCATGAACAACCGCCACCAGCGGACGCTCGACGCGGTCTTCTCGACCCCGACCCGTGCCAACATCGAGTGGTCCGCGATCGAGGCGCTCTTGGTCGCGCTTGGTGGTGTGGTGAAGGAGCGCGCGGGGAGCCGGATCGGCGTGACCCTGAACGGCGTGGACGCCGTGTTCCACCGCCCGCATCCCGCGAAGGAGGCGCCGAAGCCGATCGTCCGCAGCGTGCGCGACTTCCTCATCCTTGCAGGAGTGACCTCATGATGAAGATCGGGCGGTATCTGGCCGAAGTCGAGTACGATCCGGACACGGACAGCTTCTACGGGCGCAGCGTCAACATCCGCAACGGGATCTTCGATTTCTGGGGATCGAGCGTGAAGGAGCTGCGTCGCGAGGCCGAGAAGAGCGCGCGCGAGCTGGAGCGGTTCAGCGCGGAGAACGGCAGGGCGCTGGAGGTGACCGAAGCGCCCGCGCCCGTGAGCCGTGCGGCGCGCGATCTGGGACGGCGCAAGTCATCCGTGAAGACGCTGACAGCGCAGCAGAACGGGCGGAAGGGCGGCCGGCCGGCGCGGGATCCGCGCGAGCTCCTGGCCGCGCTCACCGCGGACGACCGGTACAGCGGCCACGGTGTCGAAGAAGTCGAAGGCGAGCGCGTGCACTGGATGAAGTACCGGGATCGAGCACGCGTGTACGGCAACACCGAAGCGGACATGGCGAAGAAGGCGTTTCGGCTCTACAAGCCGGGCACGCACGCGCAGATGCAGTAGACCAGCCCCCCCTCGTCCTCACTCGCGCCCTCCGAGCACGAGGCTAGGACGATGGTCCAAATGGCCGCGGGGTGTCGTGAACAGGGCAAATGCGTTAAATTAGAGGACTTGGAACGATTCCGAGACATGCGGTCGTGCCCCGCGCCAGAATGGGCGTGTGATTCTTCTGGGCACTACGTCCAATCCTGGACAAACTCACGAGCGGCGAAACGATGGGCACCACGCGGTGCCTGCGCTGCGACCAGCGGCGGACCCGGAGGGAAGAGTCCGGGCCACCCAACAAGGAAAAATGCATTTCAACGAGCTCAACCTCGCGCCCGAGCTGGTACGCAACGTCCTGGCGCTCGGGTACGAAATCCCCACCCCCATCCAGCAGCAGGCCATTCCCGCCGCCCTCGAAGGGCGGGACGTGCTGGGCCGGGCCCCCACCGGGACCGGCAAGACGGCCGCCTTCATGCTTCCCACGCTGCACCGGCTGCGCGGCAAGGAAGGGCTCCGCGCCCTCGTCCTCTGCCCCACGCGCGAGCTGGCGATCCAGGTGGGCGAGTCCGCGCGGGACTACTCGCGCGGCAGCGAGCTGTTCGTGGGCGTGGTGTACGGCGGCGTCCCGCTGGACAAGGACATGCGCGGCCTGCGCGCCGGCTACGAGATCCTCGTGGCCACGCCGGGACGCCTGATCGACCACATCGAGCGCGGCAACATCGACCTCTCCAAGGTCGAGGTGCTGGTGCTGGACGAGGCCGACCGGATGCTGGACATGGGCTTCCGCCCGCAGATCAACGAGGTCATGCGCCGGATGCCAAAGGAAGGGCGGCAGACGCTCTTCTTCAGCGCCACCATGCCCAACTCGGTGAAGTCGCTGGCGTACGACATCCTCCGCGACCCGGTCACGGTGGAGGCGGCGCCCAAGGTGCAGGCCGCCGAGGGCGTGGACCAATTCGTCTACCCGGTGGACGCGCGCCAGAAGACCGGGCTCCTGCTGGAGCTGCTGCTGAAGCCGGAGTTCAAGAGCGCCCTGGTGTTCTGCCGCACCAAGTTCGGCGCGGACCGCGTGGCGCAGGCCGTGTCGCGCGCCGGCATCAAGGTGGAGGCGATGCACAGCGACCGGAACATGCAGCAGCGTGTCCGCGCGCTGGAGGCGTTCCGCAGCGGCGAGGTGCAGGTGCTGGTTGCGACGGACGTGGCGCAGCGCGGGATCGACGTGGACGGCATCTCGCACGTCATCAACTACGACGCGCCCAAGGATCCGGAAGGGTACGTGCACCGCGTGGGCCGCACCGCCCGAGCCGGCGAGACGGGCGTGGCGATCACCCTCATGTCGGGCGGCGAGATCGGCGACGTCGCGGCGGTGGAGCAGCTCCTCGGCTCGCGCATCCCGCGCGTCAACGTCCCCGGCTACTCCTTCTTCGTGGCCGACACCCCGCTGATCCTGGGCGAGGACGGCGAGCCGGCCCCGCCGGTGGAGCAGGCGCCGATGCCGCAGACCAAGCGCGCCGCCCAGAAGGAGGCCCGCACCACCCGCGGCCGCAAGAGTGGCGAGCTGTCGCAGGAAGACCTGGCGAAGCTGCTGCGCGTGGGTTGAGGGGCCCTCACCCCCAGCCCGTCTCCCAAACTGCTGGGAGAGGGGGGAGATCGCGGCCATCCGCGCTCAGCGTCGACAACGAAGAGCGCCCCGATCCATGGTCGGGGCGTGATTTGTTATGTGCGGTGCGCACCAATGCCGTAGGGGCAGACCTACGTGTCTGCCCTCCCTCGCCTCGCAACCAATCCCCGCCTCACGACCCGAAAACCCGTAGGGGCCGCCCCGCGTGGCTGCCCGTGCCATCCGCCGCGCCGATGCCGGATGGCGCTGTCCCAACCCGTCCCGGGCCTCTTTTGTGCAGTCCACCACCCGCGAGCAACCGAGCACGGCGCGCCGCCCCCGCGGATGCGTCCCCAACCGCCATACATGACCGATCCCCAAGACCAGCCCCGCGTCAGGAACATCTACAGAGGCGGCTACTTTCCGCGCGTGCGCCAGCGCGGGGAGGAGTTCGTCGCGACGGCGAAGTATGCCGCAAAGAACCCGCGCGGGTGGCTGCGCGACACGCTGCGGCGCGACGCGGAGTTCGTTCTGCACGGGGTGGACGCGACCGTCGGGGCGCTCGGCGCGTCGCTGCGCGATCGGAAGCGGCGCAGGTGGGTGCTGGGTGCGTTCGCGCTGGTGGGGTTCATCCCCGCGTTCATGTGGGAGCGGTGCGGGTTCATGGGGTGCCCGGACGTCGCGCGCGTGGCGTCGCTGCAGCCCGGCGGCGCGGCGACCGTCTACGACGCGGACGGCGGCATCCTGGCGCGGCTCACCCCCGTTCGCTGGGAGGTGGTGAGGATCACGCGCCTCCCGAAGTACGTGCCGCAGGCGTTCGTGGCGGTGGAGGACCAGCGTTACTTTTCACACCATGGGGTGGACTGGCGGCGCTTCCTGGGGACGACGGCGCGCAACCTGATGCCGGGCGGGCGCAGCCAGGGCGCGAGCACCATCACCATGCAGGTGGCGCGAAACGTCTTCCCGGACCGCCTCCCAGCCTCCGAGCGCACCATCAAGCGCAAGCTCCTGGAGATCCGCGTCGCCACGGAGATCGAGAACAAGTACGACAAGGACCAGATCCTCCAGACCTACCTCAACCAGATCTACTTCGGCGAGGGGGTCTACGGCATCGAGTCGGCGGCGCGGATCTACTTCGGGAAGCACGCGGCGGACCTCACGCTGCCCGAAGCGGCGCTGCTGGCGGGTCTTCCCAAGGCGCCGACCAACTACAACCCGCGCCGCAACCCGGACCGCTCGCTCGCGCGCCGCAACCTGATTCTGGGGCTGATGGCGCAGCAGGGGCGGATCACGCCCGTGGAGCGTGACCAGTCACGCGCGGCGGGGCTGAAGCTGGCGCGTCTGGAGACGGAGCAGCAGCGGCGCAGGGCGCCCTACTTCGTGGAGATGGTGCGCCGCGTGCTGGAAGACCGCATGGGCGAGCAGCTGTACGCGGGGGCGCTGCGCATCCGCACCGGGCTGGACCCGCGCGCCCAGGCCGCCGCCGAGAAGCAGCTCGAGGCCCAGATCCGGCGCGTGGAGGGCGGCGTGTTCGGGCGCTTCGAGGGTCCGCGGCGCAAGGACGCGACGGTGGGCGCCGAGACGCCGTACCTGCAGGGAAGCGCCGTGCTGATGGACGCGCGCACCGGCGACGTGCGGGCGTGGGTGGGCGGAAGGTCGTTCGAGGACTCGCGCTTCGACCGCATCTCGCAGGGGTTCCGGCAGCCAGGCTCGGCGTTCAAGCCGTTCGTGTGGGCGGCCGCGCTGGAGAAGGGTGTCGCGCTCACCGACACCTTCATCGACGAGCCGCTGCGCCGCACCATGCCCGCCGGCGACGTGTGGGAGCCGCGCAACTTCGACGGACGGTTCCGCGGGCCGGTGTCGGTGCGCAACGCGCTGCGCTGGTCCGTGAACACCGTGGCGGTGCGGCTGGCCGAGCGCGCGGGGCTGGACGAGGTCAGCTCCGAGGCGCGGCGCATGGGGATCACGGCCAAGGTCCCCGCGCTTCCCTCGGTCGCCATCGGCGCGGCGGCGCTGCGGCCGCTGGAGCTGGTGAGGGCGTACACCGCCTTCGCCACGCTCGGGACGCGGGTGGAGCCGCGCTTCGTCACGCGGGTGGAGAACGCGGCGGGGGAGGTGCTGTGGGAGCCTGGCGTGCGGCGGCGGCGGGTGCTGGACCCCGGCGTCGCGTTCCTGGTGACGGACGCCATGCGCGATGTGGTGGACCGCGGCACCGGCCGCAAGGCGCGCGACGTCGGCCTGCGCGGCCCGGCGGCGGGGAAGACGGGGACCACCAACGGCGCGACGGACGCTTGGTTCGTCGGCTTCACGCCGGACGTGGTGGGCGCGGTGTGGATCGGCTTTGACCGCGGGCGCCCCATCACGGCGCGCGGCTCCGGGGGCGAGCTCGCGGCGCCGGTTTGGGGGCGCATGGTGCGCGCGGCGGCCAACGGGCGCGTGCCGGTGGCGTGGGAGCCGCCGGGCGGGGTCGTGGAGCGCAAGGTGGCGGTGTCCGGGCTGCGCGTGATCTCGCCGGGGTGCCGGGCGAGGGGCGCGTCGTTCGACGAGTACTTCCTGCGCCGCGCCGTGCCCCCCAGCGTCTGCCCGCGCGGCGCCCCGGACGCGCCGCCCTGGTGGGAGCGCGCGGCCGACGCCGCGGGGACGCAGGTGCGCGAGTGGGTGCGCGAGCAGTCCGCCCGCCTGTGGCGCGACGTGCGCCGCCGCGCCGGCTTCCCCGTGGACGGCTCCGCGCCGCGCGCCGAGCAGTCCACGCGCCCGCGCCGCGAGGAGCCCGAGGCGCGCGAGCCGGAAGGGGTGGCCGACCCCGTGACGCCGGGGCCGCGGGACAGCATCTTCATCCCGCCGGTGCAGGTGGACACCATCTCGATGTAGAGCCGCGATCCTGCGCCAACCGGCGTGCTCGGAACGACTGTTTCGACGGCCGGGTACACCGGTGCACGAACGTACCGGCGCGGGGACGGAAGGCGCCGCTTTGCCTTGCCCGCGCCGCGCAGTAGATTGCCATGATTATGCACTCCGGCCCGGCGCGCACGCTGCCCCCCGGAGAGCGCCGCCGTACGCCGCCTGCCCTGAGCGTAAACCGATGCACGCTGCGCCCGAGCGCAGAATGACGAGAAGCCGGCTCCACGCCCTCGCCCTGCTGGTGGCGGTGGTGCTGCTGGGTGCGTGCGCCGGCGGGGGCGGAGCGCCCTCGGGCCCCTTTCCCGGCCTGGCGCAGTTCGCCGGGCGGGAGATCCGCCGCGTCCAGTTCGAGGGCGACCTCGAGATCTCCGAAGACACCCTCCGCCGCGTCGTCACCACGCGCGGCAGGTCGTGCAAGCTCTTCGTCCTCCCTATCTGCCCCTTCGGCATCGGGCGCACGGAGCCCACGCTGGACCTGGGCGTCCTCTCGCGCGACGTGGTGCGCATCCAGCTCGCCTACCGCGACAACGGGTACTACGGCACCCGCGTCGTCCCCGACGTGCAGGAGATCGCGGGCGGCAGCGTGGACGTCACCTTTCGCATCACCCCCGGCGACCTGGTGACGCTGCGGGTGCTGGAGGTGCAGGGGGTGGAGCGCGCGGACAGCGCCGGCGAGATCGCGCGCAAGCTGCCGCTGAAGCTGAACGAGCCGTTCCGCCGCAACGACTTCCTTGCATCGGTGGACACGGTGCGCAACAACCTGCTGGACAGGGGCTTCCCCTACGCCCAGGTGCTGCGCAACTACTCCATCGACACCATCGCGGACGTGGCCGAGGTGCAGCTGGTGGCCAACACGGGGCCGCTGGTGACGGTGGACACCATCCTCTTCGCGGGGCTGGACCGCATCAGCGAGCGCACGGCGCGGCACCAGATCGCCATCCGCGAGGGCCGGCGGCTGCGCGCAACCGACCTCTCTCGCAGCCAGCGCAACCTGTTCGAGCTGGAGCTGGTGGACTTCGCGGCGGTGGAGGTGGCGCCGGACTCGCTGCAGCTCACGCCGGACAGCGCGGAGCTGGAGATGGACAGCATCGGCTCCACCGTGATCGTGCGCGTGGCCGAGGCGGCGCGCTACGCGGTGGACGCCGCCGTCGGCTACGGCACGCAGGACTGCCTGCGCGCGCAGGGGAGCCACACGGACCGCAACTTCCTGGGCGGCGCCCGCCGGCTGGAGGTCTCCGGGCTGGTGTCGAAGCTGGGCGCCGCGGGGCCGGTGGACGCGCTGCGCGACACGCGGCTGTGCGACGAGTTCCAGCTCGACTCCACCTCGACCTCCATCGACACCACCATCGCGAGCGCGCTGAACTACCGCGTCGCCGCGGACTTCGTGCAGCCGCGCCTCTTCGGCATCCGCACCTCGTTCCTGGCCAGCGCCTACGCGGAGCGGCTCACCGAGGTGGGGCTCTACCTGCGCAGCGCGCGCGGCGGGCAGGCCGGCTTCGTCCGCCAGGTGGCGAGCGGAACGCTGCTCTCCGGCACCTTTACGGTGGAAAGGTCGCGCACGGAGGCGAACGACTTCTTCTTCTGCGTGGCGGTGGAGGTGTGCAACCGCGAGGACATCGAGGCGCTGAAGCGGTCGCGCTGGTCCAACTCGCTGAACACCTCCCTGCTGCGCAACCGCGTGCGGCTGGATCCCTTCCCCAGCGGCGGCCACCAGCTTCGCACCACGGTGGACTACGCCTCGGCGGCGCTGGGATCGCAGGACGAGTACCTGCGCGTATACGCAGACGGCACGGTGTACCGGCGGCTGGGCGGCCCCGTCATCGCCTCCGCGCGGTTGGCGGGGGGGACGTTTTTCCAGGGGCTGCTGAACGGCGACGGCTACATTCCGCCCAACCGGCGCTTCTACGGCGGCGGCCCGGCGGGGGTGCGAGGCTTTCCGCGCAACGAGCTGGGCCCGCAGGTCTACGTGGAGCGCACCCGCCTGAGCGACGACGGCAGCGTCACCGAGCTGGACGTGGACACGCTCAACTCGGCCACGGGCGGTACCCGCACGCTGCTGGGGACGCTGGAGGTGACGGCGCCCTCGCCGTTCCTGCGCGAGTCGCTGCGGCTGGCCGGCTTCGTGGACGCGGGGCGCGTGTGGGACCCCGCCACCCGCCAGGCGGAGGGGTGCCAGAGCCGTGATCCGGGGCTGCGCATTACCCCCGGGGTGGGGCTCCGCTACGCCACGCCCGTGGGGCCGCTGCGGGTGGACGTGGCATACAATCCGTACGATCCCGAGCGCGGGTGCCTGTACGCCATCGACGAGAACGACCGGCTCCTTCCCACGCCCATTAACCAGAGCTTCGCGCCGGAGGGCCGGGGCGGGGCGCTGAGCCTCAACCGCTTCATCTTCCAGCTCTCGGTGGGGCAGACGTTCTGATGGCTCGCCGCCGCCTGGGACGCATCGGGCTCCTCATGCTGGGGCTGCTGGTGGGCTTCGCGCTCACCTTTGGCGGCGTGTGGATGTTCATCCGCCGCACCCAGACCATGGAGGTGGCCGAGGAGCGCGTCAGCATGGCGCTGGGGCTGCCGCGCGAAGCGTTCACGGTGCAGGCGGTGGAGGAAGACGGCTCGCTCGCCATCGCGCTGCGCAACGTCGCCTTCCTGGACGCGAACGGCGACACCATCGTCGCGGCGCCGCTGGCGCGCGGGACGCTGGATGCCAGTTCGGTGAGCGGCACCGGCGCGTACGTGCTGCGCGATGCCGAGCTGATCCGCCCCGACCTGCGCCTGTCGCAGGACGCAAAGGGCGAGTGGAACATCTTCGGGATCGTGGTCGCGGAGGCGGACGGCACCCCCGTGCGCCCCGCCGGCGCCAACGGCGAGCCCGCGGCGCGCTCCATCGCCATCCGCGGAATGCGGATCGTGGACGGGCGGGCGCGCATCGCCTACCCGCTGGAAAGCCGCCCCGCCGCCCCCACCGGCCGCTTCGCCTCGCTCAAGCAGCCGGAGATCCGGCGCGAGGGCGGGCGCTGGGTGCGCGTCTCGTACCTGAGCGACCTGGACGCCGTCCTCCCCGCCATCCGCTTCGGCGGCGGGGGCGGGTGGCGCGTGGACATCGGCTCCATGTCCGCCACGGTGCGCAACCCGGACACGCGCATCGCCCAGGTCCGCGGCTTCTTCGAGGACCGCGGCGACCAGGTGATCCGCTTCAACCTGGCCGAGGTGCGGGCCGCCCACTCGCGCTTCGCCGGCGGCGGGACGATGACGCCGGCCGGCGAGGCGCTGGCGTACGACATCGACCTGCGCTTCGCCCCGCTCGACTTCCGCGACCTGCAGGGGATGGGGATCGCGATTCCGGGGCAGGGGACGGCGGCGTTCTCGCTGGGGATCAACACGCTGAGCGGCGGCCGCACGCAGTACGCCGTCACCGACGCGCGCGTGGCGATCCTCGATTCGCGTCTGGGCGGCGACGTCACCGTGATCATGGCGCCCGGCCAGCTCACGGCCGTCCGCGACGCGCGCCTGACGATGGAGCGCGTGCGCCTGGCCGACCTGGAGACGCTCGGCTACCTGGACCGCAGCGAGTTCGCCGGCATCATCAGCGGCACCGTCGTGAGCGAGGGCGAGGCGCTGCGGGTGGACGTCGCCGCGCGCGTAACGCCGCGCGACGCGCCGGAGGCCACGCCATCGGTGCTCACCGCGCAGGGACGGGTGCTCCTGGCCGCCGGGCGCCAGCCGATGCGGCTGGACGGGCTGCGCGTTGGCGCGGACCCGCTCTACCTCTCCACCCTGCACCCGCTGGCGCCCGCGCGCGCGGCGATGCTGCAGGGGGTGATGCGCGGCGGCGCCGTGCTTTCCGGACCGCTCTCCGCGCTGCGCATCCAGGACGGGAGCCTGGCGTACGCCGTGGGCACCGCGCCCGAGAGCCGCATCCGCGGGCTGTCCGGGACGCTGGCGATGGGCAAGCCGATGCGCTTCTCGCTGGAGGCGCGCGCCGAGCCGCTCGCCCTCGCCACGCTGACGCAGCTCTTCCCGTCGCTCCCCTTCCGCTCCGCGACGCTGTCCGGCCCCATCGCGGTGAGCGGGACGAGCGAGAACATGGACTTCCGCTTCGACCTGAGCGGCGCGGCCGGCGCCATTGCGGCGCGCGGCAACGTGGCGATGGGCGGCGCGGTGCCGCGCTTCGAGGTCACGGGCTCGGTGGAGGCGTTCCGCGCTGCGTCCGTGCTCCAGAATGCGCCGGCCGCCGCGCAGGGGCTGCTGACCGGCACCTTCAACGCACGCGGCACCACCGAGGACATGCGCTTCGGGGTGAACCTGGCGCAGGGCGGCGGCACCTTTGCGCTGGGCGGCACGGTGCGGCGCCCCGGCGGCAGCCCGGCGCAGTTCGACGTGTCCGGCAGGGTGGACAACTTCCGCATCGGCTCGATCTTCGGCCGGCCCGACCTGCTCCCCTCGCCGGTTACGGGGCCGGTGGCGTTCTCGGGCGGCGGGCGGCAGCCGTACCGCTTCGACGTGGCGCTGCGTGGCGAGCAGGGGCTGCTGGACGTGGACGGCTGGTACGCGCCGGGGCCCGTCCCCTCGTACGCGGTCAATGGCGCCGTCGCCGACCTGGACGTGAGCGGGCTGCCGGGGATGACCTCCGCGCCGCGTACGCGCCTCACCGGCACGCTCGCCATCCAGGGCCGCGGCACCACGCCGGAGACCTTTGCCGGCACCGTCGCCTTCCGCGCGGAGCCGGGGTCGCTGATCGGGCGCTACCCGCTGCAGACCGGGCTCGCGCGGCTGGAGGCGCGCGGCGGCATCCTGCGGGTGGACACGCTGGACTTTGCGCTGCGCGGCGCGCGCTTCTCGGCCACGGGCGCCATCGGGCTCACCACGCCCTCCCCCACGCCGCTCCAGTTCGCGCTGAACGCGCCGGACCTGGCGCTCCTCCGCCCCATCATCCCCGGCGGCGACACCCTCCCCGACCTGGCCGGCGCGCTGACGGCCTCGGGGACGGTCACGGGCACGGTCAAGGCGCCCACGATCGCCGCGAAGGGCGACGCGCGGGGCCTGCGCTACGGCACGATGGCGGCGGGGACGCTGGCCTTCGACGTGAACGGCCTGCGCTCGGGCACCGCGTGGAGCGGGCGCGTCAACGTGGAGGGCACCGCACTCGAATACGGCACGCAGCGGCTGGACGAGCTGCGGCTGAACGCCGTCCTGGCGCCGGGGAGCAGCACCTTTACCCTGGCCGCGCGCCGCGACCCCAGTACCGACATCACCGCGTCCGGACGGCTGGAGCTGGACGGGGCGACGCCGGTGGGAGCGATCTTCGACACCCTCGCGCTGCGCCTGGGCGACTCGCGCTGGGAGCTCGGGCAGCGCGCACGCCTGGGCTGGGGCGACCGCGGGCTGGCGGTGGAGAACTTCGCCCTGCGCCGCGCGGACGGCGGGCGCGGGCTGATCGAGGCGGACGGCGCGCTCCCCACCACGGGCGTCGCGGACCTGCGCATCGGCATCACCGACCTGAGCCTGGTGGACGTGCGCCGCCTGGCGCCGAACACCGCCGTGCCGGACCTGGCGGGCGCGCTGAACCTGCAGGCCGCCATCACCGGCCCCGTCGCCGCGCCGCTGATCACGCTGGATGCGCGGGTGGACTCGCTCCTGGTGCGCGGCTTCCGCCTGGACCGCTTCGCCCTGGTGGGCCGCTACGCCGCCGGCCGCATGGACGTAACCGGCGACGCGCAGATCGGCGGGCGCCGGGTGATGGAGCTGCGCGCCGGCGTCCCGATGGCCGTCTCGCTGGGCGGCACGGTGCCGCAGGTGGAGCTGGCGCGCGACGGTGCGCTCACCGCCACCTTCAACGCCGACTCGCTCCCGCTGGCGCTCCTCGCCTCCGCCGTCCCGACCGTCGAGAACGCCGAGGGCGTGGCGCAGGCTCGCGTGCAGGTGACGGGGACGCTGCGCAGGCCGCGCGTGAGCGGTGGGGCGCAGCTTTACGGCGGCGCCATGACGGTCGTCCCGCTGGGGGTGCGTTGGACCGGGATCACCGGCCAGGTCACGCTGGACGGCAACCTGGTGCGGCTCGACTCGCTGGTCGCGCACTCCGCGGACGGCCGCGCGCGCGTGGACGGCACGGTGCGCCTGGACGACCCCGCGCGCCCGGACATGTACGTGCGCCTGGCGCTGGACAACTTCCAGCTGATCGACAACCGAGAGATGGCCGAGCTGGAGGTGGACGCGGCGCTCGCCATCTCCGGCCGCTTCCCCAACACGGTCGCCACGGGCAGCGTCCGCATCGAGGACGGCACCATCTACCTCCCCGAGCTCGGCGCCGAGCGCGAGGCGGACATCCTGGGCGCCGAGGTGGGCGAGATCGGGGCGGACACGGTGAGCGCCCCGGCGGGAGCCTCGGCGCTGCTGGCGGCGCTGCGCCCGCGCAACCTGCGGGTGGCGATCGGCGACAACGTGTGGCTCCAGTCGCCGGACGCGCGCATCCAGCTGGGCGGCGAGCTGCTGGTGGACCAGCCGCCCGGCAACCCCACCTTCTCCGTGTACGGGGACCTGGAGGCGCGCCGCGGCACCTACACCGTCGCCATCGGCCCCATCGAGCGCGAGTTCGAGATCCAGTCCGGCGTGGTGCGCTTCTACGGCACGCAGGAGTTCAACCCGGGCCTGGACATCCTGGCCGAGTACCAGGTGCGCGACCCCGAGCTGGGCGGCGAGGACATCACGGTGCAGGTGCGCCTCACCGGCACCGTGCAGAACCCGCAGGTCGCGCTCAGCGCCAACACGCGCCAGCCTCTGCCGTCCTCCGAAATCGCGTCGCTCCTCGTCTTCGGCCGCCAGAGTGCCACGGCGGGCACGGCGTTCGAGGCGCTGTCGAGCCAGATCGTGGGCGGCGTCTTCCTGGAGGAGTTCCTGGGCAACCTGATCACGCGCGAGCTGGAAGAGCAGCTGATCCAGACGGGCCTGGTCGACTTCGTGCGCGTTCGTGCGCGGCCGAGCGGGGCCGGGTTCGGGGCGTTCAACGTGTCGTCGGGCGCCAGCATCTTCAGCGCGGTTTCGCTGGAAGCCGGCAAGGAGCTGGTGGACGACGTCTTCCTGACGGGCCAGATCTTCAACATCTTCTCGACCGAGAACGGCGCGCGCCGCTTCGGCCTGGCGCTGGACTGGGAGATCACGCGCACGCTGAGCCTGCGCCTGGCGGTGGAGCCGGTGCGCCGCGATCCGATCCTGCAGCAGAACCTGCGCAACCGCGACTACCAGGGCTCGCTGGACGTGCGCCGCCGCTGGGAGTACGGCCGCTCCCGCAAGCGCGACGAGGCGATCCAGCGTCCGCGCCCGCGCACCGAGCCCGCGCCGGGTGAGAAGTCGACCCCCACCGGCCTCCCGCCCCCCCCACCCCCGCCGGAGAACGTCTCTACGACCCCTCCGGCACCTCCGTGACACGACGCCCCCGGGATGCTTAAAGGCATCCGGGGGCGTGGTGTTTTTGGGGACGCGCACACCGCGCGCGGGGAACCGGGGGCTAAAGCCCCCGGCTGGAACGACGGGAAGACCGCTGAAGCGGTCTCGCAGGGCCGAGGCCCCTGCCCGAGGGCCAACCGCCCGTAGGGGCGCGATTCATCGCGCCCGTGCCCGGCGCGGCTCCGCCCCCCCGCCGGCGCACACCGATACCCGTAGGGGCAGACCTGCGTGTCTGCCCGCCCTCGCCGCACCACGATTCCGCCCTACGGGGACAAATCCCCGTAAGGGCAGCCCCGCGTGGCTGCCCGTGCCCGCCGCGATGACGAACGCCGCCCCGATACGCAGATCCAATAAAATCCCTCTCCCACGGCGGTTTGTGGGAGAGGGTGGCAGTCTACGACGGGTGTTACCCCGCGTACGGCGTGGTCCGCTCCTGGGATCCCGATTCGAGCTGGCGGCGGAAATCCGCGTCCTCCTGCAGCGCGCCGACGTTGCGGTCGATGCTGTGGAGGTGCTCCTCGAGCAGGGCGATCCGCTGCTCCATCAAGGCAACCTTTTGCTCCTCGCCCTTCATCTCCTTCATGCGGGCAAAGGCTTCGACGATCGGCTTCAAGGCGAAGCGCGCGGTGAGGCCGATCACGGGGACCAGCACCACCATGATGCCGAGGGTGACCGCGATCAGTCCGGTCAGGGCTCCAATGTCCATGATCTCAGGCTCCAGGGGAGGGGTGGGGAGGGAGGAGAAGTCTCCTCACGGGAACGGCGAGTGGGCGAACGCTGCGGTGCCCCTAAACTCGCCAGGTGGAGCAGGGTACGGATGGACGCGGGCCCAGGATTCAACGGCAATTAAACGGCCTTCTCCGCCGTCTTGCCTCTGCGTCTCCGCGTCTCCGCGTGAGCCAGGCAGTTGCCGTTCAGGTCGCCGCCTCCGAGGGCAGGTTCGACCCCGCGATCCTTGGGAGGATGCCGCGCACCAGCGCCGCCAGCCGGTCGCGGACGCGGGCGCCCACCTCCATCACCTCGTCGTGCGAAAGATGCGAGCCGCCCAGCCCCGCGGCCAGGTTCGTGATGCACGAGATGCCGAAGCAGCGCACCCCAAGCGCCCGCCCCACGATCACCTCGGGAACGGTCGACATCCCCACCGCGTCTGCGCCCAGGCGGGCGAGCATGCGGACCTCGGCGGGCGTCTCGTAGCTGGGGCCGGGGAGGCCGGCGTACACCCCCTGAGAAACCGGGATGCCCAGCTCCAGCGCCACCTCCTCGGCGATGCGGCGGAACCCGGAGTCGTACGGGTCGCTCATGTCCGGAAAGCGCTGCTCGCCCGGCAGCACCGCGCCGATCAGCGGGTTGCTCCCCATCAGGTTGATGTGGTCGGCGATGATCATCAGGTCGCCCGGCGTCATCCCGGGGCGCACGCCGCCGGCCGCATTGGTCAGGAGCATGACCTCCGCCCCCAACGCAACCAGCGCGCGGACGGGGAGGGCGACGTCGCGCGGCTGCCATCCTTCGTACAGGTGGAAGCGGCCCTGCATCGTCGCCACCTCCACGCCGGCCCAGCGCCCCACCACCAGCGTCCCCGCGTGGCCCGCCAGCTCCTGCGTCCGCCGCGGGAAGCCAGGGATGTCGGCGAAGGGGATGCGCACGGCGTCCTCGATCTCGTCGGCCAGGCCGCCGAGGCCGGAGCCGAGCACCAGGATGGCGTGCGGCGCGCGCGTCACCCGCTCGCGCAGAAAGGCGATCGTCTCGTGCATGTCGTTCGCGGCACCGGCCGTCATCGCTCCTCCGGGAAAGGTTGAGACGGCAACTTGGATGCGCCGCCCCCGTCCGTCAACGGCGCCGTGCCCGCTCCACGAACTCCACCACCGCCGGCCTTCGCGGCACCTGTACCAGCGAAAGGGGCACGGTGCTGATGCCGCGCCCCGGCGGCGGCCGGGTGGTGCGGCTCTGGAGGATCACCGCCGTCACAGTGTCGCCGCGGAAGTAGAGAGAGTCCACCGAGACGTAGCCGCCGGGGAGAGCCCCCTGGGTCGCGACAATCACCAGGTGAGTGTTGAAGTCAACCGGGCGCAGCGCGCGGTCCGGCAAGCCGCTGTACGCGCGCACCGCCGCCCACTCGCCCGGCGTCCGCACCACGCAGCGCAGCGGCACGCGGAAGCGCGTCCCGCCCTGCGCGTATCCCGACCACGCCAGCGCGGGGAGCGGACGCGTCCACCGGTAGTCGCGCGGCGCGTACGTCTTCGCGACCGGCCCGCCCGCGCGCTC
>DASWNZ010000131.1:0-12804 GCA_036398975.1 Longimicrobium sp.
CGCCGCCGCACCGCCCCCCGCGCCCGCAACCAAATCCCGTAGGGGCCGACCTGCGTGTCTGCCCTACTCCGCGCCGCCACCCCCCCCCCGCCAGACGCCCCTACCCCAACCCGCCCAGCTCCACCTCCGACTCCAGCACCCGCGGCACACCGCCCCCGAACATCGCGCGCAGCGACTCCCAGGCGGTGCGGCGACGGATCAGCACCAGCGCGACCTCCCCCTCGTCGCGCAAGCCCAGGAGGTAAATGACGTGCACGTCGCCCAGCTCCGCGGGACGGGGGAAGGTGTGCTCCACGCCCTCCACCTCTACGCGGATCTCTGAAAGCGCCGCGAACTCGCGGGCGTGCAGGACGCGCTCGATGAACAGATCGCCGTCCACCTCCCAGCGATCGGGGCCGGCGGGGTCGCCGGCGCGGTAGAACAGCGGGTCGTAGGGCTCGCCCTCGCGGCGGCGGAAGTTCTCGTCCTCGGCGTAGTCCATCTCCTCCAGGTCGTCCTCGCCGGCGGCGGACTCGCGGTGATGGCGGATCTCGTGGGTGATCGTCTCCCAGAGCTCGCCCTCCCAGTCGAAGTCGTCGTACTCGCGCGAGAGGGCCAGGAAGGAGCCGTAGTACAGGTGCACGCCGGAGCTGACATCGTCGCCGAGGCCGGTCTCGACGTCGTACTCGCCGGTCGCGCACTCGCCCAGCGTAAAGACGTCCGGAAGCTCCGGGTGCGCCATCGCCCGACTCCACACCTGGAGGTAGGAGACGCCGTGGCGCATGTCGGGCGGTATCTCTTCAAAGATCTCGCGCGCCCGCCGCTCGAACTCGTCAAAGGTCACGTCGCAACCCTCCGGTGAAGCGCCGCGAACGCCAGCGCCAGCACGATGCCCCACGTGAACGAACGAGGGTCGCTCCACAACAACAGCTTGAAGTACGCCGTCTCCACCAGGAGCAGCGCGGCCGCCACCCGGTACCAGGCCGGGCGCGTGGTGAGCAGCGAGTAAAGGTAGAAGAGCGTGTGGCCGGAAAACGGGAGGAAGCTCCCCGTCATGCGCACCGCGCCGAGCAGCGAAACGGCGCCGTCCACCGCCATCTCGCGCCCGCTCCACGGCCGCGCCAGCCGCGTGCGGAACCAGAGCGGAAACGCGACGAAGAACGGCGCCACGTACGCCAGGAGGAAGCGCCGCGCGCGCCAGTCGTCCGCCACCAGCGCCATGACCCCGAGGGCGAGCGGCACGGCGACGCACGCCACGAGCGCGGCGCGGTCCAGGGCGGCGCGCCTGCGGGCGACGAGTTTGGGGATGGCGGCGAATCCGGGCATCGTTACGCCGTCAGGGGTTGGACACGGCGCGGGGGAGGCACCGGGCATCGGCGCCTCCCCCGCAAACCGTCCGGCGCGAAAGCTACTTCACCTCGTCCATGCTGCGGACGATGTGCTTCACCAGGCCGTACTCCCGGGCCGCCTCCACGTTGAGCCAGAAGTTGCGGCGGGTGTCGTTCTCGATCCGCTCGATCGACTGCCCCGTCTGCTCGCTGAAGATGCGGTTGATGCGCTCGCGCATGCGCACGATCTCCTGCGCCTCGATGGCGATGTCGGCCGCGGTGCCGCCGGCGCCGCCCGCGGGCTGGTGCAGCAGGAAGCGTGTGTTGGGAAGCGCGAAGCGGTCCTCGAGCGGCACCGCCACGAAGATCAGCGCCCCCGCGCTCGCCACCCACCCCGTCCCGATCATCCTCACCCGCGGCTTGATGAAGCGGATCACGTCGTGGATCGTGTCGCCGGACTCCACGTGGCCGCCCTGCGAGTTGATGAAGATGTTGATCGGCTCGTCCGAATCGGAGGCCATCGCCAGGAGCTGCCCCATGACGTTGGAGACGAGCTGCTGGTTGATGGCGCCGCTGATGATGAGCGTGCGGTTCTTGAACAGCCGGTCGCGAACGCTGTCGGTGAGCGCCGACGCCGACTTCTCGTTGGCTGTCTGGTCTTCGTCCTGGTCCTTGTCCTGGTCGTCGCCCTCTTCCCTGCGCATGCTTCCTCCCGTACCTGTGGTGAGCCGTGCGGGGCCACGCCCGCCCTTCTGATGCCGGTCCCAGCCGCACGTCCCGTTCCCGCCGCGGCCTCTCGCGACACTATACCGCCGCAACCCGCGTACGGCGAGGGGCACCCGGCTCCGCACCCCGGCCCAAACCTCCTCGTCCTGCATCCCAACCGATGCGCAACCTCGCCGATCTGTACACCGCGTCCGATTCCGATCCGGCGCACATCGTGGAGTTCCTGCGCAAGCTGGCATCCGCGTACGAGCTCCCCCAGCCGTTGCACGTGCTGGACGCGGGGTGCGGCCCCGGGCGCCTGCTCGCGCCACTCGACCGCCTCCGCTGGCAGATCACAGGGATGGAGCCCCACCCCGACTTCGTCGCCGCCGCCTGCACCATCGCGCAGTCGAGCCGCCGCGTGAGCGTCATCCAGGGCGGCTTCCTGGACATCGATCACACCGGCGAGTTCGACCTCGTCGTCGCGGTCAACAGCTCCTTCGCGCACCTGGTCACTCCCGCCGAGCGCGCCGACGCACTCCGGCGCATCCACCGCGCGCTGAAGCCCGGCGGCGTGGTCTTCCTCGACCTCCCCAACTTCCTCTGGATCCTCAAGAACCACCGCCCGCCCCAGCCCTACACCTTTGAAGTACAGGGTGAGACGGTGACGCTCAACCGCAATCAGCACATCGACTTCCACGCCGCCACCTTCACAACCACTGACGAGTACGTCTACGCCCACAGCGGCCAGTCAGAAGCCCGCCTCGTCCACAGCTACGGGATGACCACCCTCCCCGATCTCCAGCACCACCTGGACGCGGCAGGCTTCGAAGACGCGCGCACCTTCAACAGCTACGCCGCGCGCACCCCCGAGCGCCTGGACGGCCCCCGCATCCTCCTCGCCGCCCGCAAGCCACTGGCCTGAGCGCCAAACACCCCTCCCCCAGCAGTTTGGGGGAGGGGTCGCGAGGAACGAGCGGGGGAGGGGGCCCTACCGGATCCTTTCCTCCAGGAACCCCGCGATCTCGTCCTGCGAGATGCGCGACTGCTGCATCGTATCCCGGTCGCGGACGGTGACGGTGCCCTGCTCCATCGTCTCGCCGTCCACCGTGATGCAGAAAGGCGTGCCGGCCTCGTCCTGCCGCCGGTAGCGCCGGCCGATGGCGCCGGCCTCGTCGTAGAAGCTGGGAATGCCGCGCCTGCGCAGGTCCTGGTGGATCGCGGCGGCGCGGTCCGGCATCCCATCCTTTTTGACCAGCGGAAAGACGCCCACCTTGAGCGGCGCCAGCGACGGCTTGATCCCCAGCACCACACGCGTCTCCCCCTCCACCTCCTCCTCGCGGTACGCGTTGGCCATCACGGCGAGCGTCGCGCGGTCCGCGCCGACCGAGGTCTCGATGATGTACGGGATGTACTTCTCGTTGGTCGCCGTGTCCACGTACTGCAGCTTCTTCCCCGAGAACTCCTGGTGCTTGGTCAGATCGAAGTCGGTGCGGTTGTGGATCCCCTCGATCTCGCCCCACCCGCCCTCGCCGATGGTGCCGCCGAAGTGGAACTCCACATCGCCCGCCGCAGCGGCGTAGTGCGCCAGCTTCTCGTGCGGGTGGTAGCGCAGGCGCTCCGGGGAGAGCCCCAGCACCTCGGTGTGCCAGCGGAAGCGCTCTTCACGCCACCGCTCAAACCACTCGCCGGCGGTCTCGGGCTTCACGAAGAACTGCATCTCCATCTGCTCGAACTCGCGCGTCCGGAAAGTGAAGTTCCCGGGCGTGATCTCGTTGCGGAAGGCCTTGCCGATCTGCGCGATCCCGAACGGCACCCGCTGGCGGGCGCTGGTCTGCACGTTCAGGAAGTTCACGAAGATCCCCTGCGCCGTCTCCGGCCGCAGGTAGACGGTGGATGCGTCCTCCTCCACCGGGCCCATGAACGTCTTGAACATCAGGTTGAACTGGCGCGGCTCGCTCCACTTGCCGCGCGTTCCGCACGCGGGGCACTGCACCTGGGCCATCTCCTTCGTCCCGGCCTGCTCCTGGAGCGTGTCCTCGCGGTAGCGGCGGTGGCAGTTGCCGCACTCCACCAGCGGGTCGGTGAAGTTGGCCACGTGGCCGGATGCCTCCCACACGCGCGGGTGCATGAGGATGGCCGCGTCGAGCCCCTCGATGTCGTCGCGCTCGTGGACCATGGCGCGCCACCACGCCTCCTTGACGTTGCGCTTCAGCTCCACCCCCAGCGGGCCGTAGTCCCACACCGACCCGGTGCCCCCGTAGATCTCGGACGACTGGAAGACGTACCCGCGCCGCTTGGAGAGGGAGACCAGCTTGTCCATCAGTTCCGTGTCCGCCATGTATCCCGTCAGTACGATGTTCTCCGTTTTGCTCGGGCGGAGATATTATCCCGCGGGCGTGGCGTAGGCAAATAACTGCAGGTTTCACGCAGAGGCGCAGAGACGCAGGAGAGAACCGCGAGGAAGAAAGCATCCCGCGGAAAACTTCAAGCCACAGAGAAAGCCTCTCAGCTCTCTTCTCTGTGGCTCTGTGTGAGACCGCTGTTCTTTCTCTTTCCTCTCCCTGCGTCTCTGCGCCTCTGCGTGAGGCCCGTCTTTTCAGCGGTCCTTGTTCATCCACTCCACGTTGCGAGTGGCGCGCGGATGCACGTCCAGGCGGCGGGCCATCTTACGGAAGGCGGGTCCGTGGTCCACCGGCAGCCCCTCCACGAACTGCCAGAGGTGGATCATCTCGTGCCGCATGGTGTGCTCCGCCTCGCCCGCAGCCCCGTGCAGGCACAGGCGGCGCGACATCACGATCTCCAGCGGAGTGGCCGAGAAGTGCCCGTTGCGCCGCTTCATCCGCCCGCTCAGGTGGATCGGCACGCGCGGCAGTGAGCCGCCGAAGCGCTCCGCGTTCACCCGGTCGAACTCCGCCTGCATACGCGCGATCTGATTGCGATCAGCGGCGGTGGCGCGGCGGGTGCGGTGGCGCGGCGCCGAGTCCGGCGCGGGCGGGATCTGCGCGATGAAGCGCCGCACCGCATCCCTGGCCGCGTTCCGCCGCCGCGCATTCCTCGCCGTGAACAGCTCGCCAACGGCCACCAGCACCGCCTCCGGCGCGGCGGCAAAGGCCTCGTTGAGCCGCAGGTCGCGCCCCCGGTTCGCCACCGACGCCATGATCCGCCGGTTGCTGGTGAAGACGACGCGCTCCCAAGCCCCGCCCGCCCTGCGCGCAATCTCCAGCACCTCCGGCCCGCTCCGCTCCCCCGAGCGCCGGGGCTCGGGGGAGCGCGGAGGCGCCGCGGCCGGCTTCGGCCTGGGCGCGGGCTTCGGCTCGGGCGCGGGGGGCTCGAAGCCGAAGAGGTCCAGCAGCAACTGTCCGATCTTCACGCCGTCGCCAGCGCGGGGGGGCGCTCGGCGTGGCGGTACTCCACCTGGAAGCCCATCGCGCGCGGCACCGCCAGCAAGCGCTCGAAGTCCAGGTCGATGGTGGCGCCGGCCTTCTGCGTCACCTCGTCCTCCAGCGGGAGGTCGAAGTCGTCCGCGCCGAACTCCAGTGCGCGGAAGGCGTCCTCGTTGAGCGTGAGGACGGAGGTGCGCACGTGCTTGATGTTGTCGAGGAAGATCCGCGAGAGGGCCACGTGCCTCCAGTACTCGCGCGGGCTCACCTCGTTTCCGCCCAGCGCCGTGCCGTACGGCTTGTAGCTCCAGGGCAGGAAGGAAAAGATTCCCTGCAGCCCGTCCGCCAGGCACTCGTCCTGTAGCTTTCGAGTGCGCTCCAGGTGCTCGAGCCGTTCGTCCAGCGTCTCGTCGAAGCCGATCACCATCGTCGCCGTGGTGCGCAGCCCCGCATCGACGACGGCGCGCTGGGCGCGCAGGTACTCGGCCACCGTGTACTTGAACTTGGCGTGGCGCTTCCGGAAGTCCTCGGTCAGGATCTCAGACCCGCCGCCCGTGATCCAGTGCACTCCCGCATCGCGCAGCCGTCCCGCCGTCTCGGCGTACGACAGCCCCGCGCGGTCGGCCAGGAACATGAACTCGGCGATGGTGAGCGCGTAGAACTCCACCGCGTCGCCGTACCGGTCGCGCACGGCGGCGAAGAGGTCGCAGTAGTAGTGCAGCGGGAGCTTGGGATTGAAGCCGCCGTTGAACCCCACCAGGTCGCCCCCGGCGCGCAGGAGGTCTTCGATCTTGGCGAAGACGTCCTCGCGCGTCAGCACGTAGCCGCCCTGCTGGTTGGGGAGCACGTAGAAGGCGCAGTAGTCGCACTGCGCCACGCAGACGTTGGTGTAGTTGATGATCCGCATCACCATGTAGGTGGCGCGGTCGGGGGCGTGGTAGCGTGCGCGCACGGCGCCGGCCATGCGCTTCAGCTCGTCGTCGCTCGCGTGCTGCCAGAGCACGCGCGCATCCTCCACCGACACCCTCCCACCGCCCCCCACCCTGGCGGCGATCTCCCTCACGGCCTCGTTGATCGGCACCCTCTTCTCCTTTCCGAGTCATCCCCTCATACCCCGAAAGATGCGCCGTGTGCTGCGGTGGGTCAATCTGCGGGTCATATCACCCTGTAGGGGCGCGATTCATCGCGCCCGTGTCCTCCGTTGCACCGCCCCCGTTCACGCACACCGGCACCCGGTAGGGGCAGACCTGCGTGTAACCTGCGTGTCTGCCCACCCTTCGCCACACCCCAATCCCCGCGCCCGCACCCCCGATCTTGTAGGGGCCGCCCCACGTGGCTGCCCGTGCCCCGCCATTCTCCGCGGCCCGCGTCCAGGAGCGAATGAATTCGCCGCTGGAAACACATGAAGTCCGCCTGCGCGAACTCACGCATACACCGGCGCGCGTTCCGACCCTTCTGTCATCCTGAGGGAGCCGCGACACCAAAGCCAACCCTGGGCCACACTCCTGCGGCGACCGAAGGATCTAGCCGGCGAGCCGAGAGGATCGGCGCCGCACCACGGTCCCCTCGGAACGCGCAGTAGATCCTTCGCTTCGCGCCAGAGATTCGTGAAGAGGAGAGATTGGAGAGGCGCGTCGCTCAGGATGACAGAAGGGGGGGTGACAAGGCGGGTCACAAACCGGCTGGCAGGCCGCAAACGACGAGGCACGGAGAGTACCCACTCTCCGTGCCTCCTGCCGTTCTCTCTCCGCGCCTCCGCGTCTCCGCGTGAGGCCCAGCGGTTCACAGCCCCGGAATCGCCACGAACTCCAGCTTGAAGTACGGAAACACGGACGGCGCATCCACCCGGTTGTCCGTCTTCGCGCCGGCCACGCCGATCAGCCGGAACGCGGGCGAGAAAGCGACCTCCAGCACCGGCCCCGCCTGGAACGCGCGGTAGGTGTCGTCCGCCGCCGTGCCCTGCGCCACCAGCTCGGCGCCCAGGTTGATCGCGCCGCGTTCGCGGAAGCCCGCGATCTGCTGCAGCCCGCGGCCGCGCGTCCAGAAGTACTCCCCGCCCCAGTTGTAGCTGACGATCAGGTCGGCGCTGGAGCCGCCCTCGGAGCCCCAGTAGTTCCCCTGGAGCGCCGTCACCAGCCCGTCCTCGGCGCCGCCGGGAGCGCCGATGGGCGTCACGTCCTTGCCCTGGATGAAGAGGTAGCCGACGTTGGCCTGCACCGAGCCGGTGGTGAAGCCGTAGCGCAGCTCCACCTGCGGCTGCACCGCGTTCACGGACTCGGTGGTGTTCCCCACCACCGGGTAGGTGAGGTTGTAGCCCATCACGCCTACGCCCACGCCGGGGCCCAGCCCGGTGGTGTGCACCGAAGCACCCAGCAGGAAGAGCGCGAGGTCCTCCGTGTCCATCTCGGCACCGCCGTACACCACCGCCTGCAGCTGCGCGGATGCGGGCACCGACGCGGCCGCGGCCGCCAGCGGGATGCAAAGGAGCGAAACCGCCTTTTTCAGCACGTAGGGTATGGCCATCTTCCTCTCCGGAACGGGTGTCTGGCGCGGGGGGGCTCCCCCGCTCCGCCGGACGCCGATGGCAAAACGCACACCGATCGGAGTCTCGGTCGCCTGCGAAAAAACGGCTCTTCCCACGCCGCGGATCCTGGTGCCGGGAACCACGAAACGGACGAGCGTCCCCTCCGGCACGGGCTCGTCCATCACCAGCCGCGCGCCGCTGGCGCTGATCTCGGCCAGTAGCGCCATCCTCCTCCCCGGCTCCTCGGGCGCACCGGGGGCACTGCGCAGCCACACGCGCGCGGGAAGGCGCACCTGCTCGCGCCGCTCGCGCCGCGCGTTGCGCGTCCACTCCGCGGTGCGGGCCAGCAGGGGGCGCGGGCCGGTGTACTGCGCGCGCTCCAGCGGCACCGCGTGCTGGATGCAGTGGAGCTCGATGGCGTCGCGCACCCGCAGCGGCACCCCGTCGAAGGCCACGCCGATCCGGTACATCGCCGGGCCGGGGCCCTCCAGCTTCACCTCGTGCACCACCCTCCCCCGCACCGTCACGGAGCCGGTGGTGAGCGGAAGCTTCATCCGCAGCTCCGAGCCCGCCGGGAGCCGCTCGGGCATGCGGAAGGCGATCCCCGTGGGGTTCAGGTCCTCGGTCAGCGCGATCCACGACCGCGGCTTCCCGTTGGCCCCGGCGGGGGTGCGCAGGGTGATGGGGAACTGGTCGCGGAAGCGGTGGTCGCCGCGCTCCTGCCTCACCCGCAGGCTGAGCCCGATGACCGACGCCGCCAGGATGAAGTTGAGCGACGCCCACAGCAGGTTCACCCGGAACGCCGTGGAGGCCCATCCATCCACCCCGTACTCCACCCACCCGTTGCGGTGCGCCATCGTGGCCCAGGCCAGCGCCACCAGCGTCGTCACCATCAGCACCACCTGGGGCGCGTAGGTGCGAAAGGGCACGTGCCCCGGGCCCTTGGGGGTCACGGTGAAGCGCAGCGGCCGCGGCCACAGCACGGACGCCACCGCGCGGGTGTACGTCCAGAACTTCGCCATCTGGTAGCGCTCGGACATCCACGTGTTCGCCGTGCCGCGCGACACCAGGTCCGAGAGGATGAACGAGAGGAGCAGGAACGGCAGGAAGCGGAGCAGGAACTCGCGGTCCACCGCCTTGATGGGCAGCGCGCCGGTCAGGAAGAAGACCAGCGGCGCGCAGTAGAACACCAGCTTCTGCACCCCGCCCACGTACGCCGTCAGCGAGCCGAAGTACGACACGCGCTGCGACAGGGTCAGCCCCGGATGCGCGAGCGGGTTGAAGCGGCGGAGGACCTGCATCGCCCCCTGCCCCCAGCGCAGGTGCTGCACGTGGAACGCCGTGGCCGAGCCCGCCGCCAGCCCGTACGCCAGGCTCTCGCCGTAGTACGCCGACCTCCACCCCGCCGCGTGCAGCAGGAGCGATGTCTCGATGTCTTCAGTGATGCTGTGCGTGCCGAAGCCGCCGATCGACTCCAGCGCCTCGCGGCGGAAGACCGCGCACGAGCCGCAGAAGAAGGCTCCGTTGAGGGAGTCCTTGCCGGGCTGGATCACGGAGAAGAAGAGCCGCTGCTCCTCCCAGATCCGCTGCCACGACTCGTTGACGTCGTAGGTGAAGCCGTCCGTGTTGTAGAAGTCCTGCGGCGCCTGCACGAACGCCAGCTTGGGGTCTTCGAAGAAGCCCAGCAGCCGGTCGAGGATGTGCGGGAGCGGCACGTGGTCCGCGTCCAGCTGCAGGACGAAGTCGCCGCGGGTGTGCTTCAGCGCGTGGTTGAGGTTCCCGGACTTGGCGTGCGCGTTGTCCTCGCGGCGCAGGTAGCCGATGCCGAGCTGGGCGGCCATCGCCTTCACCTCGTCGCGCTTCCCGTCGTCCAGGATGTAGGTGCGGTGCGGATAGCGGATGGCGCGCGCCCCCACGCAGGTGCGGCGGATCACCTCCAGCGGCTCGTCGAAGGAGGTGATGAACACGTCCACGCTCAGCCCCTCCGCCGGCGTCACCGGGTCGCGGTGCTTCAGCCGCCACACGGAGTGCACCATGATGAACGCCGTGAGCAGCCCCCACGTCTCCGCCAGCACGAGCGGAATGGAGAACCAGAGCGCCTCGGTGTTCAGCGACTGCGTCCACCGCCAGGAGACGTAGTAGACGCCGTACGCCAGCGTGACCACCGCCAGCACGCGGATCATCCGCTCCTGCCACTTCGGAAGGCGCGGCACCGAGTACCGCGTCGCCTTGCGCGCCTGCACCGGCGGCGTCTGCACCACCGGCTCCGCCGCCAGCATCGCCGGAAGCTCGTGCACCGTCGCCGTCTTCAGCTCCGGTGCGACTTCGGCGAGATCCGCGGGCGCGGGCGCCGGCTCCACGACGAGCTCCATCGCGGGCTCGGCGGCAGTCTCCGGCTCCGCCACCGACTCCATCGCCGGCTCGGCCTGCAGCTCCGTCGCCGGTTCCGTCGCGAGCTCCCCGGCCGGCTCGGCCGCGAACTCCATCGCCGGCTCGAGCTGCGGCTCCGCTGCGAACTCCGTTACCGGCTCTGCTTCGAACACCACCGGTTCGGCGGCGAACTCCGTTACCGGCTCGGCGTCGAGTTCCGTGGCAGGCTCAGCTGCGAACCCCGCTTCCAACTCCGCCGGCTCGGGTGCGAGTGCGGGCTCCGGCTCCTCAGACGGCGCGACCTCGTCCTCGTCATAGGGCGCGACGTCGTCGAACGGCGCAGCCTCTACGACCGGCGCAACCTCATCGAGCGCTGACACTTCGTCGAGGAAGGTGACATCATCAACGAGTGCGGGCGCAGCGTCCAACTCGGCGGATGGCGCGACCTCATCGAGGTACGTGCCGTCGTGTAGCGGCGCGGCCTCTACGGCGGGCGCGGCGTCGTCGAGCGCTGCCACCTCGTCGAGGAACGTGACCTCATCGGACGGTGCAGCCTCGTCAGCGAGCGCGGGCTCGTCGGCCAGCTCGGCAGATGGGGAGACCTCGTCGAGCGTCGTAACTTCTTCTGGCGATGCGGCTTCGACAGACGGCGAAACGTCATCGAGTGCTGCTGTCTCGATCGCCGGTTCAACGTCGCCGACCGGCGCGGCCTCGACCGACTCCGCGATGTCGTCTCGCGGGGCGGTTTCGACTGACGGCGCCAGGTCGTGCAGCGGTGCGTCCTCGACGGGCGGCGCGATCTCATCGAGCGCGGCGGCGTCGGCGGAGGGCGCAACCTCATCGTCCGGCGCGGCATCCACATAACGCGCGACGTCATCGAGCCACGCGCTATCAGCGACGGGTGCAGCCTCGACTGGTGCCGCGACCTCTTCGGGAGATGTGAGGTCCGCGACCGATGCGGGTTCGGCGGCGAGCGCGGGTCCGGGCTCGGCGACCGCCTCCGGCTCGGAGACGCCGTGGGCCGCCGCGAGGCTGGCTATGATCGCGTCCAGCTCGGACACCTCGGCGGCCGCCACGGGCTCGGCGATGCTGGTGTCCGCTTCGGACAAATCGTCGGCGGCAACCAGCGGGGGCGCGACGACGGGCAGCGGCGCGGCGGAGGCCGGTTCGTCGAGCGGTTCGCCGGGCGCGAGGGCGGCGGCGACTTCGCAGCGGGAGCCGAGGACGCGGCGGATCTCCTCCACCTCGTCCGGCTCCGCGAGGGCAAGGGCATGGCCCACGCGCGCCCCGAGGTCGCGCAGCCCCGGCGCGTCGAACGGCGCGTAGAACAGCAGCAGGCCACCGGCGCGCGCCACCTCCGACCGCGCGACGGACCAGTGGCGGTGCGCGAACACCTGCTCCGGGTCCGGCGCATCGCCGGAGGGGAGGAACGAGAAACCCAGCCCTTCCACGGGCCGGGCGGTGCGCCGTACCGATGCGCCGAAGAGGACCACGTCCGCGGCCCCCTCGTCGTTCGGAACGCCCAGGTGCAGGTGCAGCGACGGCGACTCGAAGTCCAGCTCCGCCAGCACCACCGGCCTCCCGTCCGACGCCGCCTCCTGCGCGACGGCGACCGCGGCCTCGGGACCCCATCCTTCCGCCCGGGCGCGCGGCCCGGTCACCAGGAGGATGGCGTTCCAGACCGCGGCCCGCCCCTCCAGCAGCGCCCGAACCGGGTCCGGCCCCTCCGGCGTGGCCGGAGGGGCAGGTGCGGTGTCGATGGCGGACGGCGGATGCATCGTCTTGGCGGTCACGGATCCTGTCTCAGGCCCCCAGCACCCCCGCGGAGACCGGGCGTGCACGGTTCGCGTCGCGCGGCTCCTCGAGAAGCTGCAGCGTCGCCTCGCGGGGGAAGGTCGCCTCGCCGCGGCGCAGGAGGGCGTCCAGCGTGGCGCGCACCTCCGGGAACTCCGCGTCCGGCGGGAAGCAGACGTCCGCGCCGGCGCCGAGCAGCTCCACGCGGCGGCGGGCGTCGGCCGCGTCCACCACCAGCACCGGGAGCGACGCGGCCAGCCCGCGCACCTCGCGGATCAGCGCGGCGGCATCGCCGTCCGGGATGTCGGCGCCCACCACCAGCGCCTGCGGGGCACCGGCGCGCAGCCTCTCGCGCAACGCGGCGGCGGTGCCGGCGGTCTCGGTGGCGTAGCCCTCGCCGTGCAGCCGCGCGGCCAGCTCCAGCGCGCGCAGCTCCAGGGGGTGCACCACCGCCACGCGCCCGCCCCAGCCGTAGCCGATGCCGTGGCGCTCGCGCTGCGCGAAGACGCGGCGCAGGACGCTCACCACCAGCGGGTCGAAGGCGCTGCCGGCCTGGCGCTGCAGCTCGTCCACCACCGCCGCCGCGCCGGAGCGCCCCTCGCCCAGCAGCGCCGCCGCCGCGCGGGCCACCGCCAGCACCCGTGCCGGAAACGGGATCTGCTCCTCGCGGAGCCCGGCCGGGAGCCCGCCGCCGTCCCACCGCTCGTACTGGTGCGCCAGC
>DASWNZ010000132.1:0-19329 GCA_036398975.1 Longimicrobium sp.
GCCGCTGGCTGGACGGCCGCGACCCCGCGGCGCTCGACGCCCTCCCGGCCGCCGCCGCCGAGCAGGTGCAGCGCCGCTTCCGCGCCGGTCGCGCCGCCCGCCTCGCACCGCGCATCGTCCCGAAGCTGGGGACACGGACGCTGGGGGTGGATCTGCTGGAGTGAAGGGAAGTGCGTGAGTGCGTTAGTGCGTAAGTGCGTTGGCCCATTGTCATCCTGAGGAAGCCGCCCTCGCGATCTCCGCGGCGCGCTCCGCACTCTCTGCGGCGACCGAAGGATCTAGCCGATGAGGCGAGAGGACGGCGCGACGCGACGGGCCCCTCGACACGCGCAGTAGATCCTTCGCTCCGCGCCAAAGATCAGAGACGGGGCGAGGACTGAGCAGCGCGTCGCTCAGGATGACAGGAGGGTGGGACAACAGGGTGGGAGGACAGGATAAGGGGGGGTGACAGGGTGTGGGAGAGATATCGCGGTTCTCGAGCCGGCTTTAGCCGCCTTCGCGTCGTACCAGCCGGGGGATTCATCCCCCGGCGTGCGACGCCGGCGGCCCGCACCGACGCACGAAACGCATTACGCACCAACGCACCAACGCACCAACGCACTAGCGGACCGACGCACCAACGCCCAGCGCACTAACGCACTAACGCACTAACGCACTTATCCGCCGCTTCCGGAGCAATCCGTTTGATCGTACTCGAAGCACTCAACCCGGCGGTGGTGGCCGGCCTGGCACAGGCGGTGGCGCGCGACACGGTGGTCGCGATACCGGCGCAGGGCGGGTGGCAGGGGTGGGTGGAAACGCTGAGCAGCATCGCCCAGATCGTCATCGCGCTCGCCCTCATCGGGATCGGCATCCTGACACTGGCGATCCTGCTGCTGTCGTGGAAGCTGTACAAGAAGGTGAAGGCGGCGGCGGAGAAGCTGCGCATCGACGTGGACCCGGCGGTACGCAACGCCATCGCGGCCAGCGAATCCGCCCGCGCCATGGTGGCGACGGTCCAGGGCAACGTCACGGAGATCAGCCGCACCGTCTCCAATGCCAACGAGCGGATCGGCCGCGTGGTGGAAAGCGCCGAGACCCGCGCCGCGGACCTGAACGCGCTCCTCGACGTGGCGCAGCAGGAGGCGGAAGCGCTCTTCGTCCGCACCGCCTCCACCCTGCGCGGCGTAAAGGCGGGCGCGGGCGAGCTCCGCCGCACGCTGGCGCCACGCCCCACGGCCGACCCGATGGACCACGAGATCACCGACGAAGCGCTGAGCATCCACATCGAAGCCCGAGAGCCGTCCCGCCTCCCAGGTCCCGAGTCCTGAGCGCGAAGTGCCGAACACGAAACGCACTCACGCACTCACGCACCAACGCACTTCCGAGGCCCCATGCCCGAACAGGACGACACCACCGACTTCCTCACCGCGTTCGCAATCGGCACGGCGCTGGGCGTGGGCGCCACCCTGCTGCTGCGGCCGCGCCCCAAGTCCGCGCGCGAGCGGCTGATGCGCGAGCTGAAGCCGAAGCGCGGGCGCCTGCGCGGCACCGTCCCCGCCGACGCGGTGCGGGTGCGGCTTCCGGAGCCGGCTCAGGTGGAGGGGCTGACGGAGGAGGAGGTGATCGACGTGGGGCGCGAGCTGCTGGAGGAGTTCCGCGAGGAGGTGCAGCGCATCCTCGCGGACGCGCGCGAGCAGCTTCGCCACACCCTTAGCGAGTCCGACGAGCTGGACGCCGAGGCCGAAGACCTCGCGGACCACCAGTAGCGGCGGAGGTGGAGCCCTGCTCGCCGCCTGCGGCATCGCCGCGCTGCTCCTGGTCCTGCTGCCGGACCCCGCCTACGCCTGGGGTCCGGCGACGCACGTGTACCTGGGGCAGACGCTCCTCCAGAACCTGCACCTGGTTCCAGAGGCGGTGCGGGTGCTGCTGGCGGCGCATCCGTGGGACTTCCTGTACGGCTCGCTCGCGGCGGACATCTCGCTCGCCAAGAAGTACGCCCCCGAGGGCCGCCACTGCCACCACTGGCACATCGGCGAGGAGATCCACTCCTCCGCTCCTTCCGACCGGCTGCGTGCAGTGGGGCTGGGCTACCTGTCGCACCTGGCGGCGGACACCATCGCGCACAACTGGTACGTCCCGCGCCAGCTGCTGATGACGTCGTCCACCAAGGGGCTGGGGCACTCGTACTGGGAAGTGAGGATGGACAAGCACGTGGGCGAGCGGTACATCCGCCTGGCGCGCAGCGTGGTGATGGACCACGACCACACGGCGGCGGACACCCTCTTCGACCAGGTGCTCTCGGCCACCCTCTTCTCCTTCCGCACCAACCGCCGGATCTTCCGGGGCCTGATCCGCTTCCAGGACAACGACCGCTGGCAGAACGTCTTCGGCACTCTCATCACCAACTCGCGCTGGGAGCTGGCGCCGGAGACGGTGCAGGGGTACGTGGAGCGCTCGTTCGACTACGTGGTGGACTACCTGAACCACCGCGGCGAGGCGATCGCGGCCGGCCTGGACCCCATCGGCGACCGCAACCTCTCCCTCTCCAAGCAGGTGCGCCGCATGGCCCTCCGCGACGGCGCCTGGGACCGCCCCGAGCTCCTCCGCGAGATGGCCGACGAGTTCTTTCCGCTGCCGGAGGTGCCGTTCGGGTACCTGGAGCAGGTGGTGACGGCGAGGGGTTGAAGGAACCGGGGGATAAAAGCACCGGATGCAAGCAATTCCCCCTCCCCCAGGCAGTTTTGGGGGAGGGGGATGCGTCGCGGAGCGACGCTGGGGGTGAGGGCCGGTGAGGCCCCTACCGCGCCGCCGCGTGCGGGTGTGCCGGTCGCCCGTCCCCGTGCCCGAAAGAGCCGGTGCCGAGGAAGCGCGTCACCAGGCGCCGCACGTCGCCGCGGTTCATGATGAAGGTGTGGTGCGCGCGCACCACCACGTGGTCCCGCTCGCCTTCCAGGTGCGACTCCGTGACGGACACCTTGCCGTCGCGCTCGCCGGCGATCACGCCCACCTCGGCGTTCGATGGCAGGGGGAGCGTGCGGGCGGTGGCGGTGGAGTCCGTGCGCAGCTCGCGGATGGGCGGCAGGAGCCAGCCCACCCACGGCGTGTAGCGGTCGGCGCTGCGCGAGCCCTGGTTGGGCGGCGCCAGCATCACCACGCGCCCAAGCGGCGCCGGCGGGTCGTTGGCCAGCGCCCAGCGCACGATGATGCTCCCCAGCGAGTGCGTCACGAAGTGCACGCGCGGAGCCTCGCCCCGGTGGGTGCGCACCGCCTCGGCCAGGCGCTCGCCGAGCACGGGGACGCCCTTGGCGGTGCTGGGATAGCCCCAGTTGAGCACGCGGTAGCCCGAGCCCTCCAGGGAGCGGGCCATGATGAACATCGAAAGGCGGCTGCGCCCCATCCCGTGCACCAGCACCACCAGCTCGCGCCGGTCGCCGGGTTCGGGCGCCAGCTCGGGCGCTTCGGCGGCGGCGGAAGCGATCACGGCGAGGAGCATGCACATCGCGAGAACACGGCTCAGCCTGCTGAGTAACGCGACGGACACGGCTTCATTTCACGGGTGAACAGATTGCCGGAAGCTCCGGGAAGTATGACGATGCGCGCCTGCGCTCCGTCACCGGCAGCTACTCTCATGGAAGACGCGGGCCAGCGGCTCCACACCCGCACGGATCGCGCCATTACTCCCATTCGCGCTCCAGATTGGCGTAGCGCAGCACCACCGACTTGCGGCCCACGGAGTCGAAGTCGATGGTGGCGCGAACGTCCCGCCCCCCTCCCGCCAACTCGGCCACGGTGCCCGCTCCGAACTGCGGATGGCGGACGCGCGCGCCCTTGATGATCTGCGGCGCGTCCTGCGAGTCCGAATAGTCCACCGTGTACCCGTCGTCGCTCGCGGGGGAAGCGAGCGGGGCCGGGGCGCCGTAGAGGCGGTCGCGGCGGCTGCGGAAGTCGGGCGAGACGAACTTCCAGGGCTGCGAGTACGACGAGCTGCGCTCCATGATCCGCGCGGTGCGTCGCGTGTCGGTCAGCTCGTCCGGCACCGACTCCAGGAACGAGGACGGGATGGCGTCCATCCACTGCGCGCCCCGGCGGCGGCGGCGGGCGTGGATCAGGTACAGCTTCCGCTCGGCGCGGGTGATCCCCACGTAGAAGAGGCGGCGCTCCTCCTCCAGCTGCGCCGGCTCGTCGTGCGCGCGGCTCATGGGAAAGAGCCCGTCCTCCATCCCCGCGATGAAGACGAAGGGGAACTCCAGCCCCTTGGCGTTGTGCAGCGTCATCATCGACACCGCGTCGGCCGAGGCGTCGTGCTGGTCGATGTCGGCCACGAGCGCGACGTGGCCCAGGAATAGGTCCACCCCGCGCGGCGCCGTCTCCCCCAGCTCCTCCAGCTCCATCATCAGCTCGGGGTCCTCTTCGTCCAGGCGGCGCTGGAGGTCCGCGGCGCCGGCGATGAGCTCCTCCAGGTTGGCGACGCGGTCGTCGCCATCCGGCCCCTCGTCCTTGAGCGACTGCACCAGCCCGCTCTCCGTCACCAGGTCGCGCATCAGCTCGGGGACGGGCATCCCCCGCTCCGCCATCGCCGCATGCTTGCGGATCAGCGCCGCGAGGTCGGGGAGCGCCCGCGCCGCCGCGCCGCGGATGCCGTCCACCTCGCCCGCGTGCTCGGCCGCGGCGAGGAGCGAGATGCCGGCGCGTGAGGCGTGCTCCGCCAGCCGCGCCACCGACGCGTCGCCGATGCCGCGGCGGGGGACGTTGACGATGCGCAGAAAGGCCTCGTCCGCGCCGGGGTTCGCGACCAGGCGCAGGTAGGCGAGGGCGTCGCGCACCTCGCGCCGCTCGTAGAAGCGCGTGCCGCCGATGACGCGGTAGGGGATGCCGCGCCGGCGCAGCGCCTCTTCCATAGCGCGCGACTGGGCGTTGGTGCGGTACAGGATGACGAAGTTGCGCAGCTCCAGCGTCGGGTCGTCCGCCTGCCGTGCGCGCACCTCGTCCGCGATCCACTCGCTCTCGTCGCTCTCGTCCGCGGCCTCCACCAGCGTCAGCTTCTCGCCCTGCGCGTTCTCGGTGCGCAGCGTCTTCCCCTTGCGCCGCACGTTCTCGGCGATCACGCGGTTGGCGGCGGCGAGGATGGTCTGCGTGGAGCGGTAGTTCTGCTCCAGCCTCACGACCCGCGCCTGCGGGAAGTCCGTTTCGAAGTCCAGGATGTTGCGCACGTCCGCGCCGCGCCAGCCGTAGATGGACTGGTCGTCGTCGCCCACCACGAAGAGGTTCTCGCTCCCGTTCTCCTTCACCAGCTCCTGCAGGAGGACGTACTGCGCGTGGTTGGTGTCCTGGTACTCATCGACGAGGACGAAGGGGAAGCGCGCCCGGTAGCGCTCGCGCACGGCGGGCATGGTGCGCAGGAGCTCGACGGGCTTCACCAGGAGGTCGTCGAAGTCGAAGGCGTTGGCGTTCTTGAGCGCGGCCTGGTAGCGCGGGTACACGTCCGCCACCACGCGCTGGAACGGATCCGACGCGCTGTCCGCGTACGACTGCGGCCCCGTCAGCTCGTTCTTGGCGGACGAAATGGCGGAGTGCACCGCGCGCGGCGGCCAGCGCTTGATGTCCAGCCGCAGGTCGTCGCGGATGATGCGCTTGGTGAGCGCCTCCGCGTCTTCCGCGTCGTACACGAGGAAGTTGGGCGTCCAGCCGAGCCGCGTGGCATCCCTCCGCAGCATGCGCGCGCCGATGGCGTGGAAGGTCCCGATCCACATCCCGGTGGGCTCGCGCCCGAGCCGTGCGCGGACGCGCTCGCGCATCTCGCCCGCGGCCTTGTTGGTGAAGGTGAGCGAGAGGATGCTCCCCGGGTCCACGCCCATCTCGTCCACCAGCCACGCGATGCGGGTGGTGAGCACGCGCGTCTTGCCGGAGCCCGCGCCCGCCAGCACCAGGAGCGGGCCCTCGAAGTGGCCGGCCGCCTCGCGCTGTTCGGGGTTCAGGTGAGAGAGATCTACAGCCATTCCATCAATATCCAGTTCAAGGCCGGGCTTCTACAGATTGGGTTCACGCGGAGACGCGGAGACGCAGAGGAGAGCACGCGAAGTTCTCTCTGCGTCTCCGCGCCTCCGCGTGAGACTGCAGTTCATCCTCGTGACGCGCCGCTGAAGCGCAGGGCGCGGAAGCCTTCGCCGCCGGGCGGATCGGACGCGGCGGGGAGGGTGATCTCGAAAGATGCGCCGCGCGCGCCGGGCTCCGAGGGGAGGAGCGCGAGGCGGCCGCCGTGCACGTCTTCCACGATGCGGCGCGCCAGGGAGAGGCCCACGCCCCAGCCACCCTTTTTGGTGGAGATGCCCGGGTCGAAGAGCGTGTTGCGCACGGCGGGAGCAACGCCCGGCCCGTCGTCCGTCACGCGGATGGAGACGCGGCGCTCGCCACGCGACTCGGCCTCCACGCAGATGCGGCCGCCGGTGCCGGCCAGGGCGTCGAGGGCGTTCTTGACCAGGTTCTCCAGGGCCCACTCCAGCAGCACCGCGTTGGCCAGCACCGGCGGCGTGCCCTCGGGAACGTCGACCTCGATCTGCACGCTGCGGCCAAGACGAGGAAGGCGCACGCGCATGTAGCGCTCCAGCACGCGCAGAAGGGTGCGCACCTCTACGGCCTGCGTCTGCACGGGGCGGCCGATCCACTCGAAGCGGTGCGCCACCTTTTCCAGGCGGTCCAGGTCCGCCTCCATCTCGGCCGCCACCGCCGGCAGCGACGCCATGTCCTCGCGCTCCTCCTGCGGAAGGCGCAGGATCTCCACCCAGCCGGCGAGCGAGGAGAGCGGAGTCGCCATCTGGTGGGCGGACTCGCGCGCCATCGCGGCCCAGATCCGCTCCCGCTCCGTGCGCGTGTTGTGCCTCACCATCCACCACGCCGCCACCAGGATCCCCGCCAGCGCCGTCACCTGCAGCCAGGGGATCCAGCGCAGGCGGCGCACCGTGGGGGAGTCGCCGTAGTAGGTCGTGCCCAGCAGCGGCTCCACCACCGGCGGGTTGCGGCGCCCCAGCTCGCGCGCGTACGCCTTCACCCGCGCCGCGTCCTGCGGGTCCGCCAGGTCCGCCTCGAAGGGGAGGTTGATGGCGTAGGCCGGCACCCCCTCGCTGTCCAGGTACACGAAGGGGACGTCGAGCTGCGGCATCGAGGCCGACAGCTTCCAGAGCGTCTGCAGCGGCGCGTCTTCGCTGGGGTCGTTGAGGCCGCTGAGGATGGCGGTGACCATGCGCGTGTGCACCGCGGCCTCGCGGCGCATCTCGCGCACCAGCAGCTGGTTGTAGAGGACGTACGACGCCAGGATCGCCGCGGCCATCAGGCCCAGCAGCGTCGGCCAGAGGCGGCGGCTCATACGCGAAGGGGGGAGTACGGGGCGCGGCGGACCGTGCCCCTGGGTGATGCTACGCGGGCCCGGCGGGCGCCGCGATCCGGTCCGTGCCGAGGTAGCGCCGCAGCGCCTCGGGGATGACGACCGAGCCGTCCTCCTGCTGCCCGTTCTCGATCAGCGCCACCACCGTGCGCGGCAGCGCCACGCCCGAGCCGTTCAGCGTGTGCACGAACTCCGGCTTCGCGCCCGCCTCCGGCCGGAAGCGGATGCCGGCGCGCCGCGCCTGGAAGTCGCGGAAGTTGGAGCAGCTGCTCACCTCCAGCCAGCGGTCCACCCCCGGCGCCCACACCTCCAGGTCGTACGTCTTCGCGCTGGAGAAGCCCGTGTCCCCCGCCGCCAGCAGCAGGACGCGGTAGGGCAGCCCCAGGAGCTGAAGCACGCGCTCCGCCTGCGTCACCAGCCGCTCCAGTGCCTCGTCCGATGCCTCCGGCCGCTCGAACCGCACCATCTCCACCTTGTCGAACTGGTGGAGGCGCAGGAGGCCGCGCGTGTCCTTGCCCGCCGACCCGGCTTCGCGCCGGAAGCAGGGCGAGTACGCGGTGTAGGCGATGGGGAGGCGGTCGCCGGCCAGCAGCTCGTCGCGGTGCAGGTTGGTGACCGGCACCTCGGCGGTGGGGATCAGGAAGAGGTCGTCGCTCTCGATGCGGTACGCGTCGTCCTCGAACTTGGGGAGCTGCCCCGTCCCCGTCATGGCGTCGCGGCCGACGAGAAAGGGCGGCTCGATCTCCGTGTAGCCGTGCTCGGTGGTGTGCAGGTCGAGCATGAAGTTGATGAGGGCGCGCTGCAGCCGCGCCCCGATCCCCCGGTACGCCGGAAAGCCGCTCCCCGCCACCTTGGCCCCGCCCGCGAGGTCCAGCATCCCCAGCTCCGCCGCCAGCTCCCAGTGCGGGCGCGGCGCGAAGTCGAAGCGGCGCGGATCTCCCCACGTCCTCACGACGGCGTTCGCCTCCTCGCCGCCGGCGGGGACGGAGGGGTCGGTGACGTTGGGGATGTTCAGGAGGAGCCGGTCGCGCTCCTCCTCCACGCCACGCACGCGCACGTCGATCTCGCCGATGCGGTCGCCCAACATGCGCATCTCGGCGACCAGCACGTCGGCGTCCTCGCCGCGGCGCTTCATCTCGCCCACCTCGCGAGAGACCTGGTTGCGGCGGGCCTTGAGCGCGTCCGCCTCCGCCACCAGCCCGCGGCGCTCGGCGTCCAGCGCGCCCAGGCGCTCCACGGCGGCGTCGGACTCGGCGGGGTTGCCGCGCGCGGCCAGGCGCGCGCGGACGCCGTCCGGATCGTGGCGGATCTGCTGGATGTCGAGCATCAGTCCGTGGTCAGGCGCTCGTCGTCGCAGTTCAGGTTGACCTGCGCCTGCACGCTGGCCGTGCCCGCCGCCGGGTCCAGGGCCAGCACCCTCAGCTTGCCGTAGTTGAAGCAGGGGCCGACGGCGCTCTGGTACTGGCGCGTGCGGTAGGTGTACGATGCGCCCGCCACCAGCACCACCGAGCTGTCCGAGTACTCCGAGCGGCGGCGCGAAGCCTCCTCGATGTCCGCGTACGGCGTGGCGCTCGGCGAGATCCCCGGCCGGCCGGTGCGCGTAAGCGTCTCCAGCGCGACGAAGCGGAAGGTGGAGCCGCTCTGCCGCAGAGCGAAGTCGTACTGCCCCGCGAACTGCGGGCGCTCCGGCGATACGACCGTCGGCCCGGCGCCGTTGAGCGCCGACGGCGCGTCGGCGCCCGGCGCGGTGGGCGCGCGCAGCACCAGCGCGGAATCGGCGCGCAGCACGGGCTCGTTGAGGAACGACGTCGGGTCGTCGCACGCGGCGACGGCCGGCGCGGAAAGCGCGGCGGCGAGGATCAGCAGAAACCTGCGCACGGTTCTTCCTATCGTGAGAATCGACTGCGGTTTGCGCGCGGAACAGGAACGCGCCCGGAATGCTCCGGGCGCCGCGGGAATCCTAGCCCGCGCGCGAGGGTCACGTCAAGTACACCACAAGGGTTCCAGGGTGGCGCCAGGGTTGACGCGCCCCCCCGTGCGCGGGTACGTTGACCCCCTACGCCACACCGCCACGCTGACACACACGCCCGCCGGAGATCCGCGCCATGTCCGAGCTCGACGACGCCCTTCAAGCCCTGCGCGCCCACCCCGGGGTGGAGCACGTGCTGGTGCTGGGGCGCGACGGCCTCCTGATCCAGCACGCGGGCGACTCGTCGCTGGACGCCGAGACGGTCTCCGCCATGGTCCCCGGGGTGGCGCAGTCGGCGCGGGCGCTGGGCGAGGCGGCGGGCGCCGGGGCGGCATCGACGGTGGTGGCGCGGATGGGGAGCGGGGTGGCGGTGGTGGACGTGCTCTCCGAGGAGCTTCTCCTGGCGGTCCTCCTGCGCGACGGAGTCGGGTTCGCGCCGCTCCTCCACGAGGTGGGCGCGCGGCGAGAGGCCCTCGCCCGGCTGGTATGAGCACCGCGTCCGCCGAGCCGGTGATGCGCCGCGTGCTGGTGGCCGACGACGAGCCCCACATCGGCCGTATCATCCAGATGAAGCTGGAGCAGGGCCCCTACCAGGTGACGCTCGTCTCCGACGGCCGCGAGGCGCTGGAGGTGCTGAAGTCGGACGAGCCGATCGACGTGGTGCTGCTGGACATCATGATGCCCTACGTCACCGGGCTGGAAGTGCTGGCCGAGGCGCGCGCGATGGATCACCGCCGCGAGACGCCGGTCATCATCCTGACGGCCAAGGGGCAGGACGCGGACCGGCACCAGGCGCTGGAGCTGGGCGCGACGGACTTCTTCACGAAGCCGTTCTCGCCCAAGAAGCTGCTGGCGCGGGTGGACGAGCTGTTCGGCGGCGGCGAGCCGCCCAGCGAAGACTGACATTCATCCCGAGTTGACCCGAGGCGCACCCGTGAGCGACACCAACGGCGCCCCGGCCCCGAGCCCACACCTCTGGACGGTGATCCTTGCCGGCGGTGTGGGTTCGCGTTTCTGGCCGGTGAGCACCCCCGCACGACCCAAGCAGCTGCTGCCACTGGCATCGGCGCAGCCGCTGATCCGCGACACCGTGGACCGCATCCTTCCGCTGGTGCCCGCGGAGCGGCTGCGCATCCTGACCGGCGCGCACCTGGCCGGCCCCCTGCTGGGCGCCCTTCCCGAGCTGGGCGAGGAGAACCTCCTGCTGGAGCCGCGCGCCGCCGGCACGGCCCCGGTCCTCGCCTGGGCCGCCGCCGAGCTGGAGCGCCGCGACCCGGACGCCGTCATGGTGTCGCTGCACGCCGACCACGTGATCGCGCCGCCGGAGAAGTTCCGCGAGCTGATCGCGCGGGCGGCGGAGCTGGCCGTGGCGCACCGCCGCCTCTTCACCATCGGCGCCGTCCCCACGCGCCCGGAAACGGGGTACGGCTACGTGCGCCTGGGCGACCCCCTCACCGGCACGGACGTGGACCCGCTGGGCGACCCCGGCTACGGCGTGGCGCGCTTCGTGGAGAAGCCGGACGCCGCCACCGCCGCGGGCTACCTGGCCTCGGGCGAGTACCTGTGGAACACGGGCCTCTTCGTCTGGCGCGCCGCCGACCTGCTGGATGAGATGGAGCGCGTCTCCCCCGAGCTCTCCGAGCTGGTCGCCGTGGTGCGCGCCGGCGACACGGACGCCTTCTTCGCCCGCGCCCCCACCCTCTCCATCGACCACGCGGTCCTCGAGCGCTCGGACCGCGTCGGCGTCGTGCGCGCCACCTTCGACTGGGACGACGTGGGCGCCTGGGACGCCGTGCGCCGCACCCGCCCCGCCGACGAGGCCGGGAACGTGGTCCTCGGCCCCGGCTACGCCATCGAGTCGCGCGGCCTCACCCTCTATGCCGACGACGGTCCGGTGGTTGCGTTCGGCGTGGAGGACCTGCTGATCGTGCGCACGGGCGGCGTCACCTTCGTCGCCCACCGCGACCGCACGCCGGAGCTGAAGGAGATGCTGGCCCAGCTGCCGGAGGAGCTGCGGAAGTTGTGAGGGGGCCCTCACCCCCGCTCGTTCCTCGCTGCCCCCTCTCCCGATAACAGGAGAGGGCTCCGCCCTCCGTTATCGAGAGAGGGGGCGGAAAGCCGGCCAAGTCCGCGAAGGCGGACTTTCCGCGGTTGTTGCCGCGGTTTCAACCGCCACTCACGCACTTTCTCCATGCCAGACCTCTCCCTGATCCTTTTCGACGACGCCGTCACGCGCGCGTGGGAGCCGTTCGCCCTCACGCGGCCGGCGGGGGAGCTCCGCTTTGGGGCGCTGACCTTTCGGGAGCGGGCGGAGCGGCTCTTCGGGGGGCGCGTGGCGGGGCACCTCGCGGCCGCGCACCTGGCCGGCTTCGCGGAGCCCGGCGCGGCGCCCGTACTTTCCTTCGACGAGATCCCCACCGAGGGTGACCGGCTCTTCATCGCGGCGCGCGCGGTGCCGGCTTGGGGGAGCGGCGACACGTGGCGCGAGCGGCGCGGCGGCGCGGGGCCGCTGCTGGTGGGCGACGAGGTGGTGGGGTGGTACGCTCCCGCCGGCACCCCCGCCCCGAACGCGGAGTGGTTCACCGAGCCGGCGCGCCACCTGGACCGCACCGGCGCCGTGCAGCTCCCCGGGCGCACCCTGCACCGCGTGTGGGAGCTGATGTCCGAGGGCTTCGGCCAGGTGGCTTTGGACGTGGCGGGGCTCTTCCCGAAGCCTCCCGCCACTGCCCTGCCCCACGGCGTCCACTGGTTCGGCGAGCACCCCATCATCCAGGGCGAGGGCGTGCGGATCGAGCCCGGCGTGGTGATCGATGCTACCGGCGGCCCCGTCTGGTTCGACGACGAGGTTCAGGTGCGTGCCTTCAGCCGTATCGCCGGCCCGGCCTACGTGGGGAAGCGCAGCACCATCCTGGGCGGCTCGCTGGAGGCGTTCTCGACCGGCGAGGTGTGCCGCATCCGCGGCGAGTTCGCGGAGAGCATCTGCCTGTCGTACGTCAACAAGGCGCACGACGGCCACATCGGCCACGCCTACCTGGGCGCGTGGGTGAACCTGGGCGCGTTCACCACCAACAGCGACCTCAAGAACAACTACGGCACCGTCCGCCTCTGGACCCCCGCTGGCGAGACGGACACGGGCGAGATCAAGATGGGCTGCTTCCTAGGTGACCACGTCAAGACGGGGATCGGCCTCCTCCTCAACACCGGCACCGTGGTGGGCGCGGGGAGCAACCTGTACGGAGCCGAGATGCCTCCCAAGTACGTCCCCCCTTTCAGTTGGGGAACAGGAGAGGATCTATCGGCGTACCGGGTCGACAAGTTCCTCGAAGTCGCCGAGCGCGCGATGGCGCGCCGCAAGGTGGAGCTCGCACCCGGCGCCCGCGCGCAGCTCGAAGCGGCGTGGAAGCGGGGACGGAATAACGAAAGTGCCTAGTCCCCAGTGCCTGGTGCCCAGTCGGTGTTTGGCGGTTACTGAGCACTGGGCACTTGGCACTGGGCACTTCTCTCCGACACTTCCTCCACACCGAACATCGCCTTGAAGGTCACCGTCCTGGGAAGCGGAAGCAGGGGCAACGCCGTCCTGATCGAATCGGACGGCGTGCGCCTGCTCGTCGATGCGGGGTTCAGCGGGCGCGACCTGGAGCGCCGGCTGCACGCCGTGGAGGTCGATCCGTGCACCCTCACCGCGCTCCTGGTGACGCACGACCACAGCGACCACACCCGAGGGATGGGCGTGGCCGCGCGCCGATGGGGCCTTCCCCTCTACCTCACCGACAAGACCCGCTCCATCTGCGATGACCTGCTGGACGGCACGGAGCGCGTCGTCGCCTACACCAGCGACCGTGAGGTGGAGATCGGCGGTCTCGTCGTCACCCCCTTCCTCACCGTCCATGACGCCATCGATCCCGTCGCCGTGACGGTCACCGAGCGCGCCACCGGCGAGAAGCTGGGCATCGCAACCGACCTGGGCCGCGCCACGGCGACGGTGCGGCACGCGCTGCAGGGGTGCGACGTGCTGATCCTGGAGTCGAACCACGACGAGATCCTGCTGCGCGAGAGCCCGTACCCCTGGTCGGTGAAGGCGCGCATCGGCGGGAGCCACGGCCACCTCTCCAACCGCGCCGCCGCGGAGCTCGTGCGCGAGCTCCACCACGACGGCCTCTGCGCCGTCATCCTCGCCCACCTCTCCGAGCAGGCCAACGACCCCGGCCTCGCGCACGACACCGTCGGCGAGGCCCTCGGCCGCCGCTACGCGGGCACCCTCGTCGTCGCCACCCAGCACCGCCCCCTCGACCCTATCGACGTCTCCCAGCGCCGCACGGCGCGCCTGCCGATGCAGACGAGTCTCTTCTGAGTTGCGGTGCCTTCCGTTACCTGGATAACCCACGCAAGGGGCGCGTTATTGCGCGAGCACCGGCGTTCATCCCGATGAAGCCCACACAATCCGCTTGGCCGAGCAGGTTTGTCGCCCTTGGATTGCACCGGATCAGACCTGCGACCATCGCGGGTATTATCTGGAACTCCGCAGTTCCGCATAACACCGCCTGCGCGCGCACCTCAAGTAGTTGGAGACGCGGAGAAGGCATAGGTGGTGCTTGCGTGCATATCTGAATTCTCTCTATTTGGAAAATTAGTGAGCCGGCAGCAGAATCACGACAACCGCAAGGGAGACTATGTTCGGTGGTGCAGAGATGTCTCGCGGCGACGTTCAGAATCCTGATCGCCAGCGCCTTGTGGCAACCCTCACCACGTTTGCGGACCTGCTGCGCCAGGCGACCTTTGCGTCCAGCCTAGTGCCCGGCCAAGTGCCGTTCATCCGGCCGGTGAACTTCGTCTCAGTTATTAATCCGGACGCGATCCATCTCGTTGTCGACGATGTCTCAATAGGCGGAGTGCCGGATCACGTCTACCTTGATCGCCGGCAGGCGCAGCCTGTACTACCACTCGACGCTGTTGTCGGATCGAGCGTTCGGGAGTTTGGCTTCCGGCAACCGATGGGGGTCAGCCTGCCGATCTCTGCCTTTACAGATGACGAGGCGCGACGACGTTCCTTGCTGCAGCCACTCATACCACCAGTAATCGAAAAGCTACGAGAGCAAGCGCTTGTGCGGAGCCTGCAACTCCCACCGGGCTACGAGCACTTCGTTCGCTTCCTTCCTTCGTTTCTGCGGGATCATCCGAGTCCAGAGCGGAACGTGTTCCTCATGATGCGGTTTCGTAGTGGGCCGCAGTACGAGGAGATCCACAAAGCCATCCGAGAAGGAATGGCTCGGTACGGGCTGAACGTCGTGCGTGCAGATGACAAGGACTACACGGGGGACCTTTGGGAGAACGTCTGCTTGCACATGCTCGGCTGCCGCTTCGGTGTAGCGGTATTCGAAGAGATTGACCTCCGAGAGTTCAACCCCAACGTCGCACTAGAGTTGGGGTTCATGATCGCCCACGGCAAGCGGTGCCTGTTGCTGAAGGATCAACGAATGCCGCGTATGCCCACCGATATTGTCGGCAAGCTCTACAAGGAGTTCGACTCGTACAACATCACCGCAACGATCGGGAGCGCCGTTGATCGCTGGGCACGCGATATGGGATTGCCGCATACGCCCACCACCTCCGGCTAACAAGCGGATGAAGGCGATGAACCCGCGGCCATGCTTTCAGCAATTGGAGAGCTTTGCGTATGCCGGGTTCGCGCCTTATCCTGAAACACTAGGCCACTAGACAGGCATCGTGGCAGCCGTAGGCGATCATTCCCGCGGCAGCCGCGCGTTGGATTCGTCAGCCCATCGCATCTCAGGCGGAGAGCGGCGCTGAATTCCCGCCGGTAACATCTTCACAGTCCCGGCCTGTTAGAGATCCATCCACCAATGCTCCTAATTGTCTGATGCGCGATACTAGCTATGGTCGTGAGTTGGCCACCGCCAGCTTGCCGTCGGGGGACTCGGAGGTTCGCATCGAGAGGCTCTTCGTTAAGGAGCCTAGGCAGGAAGAGATCCGCTTTTCGTGGTGGAAGAGCGACAAGATGATGATGCGTCCATTGGACCTCCCCGAGGATGAACTGCTCGAACTGTTTCGACTTGCAGTCGCAAAGCAAGTATTTACGCCAGGGTTTCTCCGGGGGCTGAAAGCGATCCTGCCGTAACAAGACGCCCCGGTCTGCAGTACGCGTCCTACCTCGGCTGCAGGGGATATGGGGCCGTGCATGCTCTCGCGGATGACAGTCTTGCGCGTCGGCCCGCACCCCTGACTCTTGTGTCGTTCGGCAGACCCCAACCTTCGCCGTATCGCATGCCACTCACGATCCAGATCGAATCTGTAGGCGACGGACTTAATGCAGCACTGTACACCCTTCCGGGTGAAGGACTGCACCTAGACGTCGGCGGGAGATCGCGACGACTAGCATGGGCGGCGTTCCGCAAAGCCCCGGCGCCCAAGACGCTCGTCATTTCACACTTCCATCTGGATCACTACGTCGGGCTGTACGAACCCGCATCGCGAGCGGAGCGAGCACTGAATCTCCAGATGCTGATCTTTCCCCGCCTGCCCGAGTTTCGGGAGCGCCGCGAGTTCGCTGCTGCGCTGTTCGCGACGCTGACGCGCGTCTTCGGGAAGGAGACGGGCTCGATAGAAGCGGATTTTCTGCGGCTTGTTGGAACGCTGAATGGACGTTCATGGACGTATAGCCCGGTATCCCGAGGAGAGTGGTTTCAAAGCGAAGGACGGATATATGAGGTCCTCTGGCCACCCCGCGTGATCGATGATGAGACCTTCTCCCGGGGTGTGGGGAGTGTCCTCAGAGCATTTGATCAGGCCCGTGAAGAAGACCCACTGCTCAACGAGATTCACTCGCGGGTGTACGACAGCAACCGAAATCCGTTCGAGATTAGCGAAGCTGGCTACAGTGCGCCCGCAGAGCGCGGAGCAGACCACCCCCCCGAGGCTTCGCCAACGAGCGACTGGCAGCGCGAGTGGATCCCTCCAAGCACGACTACGGTGTTGGGCCGCCTCACACAGATCGCTAATCGCTTATCTCTGGCATTCCGGTCGGCGGAGGAGCTGCTGTTCCTGGGAGACCTCGAGGAACGAGAATTGGGCGTCGTTGCGGAAAGTCTGCTAACGTGCGGCCTGACGGCGAGCCAGTGCTTGATGACGGCCCATCACGGCACGCATTGGCACGCCAACATGTTTGGACTGAGCGCCGGTCACGCGGTCTCGTCCCTAGGTCAGCGATTGGCGAGCAAGTACTGCCAGCAGTACTCGTACATTAGCTCGCACGAGCATTTGACCTCTGTGCAAGGCAGCTATCTCGCACGTCTGCCGTTCCGCTGACCCGAGCTGCCGAACAAGGCGTTGCAGCTGACAAGGCGGCCCAACTGTCAAGGGTAGGGCAGCTCCAGATGGGCCGCTTCGCAGCTGAACTTGTGATGTTCGGCGGCTACCTTCCTCCGTCGGCGAGTAGCCTTTCATCCGCAGTCGCCTACCTCATGGAACCGACGACAGAGGCACCCTCTAGGAAGCAGCTCTTCTGGGGAAGGATCGGGATCATAGCCCATGCTCTAGGAGTCTGGCCGCTGTTTGTCGGGATCATCGCTCGCGGCGAAGAGGACCTGAACCGGGGCGGAATCCGCGGCCCGCGGGAAAGACTGGCCCGCGCAGACGACCCGCTGCTGTTCAACCGGATCACCTATGCATACATCTTACTCGGACTGGTCCTCTTCATCCGAGGGTTGCTGCTCGCTGACCGAAACACCTCTCGTACCCGGCCGCTGTGATGGCGTCGGACATGCTGGTCGGACAACCTGCAGTGGGATCGGGGCCGTCCATGGTTTCGTCGACGATGAGCTTGCGTGCCGGCCCGCACCCCTGACCCTCTTCTCGTTCGGCGGCCCCCCTCACTTTCCAGCTCATGACCTTGTACGCCACTCCGGTGGATGCAGTGCTCGCGGGGTTCCCACCAGGCGCCGTGCGCGTCGTAGCTTGGGCCGCCCATGACACTGACGCCTATGTGCTCCTAAATACTGGTTCACAGGGGCAACGATATCTGTATGGTGTGAACTGCCATCGCGGCGAAGCCGGCTGGGAGGAAGGCGGCTCCGGCAACCGGCCGGGGTGGACGGCAGTGCCTGGAGACGATCTGGTCGGCACCCTGGTTCTCTGGGACGATACACCCGCGGGCGCAGATCGCGCGCGGGTGGCATTTGGCCGATCAGAGTTGGAGGTCCCCGTCAGCGAGGGAGTGTACCTTGCTGCCTGGTGGCGGGTGCCCGAAGCGGAGCTCCCGCGTGTGGGCGACCTGCCTGGAGCGGAGTCGCCCCCGTCGCCACGTGCCGTTGAATACCGGATCGACGCGGAGTGGGTGCCGGCGAACGGTTGATCCGGTGTCGCCGGTTCGTACATGCGCCGCCTCACAGCCCGCCGCCGAACCAGGGCGTTGCGGCGGACACTCAGCCACGGATCCCGCTGCCCCGAAGCCAACGATGCGGAAGCAATATCACCTGCGTCCCTCTCTTCTGGGCCTTCTCGCGTGGGACGTCGATCGGCTCATCGAGCTGACCACCGATTCTCCGCGGGTGGAGGTGCCGCTCGGAGCGATTCGTGAGCTCGATGAGCCCTTCTGGTTCGGAGGTGGGGATGGAGAAGCCACCTGTCGGGCCGTCGCGGACCATGCGCGGCTGATTGCCGAGGCTGATCTAAAGTATCCGATCATCCTGGGTGCGGACGGTCGCGTGATGGATGGGATGCATCGCGTTGCGAAGGCTTACCTGGAGGGCAGGAGTAGTATCTCAGCCGTGCAGCTTACCTTGGACCCGGAGCCCGACTTCGTTGGCGTCGATGCGGCGGAGCTTCCATACGACGACAGCCGGTAACGCTCTCGTAGATCGCGAGGTTTCCGCCGCTTGGCCGTCATGAGTCACTTCCGCTTCGTCAGCCTGGACGGGTATGATTCAGCGGACACAGGCTTGCGCACCGGCCCCGCACCCCTGACCCTTGTACCAGTACGCGTCTCTCCTGCCCCCCTTACCATGAGACTTCAGCATGAGTCCTGACCGTGACCTGACTCGCACGTACTCGCGGAAGCAGTTCGCCGATAAGCTTCGCCGTCTCGCGGACGCCATCGAAAAGGAAGGAGCGTTCACGATCCAGGTTGCCGGCGAGCGGCTGCGCATTCCCGCGGATGCTACATTCAACATCGAGCATGAGCGCGAAGGCGAGGACGAGGAGCTCGAGTTCCAGGTGATCTGGTCTCGTAAGTAGCCGGTCGGGAAGGCCAGGCTTCACGCGGTGCCGAGCGCCGATATATACGTAGTCCGAATACAGCCGGACGCTGCCGCCACTCTTCGCCTCGCCCGCAGCACATCCATCCGCCGCCGCTGAGCTGCGTCGTTCGGGGCTGACGCCGGACACTACCGAATGCGTGATATCGTAGTACGCCTCGCGCGCCTACTCGGCTTCGGATTCCTTTGCTGGCTCGCGCTGCATCTGGTCGCGGCCTACAGGTATCCGTTCGCCGGGGGCGAGTTCCATGCGATCTTCGCCTATCCGCGCGGCACGTTCGACGTCGCCCGAGGCGTCTTCCTGACTTATCTGATCACTACCGCGTTCTTCACCAGCCTCGGGGTGTTGCTCCTGTCCCGATCTGCCTGGTGGGGGATTGCACTCGTCGCCTCGGCCGTGTGTCTCGAAGCGTGGTGGCAGGTCTGTAGCTTCGAATACAGTATCCCGGCGATTCGGGGACCGGCGATGCGGCTTCTGCCCGTGATCCCTCTTGTAGTCTTCGCGGTTGCTTCGTTGACGCACTGGACGCGAAGTCGGGCCGTGCGCGGCCGGCCGGGAGAAAGGCGGGCGACGGCTGCATGAATGCCCTACCTGGGTCCGCACCCTGGAGAGAGAATTGAGTGAGTCCGCACGCCGCTCGAATGCGAGGAAAGGGTCATCGAACGCACGCGCCTGAACCAGGGCGTTCGGCGGCGGGCCTCGGATCATGGGCTCAGAGATGCGGCTAAAC
>DASWNZ010000133.1:0-1966 GCA_036398975.1 Longimicrobium sp.
GTGCGGATGCCGCGCGGGTCCAGGCCGGTGAGCGGCTCGTCGAAGAGGAGCGCGGCGGGGCCGTGCAGCAGCGCGCACGCCACCGCCACCTTCTGCCGCATCCCCCTGGACAGCTCGTCGGCCAGGCTGTCGCGCCGCGCCGCCAGCTCCAGCTCCTCCAGCAGCGCCGCCGCGTCGTCCTGCCAGTCGCGCACGCCGTAGATGCGCGCCGTGAACTCCAGGTGCTCCCAGACGGTGAGCGAGGAGAAGAGCGCCGGCTCGTCGGGGACCAGCGCCAGGCGCCGCTTGGCCTCCACCGGCTGGCGCACCACGTCGTACCCCGCCACGCGCACCGTTCCCGCGCTCGGCGCGTGGATCCCGGCGATGGCGCGCAACGTGGTGGTCTTCCCCGCCCCGTTGGGCCCCACCAGCCCCACGATGCGCCCGGCGGGTACGGAGAAGGTGACGCCGTCCACCGCCACCCGGTCGCCGTAGTGCTTCCCCAGGCCCACGAGCTCGACGACGGGCGGGGGAGAGGGCGTGCCGGGCTCCGTCACCGGCTGTTCGGGTCGGGGCGGCCGCCGGGCTTCCACACGGGTGCCGGGCCGTCCGCCAGCAGCCGCGCGGCGCGCACGCCGGAGCGGATCACCTCCAGCATGTGCCCGTAGTCGATCCGCGACGCGTCGTCGCGCACCGTGTGATAGTCGGTGTGCAGGTTGAAGCTGGAGAGGGTGTGCGCGGGGACGCCGAGCATGGCGAAGGCGATGTTGTCGCTGCGCGCGAAGAAGTTCTGCGCCGGGCGGGGGTCGGCGATGATCTGGATCCCCGCCGAGGAGAGCATGTCGCCCATGGTGGAGCGCTCGTAGCCGGTGAGCCACGCCTTGCCGCGGCCGCCGGCCAGGGAGTCGGGGCGGCCGATCATCTCGACCTCCAGGTTCGCCACCATGCTGTCGAGCTTGACCACGGGGTGGGCGATGAACCAGCGCGTGCCCAGCAGCCCCAGCTCCTCGCCGGTGGTGAGCAGGAACACCGCGGTGCGCCGCGGCCGCGGCCCGCGGGCGAAGTCGCGCGCGATCTCCAGCACCGCCACCACCCCCGAGGCGTCGTCGTCGGCCCCGTTGCAGATGGAGTCGGCGCCGGCGGCGCGGCACCGCCCCAGCGCGGCGTGGCCCAGGTGGTCGTAGTGCGCGTCGAACAGCACCACCTGGTGGCGCAGCTCGGGGTCGCTGCCGCGGATGATCCCCACCACGTTCACCCCCCGGGCGCGCCGGTCGGCGGGGATGGCCACGGTGTCCGCCCACGCGTTCAGGAGCTGCAGCCGGCCCCGTCCGCCGCTCTCGCTCCAGGCCAGCGGCATGTTCTGCAGGTATCCCTCGTCGCCGGCGGGGTCCAGCCCCCAGTGGCGGAAGCGCTCCGACAGGTAGCGCGCGGCGCGGTGCATCCCCGGCGTGCCGGTGAGCCGCCCCTGCATGGAGTCGTGGGCGAGGATGCGCATCTCCGCCAGCACGTCTTCCATCTCCACGTGCGGGTCGAGGAACGCGGTGGCGGGCCCCGACATGCCGGGCGCCTGCAGCGTGGGCCGGCGCGGCTGGCAACTGGCGGCCGCCAGCGCGAGCGCCAGGAGCGGCAGGGCCACGGCGCGCAGGAAGGATGGACGAATTCCCATTGTGAACCCCCGGGTCCAGCGAGGAGCGAATTGCGATATGGCGACGGCCGGGCTTGCCCGAAATATGCCCCCGGAGCGCACGGCGGCGAAAGTGCGGCGACAGGTGCGGGGCGACGAAACCGCCTGAATCGAAAGTGGGTGAATCCACGCCCCTTCGAGACGTCGTCCCTCTCCTGCCAGCTCCGCTGATCGATCGAGCACTCGACCAGTAGATTCAAACAGAAAGAATTCTCTCACAGAGGTCGCGGAGGACACGGAGGAACCCGTGAAGGTTATCCGTGTCCTCCGCGGTCTCCGTGAGCGCCATTGCAGTACCAGGAT
>DASWNZ010000134.1:0-31938 GCA_036398975.1 Longimicrobium sp.
ACTCGGCGGTCTCGAGCATGGCCGACCTCCTGGCATATGGGCTTCGTGCCCGTAACGGTCACCTACCTGGCGAGCATTAGAAGTTTAATGCTACGTCGCGACCGGCCAGGGGGTCGGCCTTCTCATATCAACTCTGTGTGAGCCATGCAGTTGCGGGCGCTGGATGAAAAGCATCACTCCTCGGCGAACCTGCGCTCGAGTGCGTCGATGCGCTTGCCGGCCTCCTCGTCCATCACGCCGAGCTGTTCGAGGATCGCGGTCCATGCGTCGGGCAGCTCCATCGTCCCTGCCCGCGCGGCATCCGAAGCCGCGACGATGGCGCGGCGCGCGGCGATCTCCCGGTCACCGGGCGGAGGGCCGAACCACTCCTCGGTGTACTGCTGCGGGTCCACCGTTCCGTGCAGCGCGAAGTTCTCGCGGGCGAGCTCGATCGGCTGGGGCGCGGCCGAGGGGTCGTGCAGCCAGTCGCACACGGCGCAATCGGAAAGCGGCGAGGTGGCATTGATGGTGGGACATCCGCAGCAGGGGCAGTCGGCCCATTGCGGGTCCGGCGCCCCCATGATCCTGTCCAGGTGATTGCGGAACTCGGCAAGCGTGGATGGCGTGCCGGTGGACCCCTCGACGCGGCCCGGCGCCGGACGAAGGTAGCCCCAGGCGAGCGCGCAGATCAGCGTGAGGCCAACGAGTACGAGAAGCTGCATTCTGAGCCTGATCCGCTTTGGTTGGACGGTACGCGATCACCAGTAGTAGTAATACCACTGTCCCTGCGCGCTTTCCACCACCGCATGCGAGCCGGGCACCTCCATTCCGCTGCGGAGCGGAGGCGCGCCCTTTCTCGCGTGCACCAGGCCACCGTCGCGGCTGCGGGCGAAGAGGACGTAGTTGCCCTCGATGGAGATCGTCTGCAGGTGGAAGCGCCGCAGCTTGCGCCGGAAGTCCTCGTACACGGCGGGGTCGATGCTGTCGCGCGCGAGCACGTCCGCCAGCAGCGCGCGATTGCTCCCCCATCGTTCGGTCCCGATGGAATCGAGCCCGGCGCGCGTCCTTCGTACGACCGTTTCGTTGAGGGAATGCGTGTAACCCTCCGGCCACTCCCACATCTGGCGAATCCTTCCGTACTCGTGCACCCGCGTGGCGAACTCGTTGAGATCAGGCTTGCGCAGAAAGCGCGAGTCGTTCAGGCGGATCAGCGGCGGCGGAACGAACTCGAGGACCAGTACCCCCAGCACCAGCGCGGCCGCCGCGGCGCTCCACCGGCGCCACGACCTCGGGGACCGGAGCACCCACAGGAAGATGAGGAAGCCGGTGATCAGGATGCCGAGGGAGCCGCAGAGCGCCCACCACGTCACCGGGGGTCGATACAATCCCGCCGCAAGGTCGGCCAGCCAGAGCAGGACGCTCGCGGCGTAGCCCACGAACACGAGCAGCGTGAGGCGGCGGATGCGGGGCCTGGGAGGCGTGGCGCCGGTCATCGCCCGAGCACGCGTGCCAGGAGCTCCGGCATCGCGTGGAAGTGGTCGACGTGGTCGGGCGCCGAGTTCCCCGCGTATCCGAATACCTCGAAGCGTCCCGCGCGCACCTCGCTGAGCTGCTGCATCCCGCGAGGGCCCCAGCGCAGGCGGCGCGTGCGGCGCAGGCCTAGCTCGCGCAGCAGCCAGTCGGCGGTCTCGGTGGTGCTGGCGTAGGTGCCGGGGAAGATCTCCGAGTGCGTGACGAGGAACCGCTTTTCGCCGCGGATGGCCGCGCGCGCGAATGCCGCGAACGCCGCGAGGTTGGTGCTGTCCAGCGTGCCTCCCCCGGCGAGCGGCGTGCCCTCGGGCACGTACGACGTGTGCATGCCGTCCATCAGGAGCACCGCGTCCACGCGCGCGAAGTGGCGGGGCTCGCGCAGGATGGCGCGCACCGCGCCGTGCCCGGCGGAGAACCCCGCCAGCGTCACGCGCCGCAGCCGCACCGCCCTCCCGCCCACCGCCGTGATCTCCGCCGCGACGCCCGACAGGAGCGAGTCGAAGGCGGCCGGTTCCGCGTAGGTGCGATGGTAGATCCCCGACCCCGCGCCCAGGTTCACGACCGCCACCACCGCGCGTCCGGCCGCCGCCTGCTGTGGCAGCCACGCCGCGCCGTGGAAGTGGATGACGACGTCGATGGCCTCGCGCCTCCGCGCGCCGTCCGGCACCAGGAGCTCCACGGGCCTCCCGCCCGGCCCCGCGAACGAGCGCCTGGCGCCCGCGACCTCTCTCTGGACGAGGCGTTCGTGCGCGCGCGTCTCCTCCACCATCGGCGACGGGTTCTGCGAGGCCGCGGGGGTCTGCGCCGCGGCGGGCGCCGTCCACACCAGCGCAGTGATCGCGGCGGCGATGGCGCGCATCGCCATCGGCCTTCTCGCGCTCGTCAGGCGCTCAACCCGGCGGCGGGGCGGCAAACCCGTCACCCAGCCGCCGCAGCCAGTGCGAGTGCAGCAGAAAGAGCCCGGCCGCGATCAGGCTCAGCAGTCCGCTGGTCACCAGGGAACGCTGCGCCTGGTAGCGGTTCCGCTCGGTGCGATCGAGCCTGAGTGCCTCGAAGCGCCGGCGCAGCTCGGCCTCGCCCGGCGGCAGCTTCCGCAGCGACTCCCGCTCGGACTCGTCCAGGAAGGGAGACTGGTGGTAAGTGGCCCGGTACGCCTCGAACGACGAGAGCGACGGCCCGAAGTCGTTCTCGCCCTGCAGCGGGTTCGCGAGCGTGAAGAAGCTGTTCACCAGGGCGATGCTGGAGAACAGCAGCGTGACGACGCACACCAGGCAGACGGAGTATCCGTACCACTGCGGGATTCGATTCGGCCGGTCCACGGCGTCCCTCCTGGCCAGAGTGCTCGCGAATCCGATCCAGAGGATCAGCGGAAATCCGAAGATGAAGAGCGGAATCCAGAACAGCGCGGGCGAGGCGAACGCGAAGCTCATGTGCACGCTACTCCTTTCCGGGAACTCGGCTCGCATCCGCCGAACGCCTCCAACCTCAGACGCACGGGGCACGGAGCGCAAGAGCGGCGTCCGGAGCACCGAGGTCACCCCGCGTTCGCGAGCCAGCCGCTCACCACGAAGACGCCGATCAGGAGGGGTCCGTGCACCAGCACCGCCACCAGGGGCAGGATCAGCAGCGCGCGGCGGCTGATCCACTCCTCCGCGGCGGCCCGGCGGAACAGGTAGATCGAGAAGGGGAGGTTGAGCAGGAGCGCGGTTACGAGGCCGGGGGAGTAGCCGCCCAGCAGGAACGCGGAGCCCAGGTGAGACGCGACGTTCACGAGCATCACCGCCTGGATCGCCAGCAGGATGAAGACGCTCCGGCTCCCCCGAACCTCCAGCTTCCCCACTGCCGCGACGACGAAGGGGAGCAGCGTAAAGATCACCAGGGCGGGGAGGAACTGCGCGTATCTGACGTCGGGCACCAGCGGCCGCAGCGCGGCGGGGAAGCGAGCCGGATCGAGCGGGAGGAAGCGCGGCATGAGCAGAGCCTCCTCCAGGTTGTGCACCAGCAGGAGGAGGGGAACGAGCCAGAGCGCGGTCTTTCGCGGCAACGAAGAGCTTCCATTCGTCGTCATTCGGGATCTCCGGATGGAACCGAGCAGCCCAACGTCACCAAGCCTGCTCATCGATGGGCAGGAGGTCGCAGAACGCGAAACGCTCGTCGCGCAGCACCACCTCGCCCACCGTGTAGGGCACCGGCCGCCGGAACCCCGGCCCCGCGGACACAAAGGTGTGGAATTCGCCCCTTTCGCCGCACGGGTCCACGTCGGCGGGGAGATCCGCCAGGAGCGCGGCATCGTAGGGGCGCCCCGCAAAGGCCGCGGACAGCACCTGTGTGTCCACGCAGACCAGCCGCGCCACGATGCCGCTCGCGAACACCTCCCGCGCCAGATCGCCCGTCGGCTCGCCCCAGAGCGGAAAGATCGCGCCGAAGCCGAGCGCCTGGACGCGCTCCTCCCGGTACCGCCGCACGTCCTCCAGGAAGATGTCTCCGAACGCCAGCCGCTTCACCCCGGGCATGCGCGCGCGCAGCTCTCCGAGCGCGCTGGCGAGAGCGGCATCGTACGCCTCGTTCGTGCTCTGGGGCGCGAGCGTGACCTCCTGGAGCGGCAGCCCCAGCGCCTCGGCCTGCGCGTGAAGAAGCGAGCGGCGCACCCCGTGGATGCTCACCCGGTCGTACTCCGCCGTCACCGTGGTGAGCAGCCCCGCTACCTCGACGCGCGGATCCGCCCGCAGCCGGGCCAGGGCGAGCGCGCTGTCCTTGCCGCCACTCCAGCTGAGGACGACCGGCTCCCTCAAAGTCACCGAGTAGCCGCGAGATCAGGGACGCGACCGCCATCGAGAGCAGCATCCAGGTGCTCCAGCACCTCGCGCTGCAGATCGCGGATCTGCTCGGCGTACGCGTCGTGCTGCTCTTCGAGGCGCCTGACCTCCGAGGCTTCTTCGGATGGCTGCTGGTTCGCCTCGGTCGAGAGGGCGAGATGCCGCTCGGCGTGGCCTTTCTGGTGATCCAGGAGGTGTATGGCGTCGGAAGCGCTCTCCAGCGCCCGTTGCAGGCGGACCTGTTCATCATCCGGCAGCACGCCCGCCGCATGGAGCGCCTGCACGGCATCGAGCAGGACGTAGCGCGCCATGGTATGCCCGCAGGCCAGGTTGCGCGCCCGCACCTCGGGGCTGCACAGGCCGATCCGCACCACGCCCGGCTCCGGCTCGCCCCTGTAAACGCGCAGAACCGCGCCGTTCTCGATGCGGACGCGCTCGTGGAACATGCGGCATCGCGTCACCTGGAGCGATGCGATCCGGTCGCGCAGCGATTCGAGGGAGTCAGCCGGCATCGTGGGTGGTCGGCGGTTCAGGTGCGGGGTCAGCAGCCGCTGCACGGTGCGGCAGCGGCTTCGCGAGACGGCGGCTCACCAGGGGACCGTAGCCGGCCAGAACCACGACTCCACAAACCCACACCCAGAACAGCAGCCGCACCGTCGCCCGCCAATCCGGGCCGGCGGGCCAGACGTCCAGATAGTAGTGCGGCGGCTGGCGCTCCAGGTAGACCCAGATGCTGTCGCCTTCACCGAGCAACCGGTGCGCATGCTTTACCGGGGCGACGAGGCGCCCGCCCCCGTCATCGTAGCGGTAATAGACAAGCAGGTTTCCAAAGATGTTCTCGCCCATCACGACGCCTCGCGCGGAGTCGGCCCGGGCGAGCATCTCCGGCACGGCTCGCCGCTCCCGCCAGTGCGACCCCAGGATCAGGATCGAAACGGGTACCAGGAACACGGCCGGGCGCATCAGCACGCCGGGCGCCAGCGAGATGTGCTGCAACGCGAGCCCGGCCCCGCACCCGAACAGCGCACCGATGGATACGAGCAGCAAGCAGATGACGACGAAGTCAGCGTCGACGGTGGACGGAGGGCCCAGGTACAGGATGATGCCCGCCATCGCGGCGGCCCCGAGCGCGGCTCCGACGCGGCCGGGCGTGATCGGCGGAATCGTCATACCGCGCCCGCCGCCGCTTCAGGACGAGCATTCAAGCCGCCGGAGGTCGCCTCGTCCGCGTGCGGCGTTCGCCCGACGCGCAGAGACAGCGGCCAGCGCACTGTTGCCTGCACCTCGGGATCGCCCCAGTGCTTCTCGAGCTCGGACATCAGCTCCGGGAGCGGGTTGCGGCCGGTTGCCTGAATGAATCGCTGCGTCGCGGACCACGTGCCGAGGTATCCCAGCAGACCATCCAGGCTCGCCCGCATCTCCATCGCAAACGGGGGAGCCGGGATCTCGATGAAGGGGAAGTGCAGCCCGCCATACCCCTCCTCCACCAGCTTGCGCTCCGGGGGCCAGTACGGGCCGACCGTCTCCGAATAGAAGCGGTCGATCATGTGCTGCAACGTCGCGTCTGGCATCACCATGTGCCCATAGCACCAGACCGCGATCACGCCGCCCGGCCGCAGCACGCGCGCCGCCTCTGCGTAGAAGGCGGGCAGATCGAACCAGTGCAGCGCCTGCGCGACGGTGACCAGATCCACCGAAGCCGCTCCCAGACCGCTCCGCTTGGACGTCGCCACGCGGTACTCGACGCGCGGATGCGGCTCCGCGTGCGCGATCTGCTCCGCGCTGGCGTCAGTGGCGACCACCCGCGCGACGTGGCTGGCGAGTGCGACGGCGGCCTGGCCGCTCCCGGTGGCGCAATCCCACGCGAGCGCTGGGTTCGACACCAGCGAGGCCAGGTACGAGAAGAGCGCCGCCGGGTAGCGCGGGCGGAAGCGCGCGTACTCGGCGGCGGCGCCGGAGAAGTGGTCCGCGAACTCAGCCATGCCGCGCCGCCACCGGTACGCCGCTCATTCGGCGACGACCTGGATGTTGAAGCGGATGTCGTTCGACTCCTTTTCGCGGATCCACTTCTCCGCGAAGCCGGCCAGGCCGTGCAGCGGGTAGAGCGCGCCCCCGAGCTCCGCGACGGGCGCGTCACGCTGCGCAATCAAGCGCGGCCACTGGTCGGCCGGCGAATGCGCGAGATCCTTTGCCAGGGCCCAGGCGAAGTCGCGCGCCACGTCGATGCCGAAGTCGAAGATCCGGTCCTCCAGCGAGGGCGCGATCTCCTCGATGCGGGCCAGGCGCGGCGAGATCTCGGCGAGCTCGTCCTCCACGACGCGCACCAGGCGGGAGAGCACCTCGTTGATCTTTTTGAAGTCGGGCCACAGCGCTTCCAGCTCGGCGGGATTCGGCGCCACCGTTGCCGCGGCGATCCCCAGGTCCAGGTTGATGTGCGCGTTCATCCCCAGGAGCAGGTGCTGCACGACGAGCGGCGTGGGATCGTCCAGCGCGCCGAACGCCACCTGCCAGCTCCGGCTGGGCTGCGCTCCAGTGCAGTGCTGGTCCCACGCATGGAGGAAGCGGCTCGCGAACACGACGTCCAGCCGCTCCATGCGCGCGTTGTCCTGGAACACGTTGCCGGCCACCAGCGCGCGCCGCACGTTGGTGGTGACGCGCTCGTACAGCGCGGCGAAGTAGCCGATGCGCTCCCCCTCGCGCAACGCCTTGTCCAGGATGGCGTTAAGGGCCGCGATGATCTCGTCGATGGTCTGGGGCGTGGAGGCTTGCATGGGTGCCGTGGAGGGGGCTCAGGCGTGCGGTGAAGAGAAGGTGAAGATGGTGACCGGTGCGGGGTCTCCTCCGAGCGCGCGGTAGAAGTCGAGCGCGTGCTCGTCGTCGTTGTCCGCCGGCACGAAGACGGTCTCGATGCCCGCTCGCGCCGCCTCATCGCGCAGCATCGTCACCAGCCGCCGCCCGACGCCCCTGCGCTGGTGGTCCACGTGCACGGCGACGTCGAAGATGAAGATCTCGGCCGATTCCGACCGCGTCATGGGCAGCGTGTGCGCGGTCAGCCCGCCCACCAGCTCGTCGCCCTCGAAGGCCGCGACCGCCCAGAACTCCGCTCGGGCGAGAAGGCGGTCGACGTAGGCATCGCCCAGCGGCTCGCACCCCTCGCCGAACACCTCCGCCATCAGCGTGAACAAACGCCTCGCGACGTCGCGGTCGCCCTCGCCCAGCCTCGCCACTCGCATCTTGCCCCCTGTTCTGCGTCCGGTGAAGAGTCGTCTGCGGGCCGGTGCGTGGCAAGGCCCTCGACGCCGTACGGTCGGAGCTATCGCATGTACGGCGGCACGTTCCGCTTGATCGCCGCGAACTCCCGCTCGGTGAGCGGCAGCTTCTGGAGGGCGTTCCAGGTGGCGAGCGGCGAGTTGCCGCCGACCGCTCCATCGGACCCGAACAGCACGCGCTGTACGCCGAGCTGCCGGATGCTTGCCGCGAGCCGCCGCGACACCTCCGCCGATTCGCCGAGCCCGCCCAGCCCGGAGACGTCGAACCACACGTTCTTCATCCGCGGGTCGCGCTCGGCGGCGGCCCGCACGAAGACATCGAGCGCCGCATCCACCTGCGGATCGTCCAGCCGGCCGGCCCCCGCCAGGTGCGCGATCTGCACCACCACGTCCGGCGCCGCGGGAATGATCTCGGTGAGGAACGTCCGCGCGTACGCCGCGCCATACGGGCGCTGACGCGTGACCGACGGGCGCATGTGCACCACGATCGCCATCCGCCGCTCGTTGGCCAGCCGGAAGACGCGCCGCACGCGCTCGACGTGCTCCGGCAGCTCCAGCTGCACGTCCGAGTTCCCGAAGTGGAGCTTCAGCCCGGTCCGCAGCCGCGGGTCCGCCGCGCACCGCGCGATCTCGCCGGGCGCGTAGTCGCTGAGCGGATTCACCGCGCAGAACGCGCGGAGGCGTCCCGGAAAGAGCGCTACCTGCTCCGCCGTCCAGTCGTTCTCGGCACGCACCCGCGCGTACTCGTCGGCCACAGGAGGCCGGTTGGGGTTGGAGAACTGGTACGCGATGGAGAACACGGCCGCGTACCGTATCCCCGCCGAATCGAGCAGCGCGACCAGCCGCGGTGCCGTCACCCGCTCCAGGGTAGGCGAGAGCGCCTGCGTCCCCGGGCCGAAGAGGTGCTGGTGGAAGTCGCCCGCGGGTCTCGCGCGAGCATGCACGCAGCCCGTGCTCAGCGCGACGCCCACGCAGCACAGACGAGCCAGGATGCGGATGCGGAGCTCAGTTGACATGGAGGCGATCTCCTCGGGGCGGGGATGTGACGGCGCATGCTGGTTTTCCACCACGGTGGTGGAAAACCAGCACCCTGTTGGATAGCTAGCGCCAGCGTCCCGCGCGCGTCAAGTGCGAGGCATCGGCTCAGGCAGCGTCCGTGGGCAGCTGCAGATGATGATGCCGCGTGTGGATCTCCTGCAGCCGCACGAGGTCGACGACAGGAAGGCGGCCGAACGCCGGGTGGTCGACGGTGGGGCCCCGCAGCTCTCTCGCGGCGCTCTCGAAGGCTGCCACCGCGGCCTCCAGGCGGTCCAGGAGCACGGGCGCCGGCGCGGGTGACGAGCCCGGCCGCATTACCGCCGGTGCCTTGCTGGCCGTGGGGAAACGGCCGAGCCACAGCACGGGCTTTAGCAGCAGCGTCCGGATCAGCGGCCGCAGGAAGCGTGGCGGGGCGTTTCCCGGCGAGCGGCCATGGAGAACGTCGCCGCCGGTCTCGTACGCCAGCGCGAGATGCTCGGCAATCTGCCCCGGCGACCACTTCCCCTCGGCGCGCGGCCGATCCCACCGCTCCGCCGGCAGCGCCCGAGCCGACGCGAGAAATGCCTGCACTGCTTGATGATGCGCATCGAGCGCGGTCTGGAGATCGGGCATTGCGATGATCGGTTGGGTGGTGGGCTGAGATGGCGCGTCAACGTCTGGCCGCGGTGGTACGCCTGCGCCACACGTGCTCGAGTGCGACGGCCCCGAGCACCCCGAGCGCATACGCCGCGAAGTCGCGAGGATCGAAGCCGCTCCCCAGCACCAGGTGCCCGACCGTGGTGCCGCGAACCGCATCCAGCGCGGGCGTGTGATAAAGTTGGCTCGCCTCCACCGCGAAGCAGGCCGCCAGGGCAATCGCGGCCCGCGGGCCGAGCGCCATCCGCGGCACGAGGGCGCTGATCCACCAGGTGAGCATGGCCGCCCACAGCGCATCCCCAACCACGTCGCGCACGGCGGGCGACATCGGGAGGCCGCCCAGGTGCACCGCCAGCCCGGCCACGATGGTGGCGATCGCCAGTGCGGCGTACGCGGCCCGCGCGCGGAGCTCAGGGGACATGCGGCCGGTCAAAGCTATTGCGGGTCTTGGGGCAGTCGGAAGACCGGCAGGCGGAGCCCGCGAAGCAGAGCCACGGAGACAGCACGCCTCGCATCATCAGAATGGCTTTGACCGCCGAAGAGCGAGCCGCGCCGAGCCGAGCTCGCCCATTATCGCACCCCGGCGACTCGGATGTCCAACGTTGGGAACAACGAATTGGTTGCGCATTGCGGGGAAACATGGGTATCCTCCTCCGGTCCTGCACCTGTTTCCTCCGCAGGATGGACAGCCCAGGCCAGTCCGCCTGGGCTGAACCGCCCCGTCCACGGCTCCCCTCACCGCCGTAAGCATGGCCCTCCCGGTTCGTCCGGCGTCCCGCGGGGGCGCCGGTCTTCCTGAAAAAGAAGCGCTCACCATCCGGCTGATCGCGCTGCTGGCAGTCGCCTGCATCCTGGGATTCGGGGGTGTGTACCGCGTCGCGATGCCGGGGGCGACCGACCCCTGGTCGTACCGCTTCGTGGTCGCCGCGGTCTGCGCCGCGCTGTACGTCGCGTCCTACGTACCGGGCCGGCCGGGGTTCGTCTTCGTCATGCACGTGACGTTCGCGGCGGTCACCGGGTGGGTCGTGCTGCTGATGGACCTCAACGACTTCGCGCCCGAGTACGCGCTGGGGCTGATGGTGATCGTGGCGGTCATCAGCATGCTCTTCCGCGGCACCATCTCGCTGACGGTGTATGGGCTCGCCACGCTCGCGGCGGTCACGGTCGTCGCGGCGCGGGTAGCCGAGCCGCGGATGAGCCCCCTCCTCTTCGGCAGCTACCTGGTCGCCATCCTGGGGCTGTTCTGGGTGGTGGTGCGCAACCGCCTGCGCGCCGAGCTCGAGATCGCCGCCAGCGAGGAACGCTACGCGCTCGCCGCCCTCGGTGCCAACGACGGGCTGTGGGACTGGGACGTGGCGGCGGGCACCCTCTACCTGTCGCCACGCTGGCGCGAGATCGCCGGCGCCCCGGAAGGCGAGGAGGGTCCCGAGGCCTGGCTCGGCCGCATCCATCCCGCCGACCGCGCGCGCGTGGACGCGGAGCTGTTCCCGGCGGGCGGCCCGGTCGGCACGCACTTCGAGTCCGAGCACCGCATCTCCCACAGCGACGGGAGCTGGCGATGGGTGCTGGTGCGCGGCGTTCGCGTGGTGGGGCCGGACGGGTCGATCGTGCGGATGGTGGGCTCGCAGTCCGACATCTCAGAGCGGAAGCGCTTCGAGGAGCAGCTCGTCCACGACGCGCTCCACGACTCGCTCACCGGCCTGCCGAACCGCGCCCTCTTCCTCGACCGCCTGGAGCGGGCCATCGCGCGCACGCACCGCCAGCCAGCGTTCCACTTCGCGGTCATCTTCCTGGACCTGGACCGCTTCAAGGTCATCAACGACCGCGTGGGCCACGTGGCGGCGGACGGAGTGCTGACGGTGGTGGCCCGCAGGCTGGAGCAGTGCCTTCGCCACGGCGACAGCGTCGCGCGGCTGGGCGGCGACGAGTTCGCGCTCCTGGTGGAGGACGTGGACGAGCCGTCGCTGGTGGCGCAGCGGATCCAGCACGCGCTCGTCGCGCCCATCGATGCCGGCGGGGAGCCGGTGGTGGTCACGGTGTCGATGGGAATCGCGGTCAGCTCCACCGGCTTCGCGCGCCCCGAGGACGCGCTGCGCGACGCCGACGCGGCCATGTACCGCGCCAAGGCGAGGGGGCGGTCGCGCTTCGAGGTGGCCGACGACGAGCTGCACGCCCACTCGCTGGCGCAGGTGGCCATGGAGGGCGAGCTGCGCCACGCCACCGGGCGCGGCGAGCTGCGGCTGCACTACCAGCCCGTGGTGCGCCTGGACACGCGCGAGCTGGTGGGCTTCGAGGCGCTGATGCGCTGGGAGCATCCCACCCTCGGCCTCTGCTCCCCCGCCGACTTCATCCCCCTCGCCGAGCAGACGGGGATCGTGACGGGGCTGGAGCGGTGGGCGCTGCGCGAAGGGTGCAGGCAAATGCAGGCGTGGCGCCACTCGCATCCGTGGATGGAGGAGCTCTGGCTCTCGGTGAACCTGTCCACCCGCCACTTCCTGCGCCCCGCGCTCGCGCAGGAGATCCAGGAGCTGCTGGGAGAGACGGGCTTCGCGCCGGACCGCCTGCACCTGGAGATCACGGAGAGCGTCATCATGGACGATCCGGCCGCCGTCGGGCCGCTCCTGCACCGGCTGCGCGCCTCGGGCGTGCGCGTGGCCATCGACGACTTCGGCACGGGGTACTCGTCGCTGGCCTACCTCCACCGGCTCCCGCTGGACACGCTCAAGATCGACCGCTCCTTCGTTCACCAGATGCGCTCCGATCCCGCGCTTGAGGCGGTGATCCGCACCCTGCTCTCGCTGTCGGAGATCCTGCACCTGGAGACGGTCGCCGAGGGCGTGGAGACGGAGGAGGAGGCGAGCGCGCTTCTGCGGATGGGGTGCCGCTTCGGCCAGGGCTTCCTCTTCGCCCGCCCGCTCACCCCCGCCGACGCCGAACGCCTCCTCGCCGCCACCCCCGGCACCCCCGTCACCGCGTGAGCGCGGAGAAAAACAACTGCAAAAGCCTCACACAGAGAACGCAGAGGGAACTACAAGCCACAGAGGAAACCTTGATCTGTTCTCTCTGTGTTCTCTGTGTGAGCCATGCAGTTGCAGTTCTCTCCGCGTCTCCGCGTACAGTGAGGCGCCCTCATCGCGCCTCGTAGCTGACTGCGACACTTCCGGCACGTGCTTCGGACAGGAAGACGCGCGCGAGGCGATGGTGGCGGATCAACAAGCGATCCTCGGCGATCCAGACCGGCTCGACCACGGGGCCGCCTCCGGGTCCGCTTGGAGCGGCGCCATGGTCGGTGTCGGCGACGAAGACGTTGCCGGCGTCGCCCCGCGGTTTCTCGCCGGCGGGAAGGACGCTCACCTGGGTGCTGAACCCGGTCGTCGCGCCGCAGCTACGCTCGAAGACCACCGCCTTGCGGGTGCCGCCCGGGGACGGAACCTCCGCGAGCGGCGTGTTGTCGCACACACCGCGTCCGGCTGCGAACAACACGCCCCCCACCGCGGCCACCAGCGTGACCGCCAACCCGGCCTTCCCTAGCGGGCTCATCCGGGGCCGGGAATACGGTCGCGAGGCAGACCCGGCCGCGCCTCCGCCCGTGCGCCTCTCTGGCGCGGACGGATCGTTCATGGGTTCCCCGGAGTGGTGAGTGGCCGCCCTTCCCACTCCACGATCTGCATGCCGACGCCGCCGTGGCCGGCGAAGTAGATGTTCCGCGCCCGCCAGCCCTCGGGGGTGCGCTCCATGCGGGAGGGTCTGGACCTCGCGCGGACCGTCGCCCACGTGGATGATGCGGTACACGACGTAGGCCGCGTCTGGCCCGTCGGGCACGGCACCGAGCACCTCGTGGCGGTTTCTCGGCAGGTGCGCGCGCCCCTCCGGGGTGACCGTGCCGCCGCCGCGCTCGATCTGCCGGGCCGCGCGGTTGCGCCAGTCCGTGGCCTCCAGGAAGCGGGCGAACATCTCCTTCGCGGAGAGCGCCTCCAGCTCCGCGAGCGTCTCCACGCGCGCGAACCCGTCGGAGAGCCGCGGGGGTGGGAACCTCCTGCGCATCTCGGCCGAGCGGCTCGCCTGGTACTCCGCCACTGCGCGCGGCATCGCCGGGTCGCTCCGCATCAGCTCTTCGGCGGTCTCGGGGCGCTCAAGCTGGGGCGCCCGCCGCGCGTGTTCGAGATGCCGCTGGCGAGCCTCCTCCAACGTGCCGGGATGGACGAGCGCCGCGGCATCCAACCACCGCGCCTCCGCCACCGCCAGAAAGAGCGCGCGTGCAGCCCGCCGCCTCCTCGGCGGGAGACGGTTGCGGAGTCTGGGCGATACTGGGAATGGGAGAGGCCATCAGCAGCAATGCGATGCAAAGGATTCGGCGCATGCCTGAGCCTCACTGGGCGATGGGTCCTGGAATCAAGCTGCTGTGCGATGCGGCGAGCTGCCAGCGTCCGTCGCGGCTGATCCACACCTCCGTGTAGCGCGCGACGCGGTGATAGGGACCGGTCCGGTCGGTTCCCCGGGTGTCGAGCTTGAACGTGGCCACGGCCGCATCGCCGTACGACTGCACGCGAAGCTCCTGCACCTTGTCCTCTCCGCCGCCGGTCGTGGGGCTCAGGATGTCCGCCATCTCCTGCGCCTTGGTCGTCACCTTGCCCGTGCGGCCGGTGGTGAAGACGGCTTCGTTCGCGACGTGCTGCTCGAACCACGCGGTATCCTTGCGCGCCACTGCCCGCCCCCACTCCACCTCCTCCAGCAGCCGGATCTGCCGCTCCACGTCGTCCGCGGACGCTGAACCGCCACCCTCGGTTGCGGGAGGCGGCTCGGCGCATGCGACTGAAAGTGCGCAGAGCCCGGCGATCAGCACGGTGAGCCAGCGCGGCATGTGTTGCTCCTCGCGAGGGGATGGCCGGAGCCCGGGCGCACCGCCGCTCCTACCCGTGGCCGAGCTGATCCAGTGGTGGCAGCGGCTTGATCTCGTCCCCGCTTGCGCGCACCACTCGCGCGAGGACGTCGGCAGGCAGCTCCCCGTGCGACAGCCAGATGCAGCCAAGCGCCCATCGGAACCTGGAGTCGCGGCGTGCCTCCGCCTCGATTTCGTCGATGATCTCGGCGCCGTGAATGCGAACCAGATCCTCGAGTGGGCCGGCAGCGTAAAACCCGAGCTCGTCATCGGGCGCGGTACGAAGGAGCTCCAGCGCGAGGTGCCACGCGGTTCGGGCTGGCCCATCCCAGATGGCAGCCTCGAAGGCGTCATGCCCGGCCTCCTCGGGGTCATCCGGATCCGGCGGCGACGCAACTTCGCCCGAGGCAAGCCGCTTCTGAAAGCCGCGGTATGCCTGGACAACCGCGTCGCTCGGCAGCGGTCCGATGCGCGTGGTGATTGGGTCGATCATTCGAACAACAGTGGGGGCGAACACCCGGGGCGCCTCTGACTGCCGATTGCCCCAACTATCCGACTTACAGATTATCGCCGATGCGAATGCCGCAATGCATGCATTCCCCCGCGAAGGGATTGAACAGGCCCGATCGCCAGCAGAAGTGCCGCCCGCACCGCGGGCAGGGCCAGTGGGACAGGCGGTAATTCTGCACCAGGATCGTCACCACGACTACCGGGATCAGCGCGAGGATCAGAGCGCCTGCGGCAGGGACAGCGTTTCTCACCGCCATCACCAGCGTCAATGCCACTGGAATCCCCATCCATGCCGCGAAGAAACGATTCCGGCGACGGTAGTACGGCTCCCAAACGTCTGGTTCGTCGGTCCGTTGCGAACGCACAGGCTCACTTTACAGGGGTTCGGGTTGCGCGTGTGGCAAAGAACGCCGCGCCCGCATCGATGAGCCAGAATCCAGCGCCCGCCGATCCGTACGAGAAGCCGCGCACGTGGGATGCGGTCGCGGCCACGGCGACGTCGAGGAGGCCGCCGCGATGAGCACGGTCCGCACGAACGGAGACACGACGGGTGGCCCTGGTCCAAGGGTGTGCGAGCGCGACGGGCTCGACACCGCAATGTTGTCCGCTCGCGCATCGCTTGCAAGCGTTTGTTCGGCCCGCGGCCGTGTGCATCGCTAACCGGCCCACCAAACTTGACGCCGCCCTCGCCTCCCGTAACTCTTTCGGGGGCACTGATGATCGATGACTGCTCCCCCCTTCCTGGGATCCAACGCATGGCGATCGAGGTTCGGCCGGCGACCGTGTTCGAAGACGTCAAGACGATGGTGGGTCCGAAGCGGCCGGATGCGAACGTCTGCTGGTGCCTGAGCTACCGCATCCCGTCGAAGGAGAACGTCTCGCTGCAGGGTCCGGCGCGCGGCGAAAAGGTGGCCGAGCTCATGGAGCGCGGGCCAATCGGCGTGCTCGCGTACGATGGCGACGAGGTCGTGGGTTGGGCGGCGGTCGGGCCGCGCGCGGAGACCACCTTTGCGCGCACGCGCACCATCCCGCACGTCGATGACGCGGACGTGTGGGCGGTGTGGTGCATCCGAGTGCGGCCGGGACACCGGGGCAAAGGGATCTCGCATTCGCTGCTCGCCGGCGCGGTCGAATACGCGCGGTCGCGGGGCGCGCCGGCCATCGAGGGCTACCCGGTCGACAACCAGGGCGGCAAGGTGGATCTCACGATGGCGTACGTCGGAACGCGCGCGCTCTTTGAGAAGGCGGGCTTTCGCAAGGCCGCCGACACCACGTCGGTCATCAACGGCTTTCCACGCGTGCTGATGCGGCTGGAGCTGCGGTAGCCTGTCCGACGTCGCAGCGCGGAGTCATTGCCGGCCGCCACCGTGCTTCGTATTATGCGCCGGTTCGTGGATTAGGACGGCTTCCCCCGCCGGCCTTCAGCGCCGAAATTCCTCCACGTCCATCCTCCCCGCGGGTCCCGCAGTCACACCTTTTGATCCACCGGACGAACATGCGCCCGCTACTCCTCCGTATCATCCCCCCGCTGCTCGCGGTGGGGCTTTGCGCGCAGTACGCCGACGCCCAGCAGTGCGGGGCGGTCAAGGATCCCGTGCAAAGGAACCTGCAGGGCACCGTCATGCGGATGGCGCCGGCGACGTACCGGATCGGCGACACGACGTACACCACGAACGTCTACAACGGGCAGTTCGTGGCGCCCACGCTCCACATGTCGCCGGGGCAGACGGTGGACATGTCGGTGGTGAACGCGATGCGCCCCACCAAGGACCAGACGGCGGCGGACGTGGCGGTCACCAACTACCACTACCACGGCCTCGTGGTGACCCCCCGGCCCGACGGCGGCGACAACGTCACGCACGTCGCCACCCCCACCGGCGCGCCGCCCCGGCGCTACAACTTCCCGGTTCCCTGGTACCACACCGAGGGGATGTTCTGGTATCATCCACACCCGCATGGACTTACGGGATCGCAGGTGGCCGGAGGGCTGAGCGGGGCGCTGATGATCGGCTCCATCCTCAAGTACTTCCCCCAGTACCGCGGCGTGCGCGAGAGGACGCTGCTCGTGCGCGACATGTCGTTCACCTTCGCGTCGCGGACGGTGTTCAACATCAACGGAAGCACCTGCGCGCTGCTCCCGGTGGCGCCAGGGGAGAAGCAGCTGTGGCACATCGGCAACTTCGGCGCGAACCACTTCCTGAACCTCAAGCTGCGCGGGATGCAGTGGACGCTCCTGGCGCTCGACGGCAACCCGCTGGCCCGCGCGGAGACGCTCGACTCCAACTACCTGCCGCCGGGGAGCCGCGCCGAGGTGATCGTCACCGGGCCGCCGGCGGGGACGCGGGTGGAGCTGTACACTGACACCATCTTCCCCAATGCGCGCCCCGCGACGCTGGGGTACCTGGTTGGCACGCCCTCGCGCTCGGCGCGCCACGTGTCGCGGCCGGTGCCCGCCGGGCGCGACGACGCCGTGCTCGACACGCTGCGCTTCCTCACCGAGGCGCGCGACGTGAACCGGCACACCTTCACCTACCAGTTCGTGGGCGACAGTGCGGGTGTGAACGACACCATCTACGCGCCGAACCACCCGCCGGTCTCCATGCCGTGGGGCCAGGTGCAGGAGTGGACCATCATCAACCAGACGAAGAACCTGCACACCTTTCACATCCACCAGACCGACTTCGCGGTGCTGACGGTGAACGGGCAGCCCGCCAACGAGGGGCGTCTGCGCGACAACATCCCCATCGGCGTGCACCGCGACGCGGCTGGGAACACGGTGGGCGACACGGTGGTGATCCGCTTCGTATTCGAGCCGATCGCGGCGGGCCCGTTCGTCTTCCACTGCCACGTCCTGCAGCACGAGGACGAGGGCATGATGCACAACGTCTGCGTCTACGACCCCGCCGACCCCAACGGCCGCCAGAAGTGCAACGCGATGTTCACCAGCGCGCCGCCGCACCACTGATTCCCCTTACCTGACCTGATCGGGGAAGTCTCACGCGGAGACGCGGAGGCCGCGGAGAACTGCAACTGCGGCCTCACACAGAGACACAGAGCCACAGAGAGAACCGCAAGAGGTTTTCTCTGTGGCTTTTCAGTTCCTTCTGTGGCCTCCGTGTGAGGCTTTTGTCAGTTGGCGCCGCCAGGAACGTCGCTCTTTGGGCACGCCCTGGACTGGAGCTGCGCGGTGTCCGGAGGCTCTGCCGCGAACGAGAGCCACGCGCGCCCTTCGGTGTCCAGCAACCCCCGGGTGGTGTCGCGCGGGGGCTGCCATGCTCCGTTGGGGATGGAGAGCGAGACGGTTGGATGCGGCGTTCCACCCCAGTGCAGCAGCCGGTTTTGCTGGCCGGGCCTCGATTGCAGGCACCACGCGCGCGGCTCTCCCAGGCGCCCCCGCAGGTCCTGTTCGACCTGGTGGGCAACCTTTGCGTCCGCCGTGCTCAGCGCGATGGAGCGGATGTGCGCATCGGGTGAGGGGCGTTGCGTGGTGTCGAAAAGGATCTGGTCGGTAGCGATGAGGAGGCCGCGCATCCCGCTGGCGTGCCGGTACGCCGTGTCCGAATAGACGACCAGTGGGCCGAGCTCTGGAACCACCGCGAGCCGGTAGCGCGGATCCGCCCGCGAAACCGGCGTGTCCAGCTGCAGACCTGGTACGTAGGCCTCCATGGCGCCATCGATGCCAGACGTCGTCTTCTGAACACCGCACGCGGCCAGGCAGACGAGCGGTACGAATCGTATTCGGCCGATCATGTTCGGACGGGGGAGCGGGGGCTTGAGGTTCCAGCTCAGGCTATACCGCCAGGTGCAAGTAGATGAATTTCGAATATGGACGCAAGCACTACGCGCACGTCCGGTGTTCGCCACGAAGGTGGATTGGTGAGCGGCCGAGCATCAACTCAGATGCTCGGCCGCGGCGGGAGCGAACCGTGCGATTTCACCGGCCAGCTTACCTCGGCTGTCTCACCAGCTGGCCCAGCAGCTCGATGATACGGGCGTTCTGCTGGACGATGATGGTCCGCTGGGCCGCCTCGATCGCCGCGAGGCGAAGGAGGGCCTCATCCGCCAGCTGCGACACCTGCACCGCGCCCTGTGCCCGGTCGCGCTGATCGACGAATCCCGCGACCGTCACGCCGATGAAGAGCCGCGAGGCGGCGGAGTCGGCGGCCAGATCCGCATAGGCCACCCCCAGGGCGCTGGCGGCGGCGGCACGGTCGTTGTCGTTCCGCGCGCGACGGGCGGCCTGTTCCAGGGAATCGACCCGCACAAGCGGCGCGCTCTGCGCGCTGGCCGAGGCGGCGGTGAAAAGCAGCGCGGCAGTGGCGATCAGGATTCGCATCGTTCCTCCGAACGGGGATTGAGAGGCCAACCGGGACACAGGGGCAGTCGCTAAGCTAAGCCCCGTCCCGCGGGTGCGGTAGAGACAATGCGCACGATCTTGCCCTGGCGGCGGTGCGCGACGGCTGGTGTGCCCCGCCAGCCTCTACACCTCGTCAGGGCGGGCAGGCGGCGCGGGGCAGGGGAGGTGGACCGTTGCGCTTCGACGCCTGGATGATCAGCCAGCGCAGCGCCGCGATGTTGGCGATCCAGAGGAGGAGCGAGACGCGACTCGCAATGGTGCCGTACGCCTCACCCTGAACGTCGAGCGCGAAGTACAGCACGGCGGCAACGGCGATTCCGGCGAGGAAGGTCCAGACCGTAAGTGGTACCGTCAGACAGGTAAACCGCTCGATGAAATACCGGTCGTCGCCGGCGGCGTTCGCGCGGTAGCACACGTACACGCCCGCGACCCAGAACGCCACGAGCCACGCGAAATCGGGTAGTGACGTGGGTTCCGCGCCGTCATGCGAGCGCCACGCGAACTGAGCGTACTGCACGATTCCGCCGAGCACCATGTACTGCACCTTCACGCTTTCGGGTACACGGTCGGCCCGGAGGTCCCGGGCGAAGGCGAGCGGGTTGAGCAGGTACACGGCGTTCAGGCAGTCCTCGCCAGCAGCGACTGCCACAGCCTGCAGGCCGCTCGGCCTTCGGGAATGTCCGCAACGCCGCCTCCCAACGCGGTCGGGCGTACGAAGGTGAGGCGATACCGCTCGTCGCCGACTCTGAGCTTCATGCCGCCGCCGAAGTAGTACCACGGCACCTTTACGTCGCCGACGTCGGATAGCGGCACGTCGAAGATCTCCTGCTCGTCGTCCGTGACGAAGGTGAAGCGGCCTTCGTCCAGGCCGAGAACTCCCGCCACGTTGCTGGTGATCCCCTTGAGGAGCCACGCCTCCGTGTACACGCCCTCGCTGGCCCCGGTCGCCTCGCTCATGCGGCCTATGGGTTGAGTGTGAACGCGCCGCGGGCTCGCCGCACGCGGGTGCGGCGGCTACATGCCCAGCACGGCTACCACCTCTTCGCGGGACAGCTGCTCCCGCAGCCAGACGCCGAGCTCGTCGAGCAGCGTAGCCAGCGCGTCCGCATTATCGCGGAACGAGGCCGCAAACTCCTTCTTCGTCCCCAGATAGAAGAACCCTACCAGCGGCGGCACGTCGTCGATGGAAGCGGCTGCGCGAAGTCCGCGCGCGACGCCGGCCATGTCATCGAGGATCGCGTTCCACGTCGAACGCTCGACGTCCACGAAGGCGAAGTGGTCGAAGCGCGGCTCGTGCCGCTCGATGATCGGCTCGAAGTACCCAAACACTTCCTCGGTAAGGAACACCGAACCCTCGTTCCAGCAGGAGTCGTGGTACCCGCCCGGCAGCAGCTCGATGTAGGCCGTGCCCTCCAGCGCGGCCGGATCGCGTAAGTTCGTGATCGGCTCCATCAGTCGAGAAGGTCCTGAACGTTGAGCGGTGCCGCCAAGCTACACATCTCCATTGGCATATTGCACCAGGTCCCACCGGTTGCCGTACAGGTCCTCGAACACCGCGACGGTGCCGTACGGCTGGACGGCCGGGTCGCGGACGAAGCGGATACCCCCGGCGAGCATGCGGTTATAGTCGCGCCAGAAGTCATCCGTGCTCAGGAAGAGGAAGACGCGCCCACCCGCCTGATCGCCGATGAAGCGCGCCTGCTCCGGCGTGGACGCTCGCGCGAGCAGCAGCGAGGCCCCGGGCGGCCCCGGAGGCGCCACGAGCACCCAGCGCTTGTCCTGCTCCGGCTGATACGTGTCCTCGACCAGCGTGAAGCCGAGCTTCTTCGTGTAGAAGTCGATGGCCTCGTCGTAGTCGCGGACGACCAGCGCGACGTGCGCGATCTGCTGATGCACGAGGGACCTATCTCGAAGTGCCGGACGCGCCGCGCGCCTGCCCGGCATCCAGCGGATCCAGCGGCCCGCGCAGGAGCAGCACGCCGTATACTACCGCCATCAAGGCAAGCGGTACAGCGAGGCCCCACATCACGCGCGGCACGCCGGACCCGACGAGCGCCCGCAGCAGCGACAGCGCGCCGACGAAGTACAGCACCAGGTTGGCGAGCACCACCGGCCGCCCGTAGATGCCGCCGAGCAGCGCGCCGCGATGCAGCCAGTTGAGCGCGGCCACCCCGAGCCACGCGGCGCCCAGCAGCTGTCCGAGCCAGGCGCCCTCCGCCGGAAACCCGGGCACCATGACCGGCAGCAACACGTCGGAGGCGAAGAGCAGCGCCAGCCCGCCGGCCAGCAGGACCGCGGCACTGATGCGCGTGACGATGGAGGAGATCACCGGCTGCGTGCGTGTTGGAGGACGCCAGGACAGGTCATACCATTCGTCATCCAGATTTGTGCAAGGCCGGCAATAGAGGTCTCACGCAGAGGCGCCGAGACGCAGGAGAGAACGACAACTGCATGGCTTCCGTCGCCTGTGTGTGACGCTGTTCTCTGTTGTTCTCTCTCTGCGTCTCTGCGCCTCTGCGTGAGACAAGCGGGTCACGATGCACACCAGTTCCTTTGAAACGGTATCAGACGAACGGCTTCAGCACCATCCGGCCGTACGCGATGAACGCCATGAGGAGGCCCAGCACGGCGCTCATGACGATGGAGCCGACCTCGTTGTACGTGACGTGCACTCCGATGAAGACGAGGCTCTCGACCGCCAGCACCGCCGCGGCCACCGCCGTGAGCCCCGGCCGCCACCCCGTCACGCCCGGGACGATCAGCCCCACGACGCAGACGAGCTCGATGATGCCGAGCGCCATCCAGGCCTCCCGCGGCAGCGCGCCAAAGGACGGCACCCCTTCCCGTATCTTGTCGAACATGAAGACCTTCATGATGCCCGACGCCCCGTACAGGAGCGCGGCGAGGCCCTGTAGCACCCACAACAGTGTATTCATCGAGGGCCTTCTCCGCCGCGCTCGTGCAGCAGCATCCAGGAAGTGCCGAACCGGTCTCGCAGCTGGGCGAAGCGGGACGCGAAAAAGGTCTCCTCCATCTTCATGAAGATCTGGCCGCCCTCGGAGAGCAGTGCGTAGACGCGCTCCGCCTCCTCGGCGCTGTCCAGCGTCAGCGACAGGTACGCGCTCCGCATGGGCTCGGCCCCCGGGATGTCCGCCCCCATCAGCACCGAGTTCCCGATCTCGATGCGCGCGTGGAGGATCGCGTCCTTCCACCCTTCCGGCATCCTGCTGTTCGGCATGTCGCCGTGGCGGCGCATGCCCGTGATCCTGCCTCCCAGGTGCTGCTCGTAGAAGCGGAACGCCTCTTCGCAGGTGCCGGCATAGTTCAGGTAAACGTCGAGCTTCACTGGATCTCCGCGGGTGGGTTGGAATGCGTGGGGAACGCCTCAAGTCGTTCTTGCAGTCTCCTCTGTGGCTCTGTGTGAGGCCATCTGTTTGAGATCAGCCGCGAACCGCCGCCTCGATGGCCGCGACGTCGATCTTGTGCATCTGCATCATCGCTTCGAACGCCCGCTTGGCGACGGCGGGATCAGGATGGGTGATCGCCTGCGTCAGCGCGACGGGCGTGATCTGCCATGACAGTCCCCACCTGTCCTTGCACCAGCCGCAGGCGCTCTCCTGCCCGCCGTTGCCGACGATGGCGTTCCAGTAACGATCCGTCTCGGCCTGGTCCTCGGTCGCGACCTGGAACGAGAAGGCTTCATCGTGCTTGAACGCGGGGCCGCCGTTGAGCCCCAGGCACGGAATGCCCATGACGGTGAACTGGACCGTCAGCACGTCGCCTTCCTTGCCGGACGGGAAGTCTCCCGGAGCGCGATGCACCGCATCAACCGACGAATCGGGAAAGGTCTCCGCATAGAACCGCGCCGCATCCTCGGCGCCGCCATCGTACCAGAGGCAGATCGTGTTTTTTGCCGGCTTCGCCATCGTGGTTCTCCATTGGATTGTGAGCCCAGCCTACGCCACGGAGCACTTCCTGACCGTGTCGAGCGTGCGGGTGGTGATGTCTTTTCCAAAGGTGCGCTCCAGCAGCGTCATGAAGACGGGACCCTGCGGACCCGGCTCGTACGCGGTGAACGCCTCGGCGGCCGCGACCTTGAGGATTCTGGCTCCCTCGCGCTCCACTGGCAGCTCCAGTTCCGCGTTCGGCGGGCGGCGCAGGAACGTGACGACGCGCTTGGCCGTGGGCGGCAGCGTGAACCCGGCGAACGGATCACTCGCGACGAGGCTCTGGAGATACTCCGACGAACGGACGATGGTGGGAAAGACGTGGCCCAGCGACGCGAGCATCGCCTCCTCCGCCTGCCGTTCGAGCGCGTGCCACTCCGAATCGCTCGCGCTGAAGGCGACGTTGCCGCTGGACAGAAGCGTGCGCACGTCGTCGAATCCCGCCGCCTGAAAGCACTCCTTCAGCTGCGGCATCTTGCAGTTGGAGGGGCTGACCCCGCGAAGCAGGGCGACGTAGCGAGGCATGGCGCCGGGTTTAGGTTGGGTGTGTGCAGCCGGCGCCTTACGAATCGGGGATGCGCTCCCACGAGCCCGCGTCGAGGCGGAGGGGTTCGGATGAAAGGCCGCCTCGGAGCTCGGGGTCGAAGCGAAAGCTGAACGTGGCGGACTGGAAGGGTGGTGCTTCGATCTGGAACGCGGAGGCACCCGGCCGTTTGAGGGTGTTGATGTCGATGTTGAACTCCAGGTGCATCGCGCGACCGGAGGCGTAGAGGGTCGCCCGCTTCAGCTGCAGGCGGCACGCAGCGGTCAGCCACTGGAGCGTACCGCTCGTATCCGATGCCGTCCACTCGGGCAGGGATTCCATGCGCGATCGCACCGGCACCGCGACTGACCCGCGAGCCACGACGGCGACGACGCTGTCGAGAACGACCGGGCTGACGCGGCGGCCCGACGAGTCTCTGACCTCGACCCGCACGTCGATGGGCCAGCAATGCTGAGCGTGGGCGGCATCAGCGGCGAACAGCGCCACGAACGCGAGGATGCATGGAAGCGGCAATGGCGCCTCTGGAGCACGGATCTGCAAGCGGAACGCGAATCGTCCGCCGCATGGGCCGCCTGCCCGCCCTAAGGTCAGAGGCGCGGGGCCGGCGCGCAAGGCCGCTCGTCACTGCGGTAAGTAGGCGCCACGCCACGTCAGACTGAGGGGCCGCCCCGGGCTCGCTCTGCCGCCGTCCGGTAGGGGGCAAGGAGCTCCGATCTGTGACGCCGGATCAGCCGCGCGCCGACCGCGACGACCAGGAGCGTCGCCACGGCCACCGTGACGCCGAACGCCAGCACCTGGTCTGGACGAGGGCGCAACGCGGGGACGCGGGTCGCCGTCTCCGACACGGCGGCCGCGGCGAGCCCCACGTACGACCACGTCATCCACTGGTAGTGGCGCCGGAGAGCACGTGCACGCTCCACGGGATCGCGCCGCGCTCGCGCCCGGCGTGCTCCGAGCGCCGCAAGGGTGCCCGCCACCACGGTCACGAAGCTGAAGACGGCGCCCACGTGAAAGGGCCCGAAGCGCCCGAACAGGCGGTAGATCAGGAGCGCCGTCGCATTCAGCAGGAGCATGCTCACCACGTAGACCCACCCCAGCTGCCGGTGCCGCCGCGTGCCCTTGCGCGTCAGCAGCACCGCCGCGCCTGCCACGAGCGCGGCGAACGCCGCAATCGTGTGCGTCCAGCCGAGGCTCACGGGCATCGTACGCCGCCGGTGGTGTCGAAGTGCGCGGTCATGTGTGCCTTGGAGGGCGTGGGTCGCCTCAGCCGCGGACGCGCGCGATCTCCGCGCGGCGGGCGTAGATGACGATCGCGAGCCCCGCCAGGAGCGAGAGCGGAGCCGCGGGCGAGGTGTGGAGCACGAACAGGTGCGCCACGACGGCGCCGCCCATCACGCCCGCTAGGAGCAGCGCGCCGCGCCCGGCGAAGGCCGGCACGAGCAGCAGGAGGGCGCCGAACACTTCGAGCGCTCCCGTAACATAGCGGAACCACTGCCCGATGCCGATGGCGTCGAAGAGCTGCACCATCTCCGGTGCGCCCGCGAGCTTGGCCGCGCCGGCCGCACCGATCGCCACGGTGAGCGCGATCTGGAGCGCCCACAGCGCGAAGGTGGCCGCTCGTCCGCGCGTCGGGGCCGAGGAGGGAAGGGCGGGGATGGCGGTAGCATGGGTCGACATAACGTCTCCAGGGCAAGGAATCGGCGGCCGTTAGATGTACCGACGATGGAAGGTACTTTGAATTCTAAGTACATATACTTAGAAATGGAAGTACCTCCTGCGGCTCTTGGCTCTGCCGGAAAGGCGAGCCTAGCGATCCTGATGCTCGCCGCCGGCCGCCGCGGCGCGTCCGAGCCGCCGGAGCAGATCGGCAGCCTGGCGCTTCTCCTCGAGCGTGAGCCCCTGCATGGAGCGCCGGATCTGCTCCGCGTGGATGGGAAAGATCTCCTCGATGAGCGCGCGCCCCGCCTCCGTCAGCTCGCCGAAGACGAACCGCTGGTCTTCGGTGGACGTCCGGCGGCGCATGAGGCCGCGCTTCTCCAGGCGCTTCACCGTGTACGTGGTGCTGGCGCCCGTCAGGAGGATGCGCTCGGCCAGCGCGCTCAGGGGGAGCGGCCCCTTGTGGTACAGCGCCTCCAGCACCCCCAACTCCGTAGACGAGAGGTCCCACTGCTTCGCCTGGTGCCGCGCGGGCTCGGTAACCGCTCGCAACGCGCGGCTCATCACTACGAGCAGCCGCAGCGCGGCGATGCGGTCGCGCGCATGCGGATCATCCGGGGGTCGTGCGGCCGGGTCCGCAGTCGAGTCGCTCATCTATTAGAAATCTAACCAATGCGAAGTGGTTCGCCCGCGCGGAAGGCGGGAATCTACACGCTGCACCGTCACCACCGCAGGGGCTGGTTCCGGCGGCGCGTCTCCAGGCTACCTGCCGCTTGCTACGGTGAAGCGCGTTCGGCGGCCATCACCTCTGCGTGGCACCCGCGCTGGTCCGGGCGGGTCACGCTGAGGACGAGCTGCGCCGCGCTCTCGGATGATCCATGCTCGAGGCTCAGCGACACCTGCGAGAGCTCGGAAGGAAATCGCCCCGAGCTCATGTTCCAGATCGCCCGGTAAGTTCGTTCCCTGTAGTGGATGCTGAGCATCCACTCGTCGGCGCCGGTGTACAGCGGGTTGCGGACGACGCTCTCCAGCAGCGAGCTCTTCCCATACACGGCGTCGAGGGAGTCTCGCACGGCCGAATACGCCCGGCGTACCTCCGTGCCCGCGGGATCCGATTCGATGTTCGGGGTGATCGCCACTATGCTGCACAGCCCGCTTACCGGCGAGACGAACAGCTGGAACGAGCGAAAGGGCCCGCTGGGGGAAGGAACCTTTTGCAGCAGAAACCAGCCGTTGAAGCTGCTCATGGGCTGGGTGCCCCCGAGCTCGTCGCGGATGGTCGCGAGGGGTGTCCCCATGCCGAGGCCGAAAGGCCGCGTCGGGGTGCTTTGAGCGTGCAGCGGGGACGTCCCCAACGCCGCCAGGAGCGCGACCACGGAAAAGTGGACAAGCCGCATGTGGATGCTCGCTCCGTAGAAGTATTGCCGCCAGCCCGCTTCGCCAGCTCGCCGATGCGATGGACACCGCCTCACACGGTACCCCGAGCTCGCTCCTCGCACCGGAGCTTGAGACCCGCCGCTTCCTGCGCGAGGTACCGCTCGTTGAGCCCGCGCATCAGCCAGCCGATGATCCGCCCCAGGAAGCCGGTGAACGTCACCGAGAGCGTCACGCGGGAGCGCTGGCCCCCGTCGCCCGGCTCTGCCCGGTGATCCGCTTTGACGGTCGCGCCGGGCGAGCGGCTGAAGAGCCGGAACCCTCGTCCCTCTTCGAACTCCGTGACCGTCCACTCGGCGGGCGGCACCTTTGGCTGCACGATCCGCAGGCGGCTGCCGAGCGCCAGCGGTGCGCCGGTGGCATCGAGGCGCTCCACCCGCGTGACCGTCGGCGTCCACTCGTGCCAGCGCTCGACCTCGCACAGGACGCCAAACACCACTTCCGGAGGAGCGTCGACCTTTGTCGTGTTGGTGAATCGCATTCCTCGTCTCCGCGACAGTGTCCGCGTGCGTGCTCAGGAGGCGTGCGCTCCGTGGCGTCGCTCTACCTCCGCGACCGAGTTCGCCACCAACTGCTCCAGCACGGACCTGTCCAGATCGGAAAGGCGCTTGAAGTACAGGCACGTCTTGCCCATCGAATGCTTGCCGAGCCTGGAGAGCAACGCCTTCTGCTCGTCTTCTTCGGCCGACAGGTAGACAACCAGATCTCGACCCCGGATGGCGAAGCCCGCAAGGGGTGCTTCACCGGTTCGGCCGCTTTCGTACGTGTAGCGGTATGAGCCGTAGCCGACGATGCTCGGGCCCCACATCCTCGGTTCCTGCCCGGTGATTCGCCGGAGCAGAGTATCCAGCTCCTCGCAGTCGGCGCGCTGCGGTTCGCTCGCTCTCGAGGCGATGTACTCCTCGACACTGGCGCCGGTCGGCTTCGTCTTGTTCTCGGCCATTGCGGCAATCTCTCGTTTGTTCGATCGAGCAGGGTCAAGGGCCGCTGCCGGTCGTCACGTGCCGTCTGGGTGAGTACGATACCACTCGACGATCTGGGGCATCCGCTGCTCGAAACCTCCCGGAATGAACACGTTCAGCGCTCCGGCCCGGGCCGAAGTGCGGTTCTCGAACCCGTGCAGCACGCCTGCCGGGACGCGGATGAACGTGCCGGCAGGTGCCTCGACGTCGCTGTACGCGATCCGGAACGTCAGAGTGCCCTCCAGCACGTAGAACAGCTCCTCGTTTTCGTCGTGCGCGTGAGGGCCTACTCCAACGTGCTGCGGCTGCACCCACCATTCCGAGACGGAGTATCGCGACCCGGTTTCATCCCCATCGGCCAGGAACAGGGCACGCATGGGCCCGCAGTCATATACCCTTGCTTCTCCTGGCCGAACCACGATGGGGCTTTCGTTCACGGGCATTTGAGCATCGACGGTGGCGGGGCACCAGAGATTGGGACGGTCAGGCGCCGGCCAGCGCGGCCGCGCTCCGCGGAGCCGCCGGGGACTCCGCCGCTACGCGCACGGGGAGCAGCGCGGCCACGATCTCCCACAGCCCGAAGAAGGCGATTCCGGCGAACAGCACCCCCACGCCCATGTCCATCCAGATCACGAGAATGCCCGCGAGCCCCGGAAGCAGCGCGCCCAGGACGCCCAGCGGCGCGATCCACCACCTGCCCAGCGTACGGGTGCGGGCGCCCGCGACGACCAGCGCCATCGCCACCAGCGCGAAGACGGGGTAGCCCACGCCGCCCAGGATCATGTGCGCCGTGAAGACGGGCGTGGCGTGCCCCGCCTGCATGCGCTCGGCATCCACGACCGCGATCAGGTGGAAGAACGCCTCCAGCGTCTGCAGCGCGGTCCCCGCGAGGGCGATCCGCATCCAGCGCCCCGCCGGCCCGCCGCCCGAGCGATGCAGCAGGAAGAGACTCGCCAGCAACGACACGTAGCCCGCGAGCATCAGGGAGTGCGACGGAACCCAGATCGGGTTCATTAGCATCTGCTGCATCGACGGATCGCGCGGGTGCGTCATTGAGCCCGCGATCATGAGGACGCCGGCGGCGAGCAGCAAGGGACGCCAGGATGCGATTCGTGTCATCAGGGTGCGTGGTGAGGGAGATGAGGAGGTCGAGCCAGTCGAGGAGGGGCGGGCGGTACCCGGCGCGGTCCTGGCAACCGTCCGCCGAGCGGCACTAGGGTTGGACCTGCGGGGCCGCCACGCAAGACTTTCGTCGCGCGAGAGCAAGGACGGACCACCGCTTGCCAGCCCGCCGGACGCGAGAATCTCCTCCCGCACAGCCTCCGGGACGCCGCTCCACGCCGTGTCGCTCGTGATGCGCAGGTCGCAGCCCTGTTCGCGAGCCGCGGCCAGGATCTGCCGGTACCAGTCTGCGTAGCTCCATTCCCGAGGCCTCGGCGAGTAGAGCCAGCCCTTTTGATCGTCCCAGTGGACCTCCATCGCCTCCAGCCAGATGTACGGCAGGACCACGGTCGCGGGCCTGACACAGAGGCGCCCGTCCCGTCGATGGCGATCTCAGCGATCGAATCGGCGTCCATGCCGCGGCTCTACCGGTTGAGCATGTACAGGCCCATCAGCAGCACGCCCACGGCGGCGAAGGCAAGGCGGCGGGGCAGGTTGCGCTTCGGATCCGTGGCGGTCATGAGCCCGCTCATCACCACCGCGCCGCCGAGGAGGGCGGTGTTGAGGGCTCCGAACGCGATCCCACCCGCCAGTATCCCGATGCCGATCACCACCAGGAGCACGCCAAGCCCGCGGCCGAACCGGTTGGACGATTTGCCAGGGGGGTCCATCTTTGTCGGAGTTGTCATAGTTGTCTGCAGAGTGACATGTGTGCAGGCCTGCGGAACCACTCACTGCTTCAGGGTCTCATCCGCCAAACGCCCCTGGAGCTTACCACGGCCACCAGCGGCTAGCGGGTTGAAACCTGATCTCCAAGGTGTCGGCGCGGGAGGGCAGCGTGTCCTCGCCTTTGGCGCGGCGGATCTCGGGCGTCCAATCGTCCTCCGGCCCAAACGCGGGCGGCGGGACTCGCTGGCCGATCACGCGGTACACCCCTGCTTCACGAAACTGGAAGTAGGCTTCGCAGCCGTATCGATCGGGCGGCCGGTAGAGGGGCTCAAAGGAGTATGCGTGGTACGGCATGCAGGCAAGGTTGATCGTATGCGTCTCCCCTGCTTCACCCGGGTATAGGAGGATGCGCTGTGCCCCGCCCATCCCTTCGGTCGCCGACACGACCCTGGGATAGAGCCGCTGGCCGTTCGGACGAATCACGCGGAAATGGTAGTATTCCGCGGCGTCCCGATATCATGATCGCCCGGGCCGGGGTTGACCATGCGGTAGTTGATCATGATCCGGTTCGGGCGGCGGAACACCACGTTCTTCGGCCAGACCGAGAGCTGCAGGCGCAGGGGCCCGACCGGAGAATCGACAACCATCGGGCTGAAGTGCTCCGGTGCTCCGACCGTTCCGTCGTCGTCGCTGCATGCCGCGGCTGCGAGGACTCCGATGAGCAGCAGCAGCCGCAGCCGCACGACGAAGACCAGGGGAGTGCGGCGGACCGGGTCAGGGGAGCGATGGAGCAGAGGTAGGTGTAGGCGACGCATTCGGATTTGTGTCAGTACGGAACCGTCCCGCCACAACGGCCCGGTGTCACCCGCGGCGCGCGGCTCGGCGGTGGGCACGCGCCCAGGGGGTGTCACGCCAGATCCGCGCATCGGACGCGACGAAGTCCGCTGGACCGGCTTCGGACAGGCGCCACGGCACGTCCAGGCGAAAGTACTTGCACCACCGATGACGTCCCCATCGGCCTCCAATCTACCTTCCCGTGGACGAGATGTTCGTACGCCACGGAGAGGCCGAGCCAGGGGGTCTCGCGAAGCGGCTGGTAGTGCCGATGGAGGCCGAGACGTGGGATACGGGAAATGCTGCTCGGACCACTGAGGATGCGGCCCGCCGTGTGGTAGGTGATGCGGTACCGGTAGACGCCTGGTGCGCTTCCACTGCCATACAGGTCGGAGGGCGCCGCCGGATCGATACCGAGCCGCGCCAGCTGCCCCTGCAGCTCGGGAGGGAGCGCCTCGTCGACCGCCGCGGTCCAGTTGCGGCACATCGGACACCCGCGGCCGCAGGGCGGGTCCGGGATGTGGGCTGCGAGCGAGCGCACGGCACCCGGATCGACCGCTATGCGCCAGGCAGCCAGGGGGATCGTCGGCCGCATGGGGAGATCGTCGACTGGGTGGTATCGCCGCTGAAGTACGCCTCCGAAACCGCGCGAGGGTTACTCGGGGGGTGCAGAATCGCGGCCCGGGACGATCTCGTTGCCGAGGGCGAGGCGCACTTCGATCTCGGCCTCGGTGATGTGGGCAGCGTCCTCGAACCGCTCGCGCGGAACCAGCCCCGCATCGACCAGCGCGTCGGCGATGAGAGCCGCGAGCTGGCTCGCTGACATTGGAGCTCTCATCGCCAGTAGGCTACTACTCGAGCGCAGGCAGGGCCCTCAGCTCCGCCGGGAGGCCGCGGCGCTGCGCGAAGTGCGTATCGCTGCCGGTGCGGTCCAGCGGATCGCGCCGCGCAGGGCGGGACCGCCCCCCTCGCAGTGCTGCTCGAACCGCAGCTCGATCTCGCTGACCTTGCCCGCGGTGTAGACGACGCGGTCCACGACGAACCAGCCCGTGAGCATGTTGCACCCACGCCCCTGCCCGCTCCAGGAAAGGCCACCCTTCAACGGGTTGTGGAACGGATAGCGGCGAAGGTCGCCGTAGTACCCGGGCTTCAGCTCGCCGAGGTTGTTCATCGCCTTGAAGTCGCCCCACCAGCTCTCGGTCGAGTTGACGTTGACGGTCAGGAGCCCGCCGTTGCTGTTGACGGTGAATGCGCCCGCCTGGTAGAGGTGCGTCTTTCCGGCTCCGATGTAGTCGCCCGCGTCGCTCTTGAGGTACACGTAGCTGCCGCTGGCCGGGACCGCGCCGGCTTCCGGGCGCCACAGCGTGCCCGGCGGCGGGTTCACGGGCTCGGGCGGCGTGGCGACGTCCGATGCGGACCAGCGCATCTGACCGCGCAGCGCGGGGACGCCACCCTCGCAGTGCTGCTCGAACCGCAGCTCGATCGCCGTCAGGGCCCCGCTGGTGTAGGTGACCCGATCGACGACGAACCAGCCGGTGAGCGTGTTGCACCCGCGACCCTGCCCGCTCCAGGACAGGCCGCCCTTCAGCGGGTTGTGGAAGGGGTAGCGGCGAAGGTCGCCATAGTACCCGGGCTTCAGCTCGCCCAGGTTGTTCATCGCCTTGAACTCGCCCCGCCAGTTCTCGTCCGCGGTGACGTTGACGGTCAGGAGGCCGCC